>JBEVIH010000205.1:0-45292 GCA_040510815.1 Xanthobacteraceae bacterium | reverse complement strand
AGGTCAATCGCCGGGCCAGTAAGTAGTGGCGCGGCGGCTGCGATCGATGCGAGAACGGACATCGGCGCGAACTCGAGATGATTCCTCTGCCGCCAGTCGTGACCGTTCGCTCGCTCATGGGTCGCGGCTTCGGCGGCCAAGCGAATATCGGCCTGGACGGAGCAAAAGGCGGGCAGGCCCGCGCAAACAAGCACCCCTGTTGCGCTCGCCGCCCAATGACTGGCGAGAGCTCCAGCGAGGGCGCCGTACGACTTCGCCATGTCGTCTTTGGAGGACATTAGCACTCGCGGCCAAGCGAGTTCTATTTTGCTGACTACGATCAATATTACCAAGAGTATTGACGCGGATAGAAAGAGCAGTTGCAGTTCTTCCACTCGTCGCTGCAGGCACGCGGCTGTCAGCTCCCTAGGCTTGGCGCGCACGGCGACGGCACTGAAGGCCGCAAGCAACGCGCCACAAGCTCCGATGCCGACGATCATGTTGAACATGATCGTACACTTCAACCGGTCGATTGTACCCGGTAACACGACGCCCGCGTTTTGCGCCAGCTGAATGGGGGTGTACAAAAAATTAAAAAAGATGATGTTCTCACTCGTCAGCCAGTAGCCGATAGCAATCCCAAACGCGGTTGACCCGATAAAGATGCCGCCTCCGGCTCGCCACCCGAACTTCCGCACCAGCAACCAAAGCGCGAGCACGCAACATGCAAACGAGGCGAGACGGATGAAAGCGCTCGCTGTGCCAAACAGGAGACGGCCTTCTACGTCGTGAGCGAAGCGTTTGAAAGCGTCGAGTAAGAAAACATTGGCGTCGAGTCCCGGCCATATCTCACGGTCTGCTGGCACCAAATAGTGGACTGTCTTTTCCATAACTAACAACAGAAACGCAACGGGCATTGAAAAGGTCACCAGCGCCGGCCATATCCGGTGCCAGTTCCGCCTGCGCGCTTCCCCCGGGGTCATGTCCATGCCCCAGCTCCACTTGGACCAGAAGCACACCAACCTCGTTGGATCGAATACGCTTAGTTTAGTCCCCGTCGCGCCTGGATCGCAATGACATCGCACTCGACGGCAGCGGCGCTGAGCGGTAGCGGCGAACCGCGGGAGATATTGATTTGAGGAACTGGAGCCGATTCAGAAATGCACTGGGCGCGCGTACCTCGCCTGCGCGCGGTAGCTCAATGCCGAGGCTTCCAAGAGGCATTGAGAGAGCCTGTCACGACAAGTTCCGCTGGTCGTCGCGTGGTTACATGATGATAATCTGATCACGGCACCTGAGCTGCCTGTTGCGTTTTGCGCGCCCCTCTCGCGCGAACGGTCCGGCCGTCGCGCCAAGCAGCGGCCGTGGTTTAACGCCCACTCCCCGAGGTCATGCCGCGGCCGATCGCCAGGCCGCGCGACCCGCCCTCGACGCTCGTCTTCATGAGGCGGCACCAGTCGAGTCCGAGCAGGCCGCGCTGGCCGTCGCACTGCCCGAGCCTCGGGATGAGGAACATGCCGCCGACGATCGTGACGGTCAGAGCGATCGCCAGCACCGCCCGGCGCATCAGTGTCGGATCACGCGTCGTCTTGTTCGCCGGCGCCGGAACTGGTTGTGCCGGCGCTTGGAGCGGTGAGCGCACGAGGGCCCGCTTGCCGAATTCACGCTGCATGCATCTTGAACCGGATTGATCCGATGCCAGTCTCTAGCGGCGGTGGATTAATGGCCGGTTGATAAATCCGCGCGATTTCAACCGTTGCGACAGGCAGCAGCCGGAGTACATTGACGTCGTAGACCACCGTCGTCGGGTGCCCCGAGATGCAAAGACTCATCCTCCTGGCCGCCGCCATCGCCGCCTCGGTCGCGCTTGTCGCGGTGCCGGCCGATGCTGCGTCGAAGAAGGGCAAGAACCAGCCCGCGAAGCCGGCACCGGAGGCGTCGCCGCGCGGGCAGCCGAATGCCGTCTATGACAGCGACGGCAGGATCCTCGGCGTGGACCCGGACCCGTTCATCCGGCTGATGATCAGACGCGATCCCCGGCCGTGGGACGGAATGGAGTGACGGGGCGCTTGCTGCGACCCGTCTGTCCAGGCGTCGGGTTTGTCGATGCTGTTGGTCCGCGCGGCACTTGTTCAGCTTCCCATCATTGATGAAAATTGTCCGAGCGGCAGAGGCCGCCTCTCCGGAGAAACGTCGTGCCCGACATCGGAAAGCTGCTGTGGCCGCGCTCGGTGGCCGTCATCGGCGCGTCGTCCGACACCAGCGGCCTGCGCGGGCGCGTGCTGCAGATCATGAAAGGCCACCCGTTCGCCGGGCCGATCTATCCGGTGAGCCGCAGCGCCTCCGAGGTGCAAGGTTTGCAAGCCTTCCGTTCGGTCGACGAGCTGCCGGCGCCCGCCGATCTCGCGGTGCTGATCATCCCGGCGAAATTCGTGCCGCAGGAGCTCGAGCGCTGCGGCGCCGCCGGCATCCGGGCAGCGACCATTCTCAGCTCGGGCTTCGCCGAGACGGCGGATGGGGCGGGCCACGCGCTGCAGGACGAGGTCCGCGCCATTGCCGCCCGCCACGACATGGCGGTGACCGGCCCCAACGCGGAGGGCTTCGCCAACACGGCGGCGGGCTTGTGCCCGACCTTCTCGCCGGTGATGGAAGCGGGCGCGACGCCGCTCGTTCCGCAGGACGGGCGCGCGCGCGGCCAGGTGGCGGTGATCTCGCAAAGCGGCGGCATGGGCTTTTCCTTGTTCGACCACGGCCGGCCGAAAGACCTCTCGTTCCGCTACGTGGTGACCACCGGCAATGAAGCCTGCCTCGAGGCGTTCGATCTCGTCGACTACATGCTGGAGGAGGGCAAGACCGACGTCTTCCTGCTGCTGCTCGAGGACGTGAAGAACCGCGCGACCTTCGAGCGCGTGGCGGCGAGCGCGCTGCGCGCCGGCAAACCGCTGATCGTCGGCAAGCTCGGGCAATCGGCGGCCGGCAGCCGGGCGGTGCGCTCGCACACCGGCGCGCTCGCCGGCGCCCACGCCGACTACCGCGCCCTGTTCGAGCGCTACGGCGTGATCGAGAGCCGCGACCCCGCCGAGATGGTCGACATGGCGGCGGCATTCCTGGCCTTCGGGACGCGGCTGCCCGCAGGCTTGCGGGTCGGCATCTGCACATCGTCGGGCGGCGGCGGCGCCTGGCTGGCGGATGCCTGCACCGCCGCCGGCCTCGACGTGCCGGAGCTCGACGCCGCGACGCGCGGATCGATCGACGCGCATCTTCCCGCCTACGGCACCTCGCAGAATCCGGTCGACGTGACCGCCCAGGCGGTGCATGCAGTGGGCTATGCGCCGTTCGCCCGGATGGTGGCGGGCTCGCCGGCGGTCGACGGCGTGATCGTGGTCGTCACCGGACGCCATCCGCGGCTCCTGCTGCGCGACCGGGAGGCGCTCACGACGCTCGCGCGCGAGAGCGCAAAGCCGATATTCATGTGGAGCTACACCCGGCCGGCCGAAGCCTGCGTCGCGCTCATGAGCGAGGCCGGCTATCCGCTGTTCACCAGCATGGTCAATTGCGCCCGCGCCATGCGGGCGATGGCCGACTACCGCTGCGCGCGCGAGCGCTTCCTGCGCGGCTGAGGAAAAAACGAAAGGACTGTCAGATGGGCCCGTTCAAGGACATCGGCGTGGAGACATCCGGCTTCGTCGCGCTGGTCGAGATCCGGCGGCCGCCGAACAATTTCTTCGACCTCGCCCTGATCCGGGAGATCGCCGGCGCGTTCGAGGCGCTCGACCAGGACGCCGGCTGCCGCGTCGTCGTGCTGGCGTCGCAGGGCAAGGCGTTTTGCGCCGGTGCCAATTTCGGCGACGGCAGCACGCTCAACCGCGAGGGCCAGCGGCCCGGCGAGCAGGCGCAGCCGGTCGGACACCTTTATCTGGAGGCGGTGCGTCTCTTCCGCACCAGCAAACCGATCGTCGCCGCGGTCCAGGGCGCGGCGGTCGGCGGCGGCCTCGGGCTCGCGATGGTGGCGGACTTCCGCGTCACCTGCCCGGAGGCGCGCTTCTGCGCCAACTTCACGCGGCTGGGATTTCATCCGGGCTTCGGGCTGACCACGACCTTGCCGGAGGTGATCGGCAAGACCAACGCCGCGCTGATGTTCTACACCAGCCGCCGCGTCACCGGCGAGGAGGCCCACCGCTGGGGGCTCGCCGACGTGCTGGTGGCGCAGGATCAGGTGCGCGACGCGGCGCTCAAGCTCGCCGCCGAGATCGCCGAGAACGCGCCGCTCGGGCTCATCGCGACGCGGGCGACGATGCGCGCCGATCTCGCCGAGCGCGTGCGCAAGGCGACCGAGCACGAGCTCGAGCAGCAGAGCCGCCTGCGCAAGACCGACGACTTCAAGGAAGGCGTCAAGGCGATGGCCGAGCGCCGCGTGCCGAATTTCGCCGGGCGGTAGTCCGACATATTGTCGGAACGGTCGCCGTTCTTGCCGCCGGCAGGGGCATCTCGATAAGCCACGCTGCCTATGCGGTGTCTGCCCGTCAATCCAACCGCACGACCATCGGGCGGCCCGACCCGCTTTTGGTCGCCCCGCTGGTCGTCCCGGCCGATCGCCCGCTCCGCGTGAGGGAATCGAGATGGCCCTCGATCTCCCTGCGGATCACCACCAGCCACCGCTCGGCGCGCTCGGCGCGCTGCATCGCCTGGGCGAGATCGCCCTCGAGCCGGCGGACCTGAGCCTGCACTTCCGCCCGCGCGCGGTCGGCGCGGCCGGCCGCTTCGGTCTGCGCTTGCGCGACGCGCTCGTCCGCCTCGCGCATCGACCTTTCGATATGCTTGTCGGCCTCGATCCTGGCCCGCTCGGCGCCCTGCCTCGCCTGCGCGAGCTCGGCATCCATGCGAGCGAGGTGCTGCTCGACCTCGGTGCGCGCCTGGCGCAGGCGCTCGTCCGCCTCGGCCTGGGCGCGGGCCACGCGCTCGTCCGCCTCGGCCTTCATCTGCTCGATGCGCTTGGCCGCTTCGGCCTTGCTCTGCTCGGCCTGCTGCTTGGCCTGCGCGAGCTCCTCCTGCGCGCGGCTGATGCGGTTCTCGGCCTCGATCGTCAGGCGTCCGATGCGCTCGTCCGCCTCGCTCTTGGCCCGCTCGACCCGGGCGTTGGCGTTGGACTGCAGCTGGGCGACGGCGGCTTCGGTCTCCTTCCGTAGCCCGTCGACGAGCCCGTCGGCCTCGATCTCGAGTTCATTGATCCGGTGCTGGGCCTCGCGCAACTGGCCCGACAGCTTGTGCGCCAGCGCCATGGCGCGGTCGCAGTTCTCATTCGCGACGTTCGCGGCCTGCTGCAGCTTGGCCACGAAGGCGGGGTCGGCCGGATCGAGGTCCTTGGGCGTGGACGGAGCCGACGGAAGGTCACTCATGACTGCCGATGTCCTAACTGTGACGCGCGGGACCCATGGCGGAATGCGCAGGCCGGGCCATCATAGTCGGGAAGCGGGCGGCAGGGTAGTCCGCGGCTGGCGGCTGCGGTCGGGGCGTTCGTCCCGCGGCCGCGGCAGTGCCGCAAGGGCACGACGAATGCCTCTCGCCGCCTCACCACAGCCACGGCACGAGCCGCCAGCGCACGTTGCGCCGGTAGCCTGCATAGCCCGCAAGATTGCGATCGAGGTACTCCTCTTCGTCCCGCAGTCGCCAAACGGTCAGGCCCGCGAGCAGAATGGTCGACACGAGACCCCACCAGGATCCGAGCGCGATCGGCGTTCCCAAAAAGGCGAGGAACGTCCCGGCATACATCGGATGGCGAACGAGCGCGTAGGGCCCCGTTGCCACCACCTGCTGACCGGCTCCGACCTCGATCACCGCCGACGTGTACGAGTTCTCGCGAAAGACCCGGAACACGATCACGTAGCCGAGCACGACGAGCGCGTCGCCGACGATGACCAGGGAGGAGGGAACGGACGACCAGCCGAACCGGTGGTCGAGCGCCGACACGACGATGAGCGCGCAGGCCAGGAGGCCTGCCAGCACCTGGATCAGCTTCTGACGGGGCTGCCGCTCCGCCCGCGGACCGGCCTTGATCCGCCGCTCGATCAGCGCCGGGTCGTGCTTGACGAAATAGAGCGTGATCACCAGCATGCCTGCGAGCATGACCAGCCAGTAGAGCCAGCCCTGCCAGAACGTCAGCGACCACGCCGGGACGAAGATCAAGGCCGCGAGCGCGAGCTGAAACCGCAGCGCTCCGACCAGGGCGCGCTTGGTGAGGTTGTCCATGCCGATGAGGATAGCACCGCTCGCGTCCGGCGGCCGGGCGAATAGGCGACGCCATCAGCATCGCGAACATCAAGGCCGTATGGACGACTTCCTTCCGGGCAAAGGCGCAGTCTGCTATCGTTCGGTGCCGATCCAGAAATTCAGAAATAAAGAAGGTCGGCGAGAGCTCCTGGGGAGGACGCCATGACCACCACAATGCGCTTCGTTTCCATCCTATTCGCCGCCGCCTTCGCGGTGCAGGCCGGCACGGCGCAGGCCGAGATCAAGAAGGAGTGGGTCGAGTACCGCCACGGCGACGTCAAGCTGAAAGGCTATCTGGTCTACGACGACGCGGTCACCGGCAAGCGGCCGGCCGTGCTGATGATCCATGCGCGTCAGGGCATGTCGGCGGTCACGATGGCGCAGGCCGAGATCTGGGCCAAGCTCGGCTACGTGTCGTTCGCGGCCGACTTCTTCGGCTACGGCCAAGGTATCCTGCCGAAGGACGTGCCGGAAATGCAGGCGCAGACCGCGATCTACAACAAGGACCGCGTGCTGATGCGGGCGCGCGCCCAGGCTGCGTTCGACGCGCTGATCAAGAATCCGATGGTCGACGCCTCCAAGGTGGCGCTCGTCGGCTATTGCTTCGGCGGGACAGTCGTCGTCGAGTTCGGCGCGACCGGCGCGCCGCTCGCCGGGATCATCGCGATCCACGGCTCGTTCCACGACCATCCGGCGGGATGGGCGCAGAACGTCAAGGGCAAGATGCTGATCCTGCACGGCGCCGAGGACGTGCCTTATCCGCTCACCCAGGTCGACCTGGTGATCAAGGAGCTGCGCGCCGCCAAGGTGCCGTTCCAGCTGGAAGTCTACAGCGGCACCGGCCACGGCTACTCCACGCCGAAGAACAAGGATGAGGAGCGCGCCAATGCGCAGTCGCTGGTGTCGAGCGCGCGGTTCCTGAAAGAGGTCTTCAACGCCGAGTAGGCGACCTCAAGCTCGCGGCTCGTAGGGTGGGCAAAGGCGCAAAGGGCGATCGTGCCGCAAGGCAGAGCGGTGCGCGCCTTTGCCCACCCTACGGCGGCTACCCTGCTGACCTCGCCGCGGATGCATCCTGCGCGGCGAGCTGCGCCTTCGCTTTGTTCACCAGCGCCTGGCGGATGCGGGCGACGCCGAGGTCGTGCTGGTAGAGCATCTCGCGCCGGCGGGCGTCCGCCGGCATGCTGGTGAGCATCTCGCGGTCCTGCTCCAGCACATGCCAGTGCCGCGCCTCGAGCGTCGCGCGATAGAGGAAGCGCCAGACCTCGCGCGGGAGCCCCGACGCCTTGCGCAGGCGCCAGAAGAACACCAGGCAATTGCCCTCGTCGACCGGCGTGGTGAAGCCGATGATGCGGAACACGCCGCCCGGCCCGGCGGCGGGCGGGTAGGGGATGTCGAGCCGGCAATAGGGCGCCGCGGTCTCGGTCACCATCTCGGTCCAGTCGAAATTCTCGTCCTGCTGCTCGACCCGCGCGACGATGAAGCCGCGCGCGGTCTTCTCGATCCGCATCAGGTCCTGCTTGGCGCCGAACGCCAAGGTGAAGGAGTTGGCGTGCAGGTAGGAGCCGTGCATGGGGTCGGCGAGGTTGTCGAGCGCGTAGCGATAATTGCAGGACCACGGCGACACGCACAGGATCGCCGACCATTCCGGGCTGGTGAATTCCTCGGGCAGCTCCAGCGGCGGCGGCGCGGCCTGCCGGCCGCTGCCGAAATAGACGAAGATGGCGTCGTTCGATTCGGCCACCGGGAAGCTCTCGACTGGGCTGCGGCCTTCGAGCGGGCAATCCGGCATCGCCGGCACCCGCACGATCTTGCCGCTGCCGTCGAGCGTCACGCCGTGGTAGCGACAGGCGATGTGGTCGCCGAGGACCTCGCCGCGCGAGAGACGCGCGCCGCGATGCGGGCAGTGGTCTTCCAGGCACTTGAGCGCGCCGCCGGCGTCGCGCCAGAGCACGAGATCGCGTCCGAGCGCGCGGGCGGCGTGCGGCCTGCCCGGCTTGACCTGCACCGACTTGGCCACGGCGTACCACTGGTCGAGCAGGCCGCGGTTGACCAGGTCGTCGATCCGTTGTCGTGCTTCGTCCATCGCGCCGTTCCGCTGACGCCGAGAGTCTACTTGATGAAGTCGTTGCTGTAGAGCTGGTCGACCGGCAGCTCGGCCTCGATGAAGCCCTGGCTCTTGTAGAATTTCTGCAGGTTGGCGAGCCGCTGCGGGTCCATGGCGCCGAGCGTGCTCTGCCCCTTGTAGGTGCGCTCGGTGTAGTTGGCGAGGATCTTCTTCATCAGCTCTTCCTTGCCCTTGAACGAGGGCGACGCCTCGACATAGGCGAGCGCCGCCTTGTTGGGATCGTCCATCACGAACTTCATGCCGCGCAAGGTGGCCTTGACGATGGCGCGCACCATGTCCGGCCGCTCGGCGATCATCTTGTCGGAGGCAAGGATGGCCTGCGACATCGACTGGAAATAGTCCTTGGTCGGCAGCGAGACCGTGTTGCTGACGCCGTCCTTGACGTTGATCTCCCAGTCCGGCGTGCAGGCGCAGGCGTCGACGGTGCCGGCGACCACCAGGCTCGCGACCGAGGCCGGGCCGACCGCCTGCGCGTCAACGTCGTTCTTGGTGATGTTCTTGGATGCGAGCGCGCCGAGCAGCGCGTAATAGGTGGTGTCCTGGAAGGCGAGCACGGAGATCTTCTTGCCGCGCAGGTCCTCGAGCTTCTCGATGCCGCGGTCCTTGCGGCCGACCACGACGGTGAGCGCGCCGCCGCCCATCACGCCGACCGCCTTCACCGGCACGCCGTTGCCGCGCACGATGATCGGGGTGTCGCCGATGGCGCCGCCGATCGCCGCGTTGCCGACGCCGATCTGTTTGGCGACGTCGACGCCGCCGCGCGCCACCACGAAGTCGACGTCGTAGCCGGCCTCGCTGTAGTAGCCGAGATGCTTGGCGAGCACCCAGGGCGCGAACGCCGGCAGGCTCGGCGGCGCGGGCAGCAGATAGGTGATCTTCTCGGCGGCCGCCGCCGGGTTGATCCAAAGCCCGACACCGAGCGCCGCCGCCGTGAGGACCTTGCAAGGCTCGCCCGCGCTACCGAACAACATCGTCGATCTCCTTCACCGATTGTGCACTGTGCGAAAACTCATGCCTTCGCGCCGGTTTGTTTCGCCCGCGCTTCGCGCCACTCGCGCGCCAGCCGTTCCCGCACCGGGATGAAGTCATAGGTCGGGAAGAACTCGGTCGAGAACGCGCCCCAGGCGCAGCGCTCGATCTCGACGTTCACCACATTGATGAGGTGCGGCGGCAGCCGCAAGGTGACGATCTGTCCGATCCCCATCACTACGTTCCAGCTGACGATCTCGACCCCTTTCGGCGGGAACCGCTCCCACCAGCCGGTCGCGGCGAGATGTCCCTGGATGCTCTCCAGGTTCTTCGACTGGTCGTGCTTGAGGAAGATGGTGAGGAGGATCGTCTCGGCAGGGTCGCTACTCACGCCATCGCCTCCGACAAGTGCCGTTGTGCCGCTGACTCTCGGCTGTCATACCGGGGCCCGAGCGGAGCGAGGGAGCCCGGAATCCATAACCACTGTCTGGGGTTATGGATTCCGGGCTCGCGCCTACGGCGCGCCCCGGAATGACACCGCGGTTGACTCCGCCAGCCGCGATGTTACCCTGTTCGCATACGAACGCAAGGTTCAAAATGGCGCAGGGCGGATGAGCGAGCTCCATTCCAGGCTGAAGCACCAATCCCTCGGCCGGCCGCTCACCGAGGAGGAGCGCGCGCTCGCCGTCGCCCTCGAGAAGGTCTTCGTCACCGGACAGCACGACTTCGCGGAGGTCGCCTGCGCGCTCGAGCGCGACGGCGTCAAACGTCCCTCAGGCGAGCAGGGCCCGTGGACGGTCGCCGTGCTGGAAGCGGAGCTCAAAAGGATCAACGCCTCGCTGGATGCCGCTTATGCTGAACACGGCATCGGTGCTTGACCTCATCGGCGTCTCGAAGCGCTTCCCGGCGCCCGGCGGGCGCGCGTGGCTGACCGCGATCGAGCGCGTGAGCCTCGACGTCCGTTGCGGCGAGTTCGTCGCCATCGTCGGCCCCTCCGGCTGCGGCAAGAGCACGATCCTCAACCTGGTGGCCGGACTCGACCGCCCGAGCGAGGGGCGGATTCTGCTGAACCAGGTGCCGGTCGAGGGACCGAACCCGAGCGTCGGCTTCATGCTGCAGAAGGACCTGCTGCTGCCGTGGCGGACCATCGTGCACAACGTCGAGTTCGGGCTCGAGGCGCGCGCGATCAGCCGCGCCGAGCGCCGCGAGCGGGCGCTGCGGGAATTGCAGCGCTGCCGGCTACAGGATTTCGCCGCCAGCTATCCCTACCAATTGTCGGGCGGCATGCGCCAGCGCGCCGCGCTCGCGCGCACGCTCGCGATCGAGCCGGCGATCGTGCTGCTCGACGAGCCCTTCTCGTCGCTCGACGCGCAGACCAAGCTCATCCTGCAGAAGAGCTTTGCGCAGACCATCGCCTCCTCGGCGATCACCACCCTGCTGATCACCCATGACCTGATGGAGGCGGTGATCATGTCCGACCGCATCCTGGTGATGAGCGAGCGGCCGGGCCGCATCATCGAGGAGATCCCGGTCGACCTGCCCGACCGCGACAACCCGATGGCGCGTATCTCGGCGCCGCGGGCGCGCGAATACGTCGATCACCTGCTGGCGAGCCTGCACCTGCAGGAGAAGGCCGCATGAGCACGTCCGAGCTGAGCCCCGCGGTGGAGCGGACGGGCGCGCTCGGCGGCGAGCCGGTCGCGCGGCGGGTCGAGCCGGTCGCGCGGGAGCATCCAGAAGCGGTGCCGTCGACCGCGCCCGCGTCGCCGACCGCGGTGCTCATCGGCAGCGTCGCCTTCGGAATCCTGTTCCTGCTGGCCTGGCAGTTCGTGCCGCCGGCGCTCGGGGTGCCGTCCTACATCATTCCGACGGTGTCGGACCTGGCGCGCGAGTTCGGCCGCATGGCCGCGCGCGAGCACCTCACCGCTCACATCCTCTCGACCGTAACCATCGCCACCGCCGGCTTCGTGATCGGCAGCCTGCTCGGCGCCGCCATGGGCTACCTGCTCGGCATGTCGGTGCTGCTCGAGAAGGTGCTCTCGCCCTATATCCTCGGCCTGCAGATCGCGCCGAAGGTGGCGTTTGCGCCGCTGTTCATCATGTGGCTCGGCTACAACGCCTGGCCCAAGCTGATCGTCACCATCCTGGTGGTGTTCTTCCCGATCCTGGTCAACGTGCTGCAGTCGATGAAGACGGTCGACCGCGACCTGATCAACCTGGCGCGTGCCTACAGCATGAGCCGGCTGCAGATCTTCTGGAAGATCGAGGTGCCGGCGTCGATGCCGGCGCTGATGGCGGGCCTGCGCATCGGCGCGACGCTCGCGGTGATCGGCGTCACGGTGGGCGAGCTGGTCGGCGGCAATACCGGGCTCGGCTACCTGATCACTTTCGGCGAAGGCCAGGCCAATACCGCGATGGTGTTCAACGCCATCGTGCTGCTGACCTTGATCGGCATCGTGCTCTACGGCGCCGTCGCCGTGCTTGAGGCGCGGGTGCTGCACTACATTCCGCGCGCCATGCGCTGAGTGAAATTCCTGAAGGAGAAGTCTCATGGAACACAAGCCCATCTATCCCGAGATCAGGCCCGAGAGCGTCGTCATCCCGAAGGGCGAAACGCTGGCATCCTGGCTCGACACGCGCATTGCCCGCTATGAGACGCGTGCGCTCGACTGGGACGCGCTCAAGTTCCAGGCCGACTACGATCCGAAATACCGCCGCGCCCAGATGCGCTATGTCGGCACCGGCGGCACCGGCGTCGAGGGCGACGACAATGCGGTGCCGGCCGAGCACTTCACCTTCTCGACCATGGTGCTGCCGGCCGGCTGCGAGGGGCCGCTGCACCTGCATACCGACGCCGAGGAGGTGTTCTTCGTGCTGCGCGGCAACAAGCTGCGCTTCATCATCGAGCATCGGGGCGAGCGGTTCGAGACCGTGCTCAAGGAGCGCGACCTGTTCTCGGTGCCGCCCGGCGTCTATCGCGGCCTGGTCAACGAAGGCATCGAGGAAGCGCTGATGTGCGTCATCATCGGCAACGCCAAGCCGGTGACGCCGACCTATCCGCCCGATCATCCGGTCGCCAAGATCAAGCGCCCGAAGGGCGGCGGGGCCTCGTAGCCCGGATGACCAGCGTCGACAAGGATCGCCTCGAGGAGCGGCTGACCAGCGGCATCCTCGGCCAATGGTACGTGGTCGGAAAGTCCGCGCAGGTGAAGCGCGACAAGCCGCACGCCGTGAAGGCGCTCGGACGCAATCTCGTGCTCTGGCGCGACACCGGCGGGCGGCTGCATTGCCTGGAGGACTATTGCCCGCATCGCGGCGCGCGGCTCTCGCGCGGCGAGGTCAACCAGGACAACATCTCCTGCCGCTACCACGGCGTCACGCTCGACGGCAGCGGCACCATCGTGCGGGTGCCCGCGATGCCGGGCTGCGCGCTCGAAGGCCGCAAGGCGGTCGACAGCTATTCGGTGATCGAGGCCAACGACGGCATCTTCGTCTATGTCCCGAGCAAGGAGCGGCCGCAGCCATCGGCGCTCAACCTGCCGGCAGAATTCTCCGATCCGGCCTGGAGCAGCATCCTCTGCATGGGGCACTGGGGCTGCAGCTATCGCTACGTCTACGACAATTTCGCCGATCCGATGCATGCCTGCTACCTGCACGCCGATTCCTTCACGCTCGCGTTCGGCGCCAAGCAGGACGTGATGCAGGTCGAGAAACGCGACGACGGCTTCTATGTCGCCCGCGTCGAGCAGAAGGACGTCAATCTTGACTGGACCCACGTGGTGGTCGACGGCACCCAGGTCTATTGCCGGCTCGACATTCCCTATCCGAACGCCGCCGGGCCGGGCGGACCGTTCCGCATCATCGGTTACGCAACGCCGGTCGACGAGGGCTCCTGCATGACATTCTTCTGGCGCTTCCGCCAGGTCGGCGGCCTCGCCAAGGAGTCCTGGCGCTTCCTCTATCGCGCCACCTTGGAGGCGCGGCATTGGCACGTGCTCGAGCAGGACCGGGAAATGCTCACCAACATTCCGCACGACGCCCACAAGCGCGAGATGCTCTACCAGCACGACGTCGGCGTCGCCCGCATGCGGCGCATGCTGTCGCAGCAGGTCAAGGACCAGCTTGCCGCCGAGGACATGGCCTCGGTGCGGACCGCGGTCTGAGCGGGCATGCTCGCCGGCCGCACCATCGTGGTCACGGGCGCCGCGCGCGGCGTCGGGCGGGCGATCGCGCGGGCCTGCGCCAAGGCGGGCGCCGCGCTGGTGCTCGGTGATGTCCTCGACGATGGCGGCCGCGCGGTGGCGCGGGAGCTCGCCAAGACGACCGAAGCGCGTTTCGTCGCGGTCGACCTCAACGACCCGGATTCGATCACGGCGTTCGCCCGCGACATCGCCCGGCACGAGGGCGAGATCCACGGCTTGGTCAACAATGCGGCGATTGCCACCAATGTGGGCGGCAAGCCGTTCGACGAGATCGATCTCGACCTCTGGGACAGCGTGATGCGGGTGAACGTGCGCGGCACCTGGCTGGTGACCCGCGCGCTGGCGCCGCTGTTCGCCGACGGCAAGCACGGCCGCATCGTCAATATCGCATCCGACACCGCGCTGTGGGGTGCGCCGCGGCTCCTCGCCTATGTGGCGAGCAAGGGCGCGGTGATCGCGATGACCCGTTCGCTTGCCCGCGAGCTTGGACCGCGCGGCATCGGCGTCACGGTGGTGGCGCCCGGCATCCTGCGTTGCGAGGCGACCGAATACGTGCCGGCGGAGCGCCACCGGCTGTACGAGACCGGACGCGCGGTGCCGGGACCGCAGGCGCCGGAGGACATCGTCGATACGGTCGTATTCCTGCTCACGCCCGGCGCGCTGGCGCTCACCGGGCAGCTGCTACCGGTCGATGCGGGGTTCGTCTTCACATGAGCGCGATCACGCAAGCCACGGCTGACGGCGTTTCCTATCTCGTGCGCGACGGCGGCGCGGGAACCCCCATCGTGCTGCTGCACGGCATCGGCAGCAACGCCCAATCCTTCGTGCCGCTGGTCGAGGCGCTCGAGAGCCGTCCGGCGCTGGCGTGGAACGCGCCCGGCTATGGCGCTTCGCAGCCGCTCTCCGTCGATTGGCCGGACGCTTCCGACTACGCGGCGGCGTTGAGCCGGCTGCTCACGCATCTTGGAATATCGCGCTGCATCCTGCTCGGGCATTCGCTCGGGACGCTGATCGCGGCGCGGTTTGCGGTCAACTCGCCGAAGCAGGTCGCGATGCTGGTCCTGGTCTCGGCGTCGCTCGGCCATGGGACGAAGAAGGGCGATCCCTTGCCGCCGGCGGTGGGGCGGCGGATCGAGGATCTCGACCGCCTGGGCGCGGAAAAATTCGCCGCCGCGCGCTCGCCGCTCCTGCTCGGCGATCCGGCCACGCAGCCCGACGTGCTGCGAGCGGTGGCAAGCGCCATGGCCGCGGTGCGGCGGCCCGGCTACGACCAGGCCGCGCGCATGCTGGCGAGTGGGCGCATGCTCGATGATGCGGCAAAAATAGAGGTGCCGACCGCCGTCTTCATCGGGTCGAAAGACACCATCACACCGCCCGCGAGCGCTCACCGCGTGTTCGAGGCGCTGCGGCCGTCGGCGCGGGAAGCATTCGAGGAGTTTGCCGGCGCCGGTCATGCAATCTGCCAGGAGCAGCCGGCCGCGGTCGCGCGCGCCATCACCGCCATCGTCGGCGACAAGGCGACGACCCATGCTTGAACGAAGCAGGCGCAAACGCCGCTCCGGCAACGGCGCCTATATCGCGCCGCCGGTGCAGCGCGCGGTGCGGCTCATCCGCCACGTCGCCGAGGGCAACGCCGTGCTCAACATGAGCGAGACCGCCAAGACGCTGAAGATCAACCGCACCACGCTGCTGCGCCTCCTGCATACGCTCGAGGTCGAAGGCTTCGTCGAGCGGCGGCCGGGCGGCGCCGGCTTCCAAGTCGGCTTGTCGTTCTTGGAATTGGGCGCGCGTGCCCTGTTCTCGCAGGACCTCGTGCAGGTCGCGGTCCCGGTGCTGACCAGGCTGGCGGAGACGCTCCAGCTCTCCGCCCACCTCGGCGTGCTCGACGGCGCCGACATTCTCTATCTCGTGCGCCGCACGCCCAACACGCCGCTCGCCAGCAATATCCGGGCCGGCAGCCGGTTGCCGGCCCATGCCACCACCATGGGCCGCATGCTGCTCGCCTTCATGCCGGCGATCGAGATCGACAAGCTCTATGCCGGCAAGGAGCTCAGGCGCTTCAGCGAGCACACCGCGACCACGCTGGCGGCGCTGCATGCCAAGGTCGAGCAGGACCGTGGCGCCGGCATCGCCTGGAGCGACGCCCATTTCGAAAGCGGCATCAGCTCGGCCGCGGTGCCGGTGTTCGACTTCGCCGGCACCCCGCTCGGTGCGATCAACGTGTCCGGCCCGGTCAATTCTTTCGCTGACAAGGCGCGGCGGGTGGTGATCGGGGCCGAGCTGCGATCAGCCGGCGTGGAAATCTCCCGCCGGCTGGGATGGATCGGCGGCGATGCGGCGCGGGCGGCCGGGGCCGCGCCGCTGGTCGAGGCCGGAGAATGAAGGGGCGCGCGCCGATGTTGTTCGCCGTGAGTGCGGGTTGACCATGGATCTGGGGCTCAATGGAAAAGTCGCGGTGGTGACCGGCGGGACGTCGGGCATCGGCCTTGCCACCGCGCGGCTGCTGCTCGCCGAAGGCGCCGCGGTCGCGATCTGCGGCCGCGACCAGGCGCGGCTCGCCGCCGCCAAATCCTCGCTGCTCGGCAACGCCGCCGAGAAGGCGCTGCTCGCCCTGCCTTGCAACGTGCTCGACAAGGAGGCGGTCGGCCGCTTCGCCGCCGCGGTCGAGCAATGGCGCGGGCGCTGCGACATCCTGGTCAACAATGCCGGCCAGGCCCGCATGTCGACCTTCGCCGACACCACCGACGAGGCGTGGCGCGAGGAGCTGGAGCTGAAATTCTTCAGCCAGATCCATCCGATCCGCGCCTTCAAGCCGATGCTGGAGAAGAGCGAGACGGCCGCCATCCTCGCGGTCAACTCGCTGCTGGCCTATCAGCCCGAGCCCTACATGGTGGCGACCGCGGCGGCGCGGGCGGGCGCCCAGAGCCTGGTGAAATCGCTGGCGCGCGAGTTCGCCCCGCGCATCCGGGTGAACTCGATCATGCTCGGCCTGGTCGATTCCGGCCAGTGGGAGCGCCGCTTCGCGGTGCGCAAGGACCCCGCGCAGACGCGCGAGGACTGGTACGCCGACATCGCCCGCAGCCGCCAGATCCCGATGGAGCGGCTGGGCGAGCCCGACGAGGTCGCCCGCGCCATTGCCTTTCTGTGCTCGCCCGCCGCGGGCTTCATCACCGGCGCCCAGCTCGAAATCTCGGGCGGCGCCTCGCGTTTCATGTGAAGGATGACAGCGATGACCGCCGTTGTGCCGGCCCGCCAGACCGAGACCGCGTCGATCGCCGAGCCGGTGGGCGACCTCATCGCCCACGCGCTCGCCGAGATCGGCGTCACCACCGTGTTCGGCGTGATCTCGATCCACAATATGCCGATCCTCGACGCGATCGCGCGCCAGGGCCGCATCCGCTTCGTTCCCGCGCGCGGCGAGGCCGGCGCCATGAACATGGCGGACGCCCATGCGCGGGTCACTCGCGCGCTCGGCGTGGTGATCACCAGCACCGGAACGGCGGCCGGCAACGCGGCGGGCTCGCAGGTCGAGGCGCTCACCGCCGGGTCGCCGGTGCTGCACATCACCTCGCAGATCGACCGGCCCTATATGGACCGCGACCGCGCCGCCATCCATGACGTGCCGCGGCAGGCCGACATGCTGCGCGCGGTCTCCAAGGCTTATTTCCGGGTCTGGGAAGGGCGCACCGCCATCGCCATGGTCGAGGCGGCGGCGCGTGCCGCGCTCACGCCGCCGCGCGGCCCGGTCTCGCTCGAGATCCCGATCGACGTGCAGCGCGAGAAGGCGCCGCGCCCGCGCCATGTCGGCGTCGGGCCGATCGCTCCGCTCGCCGCCGATCCGAAGCTCCTGGACGCGCTGGTTCAGCTGGTCCGGCGCGCCAAGCGGCCGATGCTGTGGCTGGGTGGCGGCGCCCGCGCGGCGGAGACGGCGGCGCGCGACCTCGCCGAGCGCGGCTTCGCCGTGGTGAGCAGCACCAACGGCCGCGCCGTGGTGCCGGAAGCGCACCCGCACACGCTCGGCGCCTTCAACATGACAGCGGAGGCGCAGGCGATCTACGACCGCGCCGACCTGATGATCGTGGTCGGCTCGCGGCTGCGCGGCAACGAGACCCGCAACAATACGGCGCGGCTGCCGCACCCACTGGTTCAGATCGATGCCGACGCCGGCCAGGCCGCGCGCAATTACGCGGTCGATCTCTTTATCAATGCTGATGCGGCCGCGGCGCTCGAGGGCTTGCGCGAACGGCTGCCGGCGCGGCTCGACGTCGATGCGAAATTTCTCGGCGATATCGCCGGCGCGCGCGCACAATCGGAGAAGAAGCTTGCCGCCGCGCTCGGCCCTTATCGGGCGGTCGCCGATGCGCTGCAGGCGCGGGTCGCGCGCGGCCAGCACCCGTTCGTGCGCGACGTGACGCTGTCGAACAGCACGTTCGGCAATCGCTACGTCCAGCTCGCGGCGCCCCATCTCGGCGTGCATGCGCTCGGTGGCGGCATTGGGCAGGGCGTGGCGATGGCGGTGGGCGCGGCGCTCGCCGGCGTGCCGGCGAAGACCGTGGCGCTCCTCGGCGACGGCGGCGCCATGGTCAATCTCGGCGAGCTCGCGACCGTGGTCGATACCGCGGCCGACATCGTTTTCGTCCTGATGAACGATCGCGGCTACGGCGTCATCCGCAACATCCAGGACGCGCAGTTCGGCGGGCGGCGCCACTACGCCGACCTGCACACGCCGGATTTTTCCCTGCTGGCGGCGGCGCTCGGGCTGCCGCATCAGCGGGTCTCGCGCATCGAGGACTTCGCGGCGGCGTTCGACCGTGCGCTGGCGGCGAGCGGTCCGCAGCTCTTGGAAGTGGACATGACGGCGATCGGCCCGTTTGCCGAGTCGTTCGCCGGGCCGCCCGCGGGCGCGGCCGGCAGCGCATGACGGCGCCGCCATGAGCTCGGTCCTGAGCAGGCTCCGACAGCCGCTGCGACGCGGCGAGGTCGAAGACCTGCGCGGGCTCACGATCGACGAGCCGATCGAGCTGCAGGGTGGCGAGCTTCCCAATCTCGATTTTTCCGACACGACCTTCAACGCGCCGGTCGCGCTGCGGCAGGTGACGTTCCAGGGCTTGGCCTGGTTCACCGGCGCCACCTTCAACGCTCCGCTCGACCTTTCGGGCGCGGTCTTCCTCAACGACGGCCGGTTCGAGCGCGCGCGTTTCCGCCGCCTCGCCACCTTCTCGGGCGCCGAGTTCCGCGGCGTCGCCAGCTTCGACCAGGCGGAGTTTGCCGATGCGGCCTTCCTCGACCGCATGACCTGCTACGGCAACCTCTCGCTTGATCGCACCCGCTTTACCGGGGCGGCCTCGCTGCAGGACAGCGAGTGCTTCGGCGGCCTGTGGGCCAACCGCACTGTGTTTGCGACCCGCGCCGACCTTCGCGGCCTCGAAGTGCACGGCCGCACCTGGCTGGTCGGCGCCGCGCTTGCCGAGGACGCGACGCCGGCCGCCGCCAGCCGCCTGCTCGGGTCGATCCGCAGCTATGGCTATCGCTGGGTGTGAACGGCCAGCTCGTCGAGCAGCGCCTTGGCGGCCATCAGGTCCGCGGTCCCGAAGCCCTCCGTGAACGACCCGTAGATGTCGGCTAGCGCTCGGCGGGCCTCCTCGTTTCGTCCCTGCCGCTGCCACAGCCGTGCCAGGCTCATCGCCGCCCGCAACTCGAACGACTTCTGCGCGCGACTTCGGGCAAGCTCGATCGCGGTCTGGAAGCGCTCCTCGGCGGCGGCCTCTGCCGAGGCGTTCGCGCCTTTCAGCAACAGCTCGCCTTCGATCCGATAGACTTCGGGGCCGCACAATGTATCGCGGGACGCCGTCCCCACTCCCGCCAGCGCACGCAGACCTTGCTCGGGATAACCGGCGTCGGCGCAGAGCTCGGCGAACACGCAGACGAAGAAGATGTGAATCCACGACGCGCCGCGCACGTCGACCAATCGTTGGTCGATCTCGGCGAGAGCGGCACCATCGAGAGGTGCGGGAGCCCGGACCTGTGTCATGACGATCCCGGCTTCCGGCCAGTTCTTGAAACCATGCGACTCGGCAAGCAAGCGGACACGCTCCGCGATCTCCGCCGCCGCCTCCCGCTCGCCCCGTTGGTAAAGGACGCAGGTCATGAACCCGAGCGTGATGAAGGTAGTCATGGCATGCCCAAGCTGCTCCGCGACACCGTACGCCTCGAGAACGGTGGCGAGAGCCTGATCCGGGTAGCCGAGCAGCCAGCGGTCGATCGCCAAATGGTACCGGCAGCAGGCGCCGGGATCGTGTCCGCCGTAGAGAAACGCATGTGAGCCGTGCCTCTCGCGATCGTAGAGCTCGATCCCGCGTTCGGCGTGCACGGCGGCATCTGCCGGCCGTCCCATCGCGGAGAGCGTCGCCCACAGCGAATGGTGCGCCTCGAGCAGCCGGCCGGTGTCGTTCTCGGCCTGCGCGGCGCGCAGCAGCTGTTGCGCGCTCTCGTGCGCTTCCCGGTATTGGCCGCGCGTAAACGGGACGTACCACAGCCCCCAGAGCACGGGAAAGCGACGCGAGACGTCTCCGAGGCGCTCGACCAGCGTGAGCGCGTCGCCATAGCAGGCGCGCACGACCTCGGCGTGCGTGCCGTGCACTCCGATGAGGGCGGGTCCGAGCGCGATACGGACGTCGAGGATGTCGGAGAGACTGTCCGCCGCTTCCGGAGCCTCGGCCAGCAGGCTCAGCGCGGTCTCGAACAACTGTACGGCCTCTCGATTCGCCGACTGCGCTACCGCTTTTGCACCTGCCTGTCGCAGGTACCGTACCGCCTTGGCGCCCAGCCTTGCCCGCGCCGCATGATGCGCGAGCACCTCGACGACCTCGCCCAACCGATCGGCGTGCAGCCGCTCGATCGCCTCCACGACGGCGGCGTGCAGGGCGCGGCGCCGATCCTCCAGCAGGCCGCCATAGGCGACGTCATGGGTGAGCGCGTGCTTGAAGGTGTATTCGACGTCGGGGAACAGCCGCGCCTCGTAGAGGAACTCCGCCGTCTGCAGCTCGGAGAGGGCACGCTGAAGGTCGTCGCCGGGCACGTCGGCAATCGCCTCGAGCAGCACGAACGGAACGTCCTTGCCGACCACCGACGCGGCCTGCAGCAGGCGTTTGTGCTCGGGCGCCAATCGATCGATGCGCGTCGCCAGGATCGCCTGCACCGTTGCCGGCACCTGGATGGTCTCGACCGCCTTCGCCAGCCGGTAAGCGCCGGCATCGCCGATGAGGGCGCCCGACTCCACCAGCGTGCGCACGCTCTCTTCGAGGAACAGCGGATTGCCCTCCGTTCGCTCGATCAACAGCGCCTTGAGCGGGCGTACCGAGGCGTCGCTTCCCACAAGCGTCTGCAGCAACTCGTCCGCGCTCTCGGGCGGCAGCGGGTCGATGCGAAGCTGCCGGTAGTAGGTCTTGCTGCCCCAGTCGTGCCGGTATTCGGGGCGGTAGTTCACGGCGAGGAGGACCGGCGCCGTCGGCAGGCTGCCGACCAAGCTGTCGAGCACGGCCTGGGTCTCGGCGTCGATCCAGTGCAGGTCCTCGAACACGACCAGCAGCGGCTGAACCCGGCTCTCGCGGAGCAGCAGACGCTTGACGCCTTCGACGGCGCGCTGGCGGCGCTGCGCCGGTTCCAGCCCCAGGAAAGGGTCGCCCGGCTCCAGCGCGCCCAGCAGCCAGGCGACCGCGGGCACCACATCCTCCAGCGCCCGGTCGAGCGTGAGCAGCGTGCCCATCGTCTTGGCGCGCACGTTGCGCGCATCGTCGCGGTCTTCGATGCGCAGGTACGCGCGCAGGAGATCGGCGAGCGGGAGAAACGGCGTCGCCTTGCCGTAGGATACCGAGCTGGCCTCGAGCACGAGCCAGCCATGGGTGCGGTGCGAATGGATGAACTCGTGCAGCAGCCGGGATTTGCCGACGCCGGCCTCGCCGACGACGGCGACGACCTGTCCGCGGCCGCCACGTGCATTCTCGGCGGCCTGATGAATTTGCGCCATCTCCGGCTCGCGCCCGACAAAGCGGGAGAAGCCGCGCGCGCGCGCCGCCTGCAGGCGCGTGCGCACCGCGGCGGCGCCGACCAGCTCGAACACCTCCATCGGCTCGGCCACACCCTTGATCGGGATCGCTCCGAGCGGCTTGACCTGCACGAAGCCTTCCGCGAGCCGGACGGTCTCGGAGGTGAGGCGGGTCACACCGGGCGGCGCCAGCTGCTCCATGCGCGCCGCCAGATGGGTCGTCTGTCCGACCGCCGTGTAGTCCATGCGCAGGTCGTTGCCGATCGAACGGACCACGACGTCGCCCGAGTTGATGCCGACGCGGATCTGAATCTCGATCCCGTGGCTGCGGCGCACCTCCTCGGTGTAGCGGCGGATCGCGTCCTGCATCCCGAGCGCCGCGTAGCAGGCGCGCACCGCGTGGTCCTCGTGCGCCAACGGCGCCCCGAACAACGCCATGATGCCGTCGCCCATCACCTGATTGACGGTCCCGTCGTAGCGATGCACCGCCTCCATCATGCGCGCCAGCACCGGGTCGAGGATGTTCCTCGCCTCTTCCGGGTCGCGGTCGGCGAGCAGCTCCATCGAGCCCTTGACGTCGGCGAACAGCACCGTCACGTGCTTGCGTTCGCCCTCGAGCGCAGCCTTCGACGTCAGGATGCGGTCGGCGAGATGCTTGGGCGTGTAGGCGTCGGGAGCGCGGAAGCGGGGGGGCGGCAGCGATACGCCGGTGAGCGCCTGGCCGCATTCGCCGCAGAACTTCTGGCCCGGAGGATTCGGCGCGCCGCACGCGCCGCACCGGCTGGCCAGGCGCGCTCCGCACTCGCCGCAGAACTTCTGGGTGGGGGGATTGTCGTGGCCACACCCCGTGCAGATCATGGCAACGAGCCTAGAACGCTGCGCGCGACGGGGTCAAGGTTGAGGGGATGAACCGTCAGGTGACGAGTCCGATCTGCAAACGGACAATTCTGCAGCCGTTCGAAAGTCGCGGCCCCGACCGCAAGCGCATGAATGCGCGGCCATGACTTGGGTGCAAGGGCATCGGGGCGCTTTCGGTCGCCATTTTGCGGGTCCGGAGGCCCATAGACGAAAGTTAATCTGCGCAGGCCGATTGCCGGGCTCGCGCGAAGCAACTGGTTGGTATACGATCATAGCTTCCATCTATGGGAGGATGCGAATGGTTTGGACTGCGATCAACGAGTGGAACCAAAAGCGCAAGCTTCGTGCGATGCTGAAAGACCCGCGGTCCGCAAGGGGATTCAGGACAACCGGGCAGCTCGAGAAGGGGATCGCTGCTGACCGCTCGACGACCGAGCGATTGCTTCTCAGCATCGGCGCGAGAAAGGCCGACGGCGCTGAAGAGTGGACTCTCAATTCCCATTGAGAGCGCGTCGCAAGCGTCGCCCCGGATTGGACCAACGCTTGCCCGGTTACGCTAGCTGATCGCGATTTTCCGCCGACGTCTCGACGCAATCCGTCGCCAGGAGATGGAATCCTGGCGGTGCGGCGCGGCATCGGCCAATGGCGCGTCCGTCGGATCGGCTGACGTCAGCTCCCGGCGTCGCTGTCACCGACCAGGCGAAGCTCGATCCCGTCAATCAGCTCGGCTCGTCGGGTCTCGGCGGTTTTCATCGCCACCGTCATCTCCGCCAATGTGCTGCTGTTCGACCCGAGCAGGACGGTGCCACCGATCACCGCCGCGATCGCTGCGATCAGCGCCATCGGATCGATCCTGATCGCGCCGAGCATGATGACCAGGCCGAGGATCGCTCCGAGCGCAATGGCGGTTTTGGAAATCAGAATGATCTTCCGGCACTTCTCGATCGCTTCGGCAAGCTCCTCGATCCGGGCTTCCAGACGGGAGATCTGCTCGCGCGGGTCGCCCGCATCATCGGCGTCTGTGCCGTCTCGTGTCATCAGCCCAGCTCTTGCGCCCGCCGCAGGCTCGCGATCATCGACACCCGCAGCAGATAGTCGTAGGTGCGGCGCTTGTCGCCTGCGATGTGCCGCAGGCTCTGCCCGAATTCGACGCCGTCCGATTCGAGGTTGCGCTTGTTCTGGATCGACTGCTTCTCGATATATTCCAAGGTCACCAGCCGGCGCTGCTTGTCGTAGCGGTCGAGCTCGGCTTCGCCGGTGCGGCCGTGCCAGACCTCGATCAGCCGCGAAGTCAAGTTCATGGCGTCGTGAATGCCGCCGTTCATGCCCATGCCGCCGAGCGGATTGTTGATGTGGGCGGCGTCGCCGGCCAGGAACGCGCGCCCGCGCCGGAAGCTCTTCGCCACCCGCTGGTGCACTCTATAGAGAGTGGTGTGGGCGATCTCATAGCTTGAAATTCCGGGCACCACCGTGGCCATCAGCGAGTGGGCGAAGTCGCTGTCCAGGGCCAGCTCGTCGCTTTCATCGGCGGCGATCGGGAACATCACCCGGCACAGCCCGGGGATCTGCAGCAGGAAGTGCCAGCGCTGCGGATCGGCCACGTAGCTCACCGCCGCCAGGTCGGGGATGACGGCGCGGAAATCGAACGGCGTGCTCACCACCAGGAAGCGTTCCGGCCAGGTGAAGCCGTCGAATGCGATCCCGAGAGCGCGCCGGACGTCGCTGCGCGCCCCGTCGGCGCCGATCAGCCAGCGGCCGGACCGGGCCTCGCTTCGTCCGTTGCGGTCGATTGCGACCTCGACGCCGGAAGAATCCTGGGTCACCTCTTGCAGCGGGCTATCGAATTGCAGCTCGAAATCCGGATGATTGCGGAGCCGGTCGTAGAGGATGCGGGTGAGCTTGGATTGCTCGCACTGCACGCGGTAGGGATGGCGGGTGACGTCGGCGATCGCGCCGAAGTCGAACTGCGCCAGCAGCCCTTGTTGCTTGGTGCGATACTGGAACTGCGGCGCAATCAGCCCCTGCGCGATCAGCGGCGCGGCGGCGCCGAGCCGGTCGAGCATGTCGAGCGTCGGCGGATGGAACGTGGAGGCGCGTGATTCGTCGCTGAGATCAGCGCCGGCCTCGAACACCGTCACCGGGATGCCGTTGCGGATGAGATTGGCGGCGGCCGTCAACCCCACCGGCCCGGCGCCGGCGATCAGCACGCGCTCTGCAATGGCCATCGTGGCCGCGCCCGGCGACTCCTACTGGATCGGCTGGATGCCGCCCTTGGTGATGATGTCGCGCCACTTCACGGTTTCGGACACGATGAACTTGGCGAGCTCTTCCGGCGTGCTGGGGAGCGGCTCCCCGCCATGCTCGATGAAGCGGTCGCGCACCGACGGATCTTGGATCGCGGCGGCGACCTCCTGGTTGAGCCTGGCGATGATCGGCTTCGGGGTGCCGCGCGGCGCCAACAGCGCGAGCCAGCCCGAGGTCTCGTAGTTCTTGATGCCGGCCTCGGCGGTGGTCGGAACGTCCGGCAGCGCCGTCATCCGCTTGTTGATGGTGACCGCGATGGCGCGGGCATCGCCGGTCTTGAGCGGCGCGTTGACGTTCGGCAGCCACTGGAAACCGAGCGGGACCGCGCCCGAGATCAGGTCGGGCACGTATTGGGCGATGTTGCGATAGGGCACGTGGGTGAGCTCGACGCCGGCCACCTGCTCGAAATAGAGGCCGGAGAGATGCTGCGAGCTGCCGACGCCGACCGAGCCATAGTTGAGCTGCTTGGGGTGCGCCTTGGCATAGGCGACGAGGTCGGTGAGCGATTTGATCGGCAGCTTCGAGTTCACCACGATGAGATTGGGGAAGTGCGCGAACAGCGAGATCGGCTCGAAATCCTTGTCGGGGTCGTAGCCGAGATCGCGGTAGAGCGTGCGGTTGGCGGAGAGCGGCCCGAGCGAGCTCATCACCAGCGTGTAGCCGTCGGGCGCCGCCTTGGCGGCGGCGCCGGTGCCGATATTGCCGCCGGCGCCGGGCCGGTTGTCGACCACGAACGGCTGGCCCATCGATTTGCCCATGCGGTCGAGCATGATGCGCAGGACCACGTCGCTGGCGCTGCCGCCGGCAAACCCGACGATCACTTGAATCGGCCGGGTCGGATAGGTCTGCGCATCGGCGGCCTGACCGCCGAGGATCGCGGCGAGCGCGGCGGTCGCGCCCAGCATGAATGGCTTGAGATTCAACATTGGCTTGTCCCTTGATTGAAGCGTCACCCCAGCGACGATGCAAATTCCGTGCTAGGTCCCCTTGAACTTGGCCGGCCGCTTGGCATGGAACGCCTCCACCCCTTCGCGGAAGTCGTCCGATTGTCGCAGCCGGCTGTAGCAATGCCCCTCGAGCTCGATGGCGGTCGCCAGCATAGCATCCTCGGTGTCGTTGAGGAGCTTCTTGGCCGTGCGCTGGGCGAGCGGCGAGAACGCGCGCAACTCGTCGACCAGCGCATCGGTTGCAGCCTCCAGTTGGTCGTCCGGCACGCAATCGGTGGCGATGCCCCATTCGTGGGCCTGCTTGGCGGGAATGCGCCGTGAGCGCATCACGATGTCCTTGGTGCGGGTGATGCCGACGATCTTCTGCAGCCGTGCCGACCCGCCCGAGCCGGGGATCTGGCCGAGCCGCTGCTCGGGCAAGGCGTAGAAGCAGGTCTCGGAGGCGAGCCGGAAGTCGCAGGCGAGCGAGATTTCGAAGCCGACGCCGAAGCAGAAGCCGCGGCTGGCGGCGATCACCGGCTTGGCGCAGCGCGCCGGCGCGGCGATGTTCCAGGCGAGCTTGGAGACCTGCTCGGGCGAGGCTTCCAGGAAACCTTTGATGTTGCCGCCGCTGGAGAAATGCTCGCCGACCGCGCGCAGCACGATGACGCGCACGCGCGCGTCCTCATCCAGGTTTTCGAACACCAGCCGGAGCTGGTCGCGCTGCGGCATCGACACGATGTTGAACGGCGGCCGGTCGAGAATCACGTCGGCGCGCTCGCTCGCCGGATCGATCTCGACGCGGAAGCCGTCGAGCGCGGCGAGCCGCGCATCGGCGAAGGTGGCGGCTGAGCTCATGCGGCGGTCCCTTCTTGCGGCGCGGCGGCGGCGCCGCGCTCCGGCTCGTATTCGCCCGCCACCAGCATGCGGCGCAACAGCTTGCCGACCGGCGATTTCGGGATCGCCGCGACGAAGACGTAGCGGCGCGGGCGCTTGAACGGCGCCAGCCCCAAGGCGCGGCAGAACTGGTCGAGCTCGTCGGGCTCGACCGCGGCGCGGCGCTTGACGAAAGCCGCGACGATCTTGCCCCAGCGCTCGTCGGGCAGGCCGACCACGGCCACTTCCGAGATCGCGGCGTGCAAGGACAGGCAGCTCTCGATCTCGACCGGCGAGACGTTCTCGCCGCCGGTGATGATCATGTCGTCGACCCGGCCGGTCACGAACAGGTCGCCGTCGGCGTCGACATAGCCGGTGTCGCCGGTGAAATACCAGCCGCTTCGCAACGCCTTGGTGTCCGCGTCCGGCCGCCGCCAATAGCCCTCGAACGACTCGTCGCCGGCGAGCAGCGCGATGATCTCGCCTTCCTCACCGGGCTTCGCGGTCTCGTCAGAGGTCGCGGCGCCGAGCCGCACCACGCGCACCATCTGGTTGATGCCGGCGCGGCCGGCCGAGCCGGGTTTTGCCGGCGCGTTCTGGTCGATGGTGAAGGTGTAGATCTCGGACGAGCCGTAGTGATTGACGAACAGGTCGGGCTTGAACGCCGCCTGCAGTTCCTTGAGCAGTCCGTCGGTCATCGGCGCGCCCGCGAAGCCGAGCTTGCGCACCGACGAGACGTCGGCCGCTTGGAACCGTTCATGGTGGATCAGGTCGTGGTAGAGCGTCGGCACCAGATAGAGGTTGCTGATCTTCTCGGCAGCGATCAGGTCGAGCGCGCGCGCGACCTCGAAGCGCGGCAGGCACACGAAGGCGCCGCCGACGAGCGACATGGCGATCAGCGAGCGCACCCCCATGGTGTGATAGAGCGGCATGACGCCGAGCGTGCGCTCGCCATGGGCATAGAGATTTTGCGCAACGTGGGCGAGCCCGGCGGCGCGCTCGGCGCGCTGGCGGCGCGGCACGCCCTTCGGCCGCGCGGTGGTGCCCGACGTATAGAGCATGACCGACCAGGCTTCGGCATCGGTCCGCGGCCGCGCGTCCCCGGCGCAGCGGGTGATGAGGGTGTCGAAGGCAAGGTCTTGCGCGTGCGGCTGCCCGATGGCGATGCGCGCGATCTTGCGCGCCGCCTGCGATGCCTGCACGGCGAGCGCGGAGGCGTCTTCGTAGACGACCGCCTTCGCCTCGGCATCGGTGAGGCAGAAATCGAGGTCATCGGCCGACGCCCGCCAATTGAGCGGCGTGATGATGATGCCGGCGAACTGGCACGCCCAATGGATGGTCGCCGCCTGCCAGCGGTTCTGCAGCACGGTGATGAGATGATCGCCGGGCTTCAGTCCAAGCTTATCGAAGCCGTCCACCAGCGCCGAGATGCGCCGATACCACTCGCGATAGTTGAGCCGCACGTCACCATCGACGATCGCCAGCGCCTCCGGATCGCGCGCGACGCTCGCGAGGAAGCTGGTGCCGAGATCAAGCATGGGTCCGGGACGCTGGCCGCTCGTGATGGGATCGAAACCGCGTCATTGTTGCCCAAATCGGCGGCCGCGCAAGTGCGGCAAGGCTCACTGCCGCGGCGCGGGGCCCGAGTTGGCCGCGCCCCGCCGCGGTGATACACCTTGCTTGATCGTCCGAGCACCGCGATGGCCCAAGCAACTCGACCCCGCAGCGAACCGCCGCCGGCTCCGACCCACGGAGACAACGCGCCGCAGCCGGTCCGCAGCCTGCGGGACTGGCTCGACCATCTGGCGGCGCGCGACCGGCTGGCGGTGACCAGGCCCGAGGTCGGGCTTCGTTTCGAGCTGGCGGCCATCGCCAAGCGGCTCGACGGGCGGCGCGCCACGGTGTTTCCGCGTCCGGGCGGGCATCCGATCCCGGTGGTGTCCGGGCTCATTTCCGACCGCGGCTGGATGGCGGATGCGATGGGCGTCGAGCCCGGCGAGGTGATCGCGCGGTTTCAGGAGGCGGCGCTCAATCCGGTGCCATGGCAGGAGACGAAATCGGCGCCGGCGCAGGAGGTCATCCACCGCCAGGTCGACCTCGCACGGCTGCTGCCATTGCCGACCCACAACGAGCACGACGGCGGGCCCTATATCAGCGCCGGCCTGATGATCACCCGCAATCCGCGCACCGGAAAGCAGAACGTCTCGATCCACCGCTGCCAGTTGCACGGTCCCAACCGGCTCGGCGTGCTGCTGCTACCACGCCACGCCCACATGTTCTTCGAGATGGCGGAGCAGAGCGGACGGCCGCTGGAGGCGGCGATCGTGGTCGGCGTCGACCCGCTGACCTTGCTGGCGTCGCAGGCGATCGCGCCGATCGACACCGACGAGCTCGAGATCGCCGGCGCGCTGCACCGGCGTCCGCTCGCGGTCGTCAAGTGCACGCGTTCGGAGCTGCGGGTGCCGGCCGAGGCCGAGATCGTGATCGAGGGCCGTTTCCTGCCCGGCGTGCGCGAGCCCGAGGGGCCGTTCGGCGAGTTCCCGCAATATTACGGGGAGCGCGCCGAGCGCCACGTGATGGAGATCGACGCGGTCACCCATCGCAAGGACGCGATCTTCCACACCATCGTCGGCGGCGGCCTGGAGCATCTCCTGCTCGGCGCGATTCCACGCGAGGCGACCTTGCTGGCGCACCTGCAGCGCAGCTTCCCCAACGTGCGCGACGTTCGTCTCTCGCAGGGCGGCGTGTGCCGCTATCACCTCTATGTGCAGATCCGCAAGCGCCAGGAGGGCGAGGCCAAGAACATCATGCTCGGCGCCTTCGCCGGCCACTACGACGTCAAGCAGGTGATCGTGGTCGACGAGGACGTCGACATCCACGATTCGAACGAGGTCGAATGGGCGGTGGCGACCCGCTTCCAGGCCGACCGCGACCTGGTGATCGTGCCCGAGAGCCAGGGCTCCAAGCTCGACCCTTCGACCCGCGACGGCGTCGGCGCCAAGATGGGGCTCGACGCCACCAAGCCGCTCGCCGCGGCAGAGATGGTGTTCAAGCGCATCCGGGTGCCGGGCGAGGAGGAGGTCGACGTCGAGGGCCTGCTCAAATCCGGCCGCACCGATTGGCGCGCCGCGCTCAAGGGGTAGGGGAGAGTCACATGCCGTCTCACGTTTTGCGCCGCGCGCTGGTGCCGTCACTCGGCGTCATCGCGGCGCTCGCCGTGTTCGATGCGCGCGCCGCCTTCGCCGCCAAGATCAAGATGGTGTTCCCCGGCCCGGTGACGACGTTCTCGCTGCCCTATCTGGTGGCGCAGAAGAAGGGCTGGCTCGGCGACCTCGAGGTCGAGGACGTGCACGTCACCGGCGACGCCAATGCCATGCGCGTGCTGCTGTCCGGCAACGCCGATATCGGGCTGATCGGCACCCTCAACGTGCTCGCTTCGATCCATGCCGGCGCCGGCATCCGCGCCATCCATTCCTGGCAGCCGATCGGCGACTACAGCCTGGTGCTGGCCAAGGGCAAGGGCGACAAGCTCGCCGACCTCGCCGGCAAGACGTTCGCCTCATCGGGACCCGGCGGCCTGCCCGACCAGCTGCCGCGGCTGGTGATGCGCAAGCACGGCATCGACGAGCAGACCGCGCGCTTCGTGCAGGTCGGCGGCCACGCCGCCCGGCTGCAGGCGGTGATCGGCGGCCGCGCCGACGCGACGCTGGTCAACACCGTGACCGCGCTCAAGGGCGTGCAGGACGGCAAGGTCGTGATCCTCACCCGGCTGTCCAACGAGTTTCCCGGGCTCGGCTATGTGTGGAACGTGGTGCGCGCCGACGCGCTCAACAAGCCGGAGCTCGCGGCCGCCTTCCAGACGATGACCGAGATCGGCATCCGCGGCTCGCGCTTCGTCACCGATAACCCCGACGAGGCGGCCGCGATCCTGCACGAGCGGCTCCCTGATCTCGATCTCGCCTTCCTCAAGGCGGTGGTGCGCGATCTCAACGGCGAGAAGCTGTGGGGCGTGAACGGCGGCCTCGACCCGGCGATCCAGGAATTCACCGCCGACCTCAACATGAAGCTCGGCAACCTGCCGGTGGCGGCGCCCGCCAAGGACGTGCTCGAGCAGCGCTTCGTCGAGGCCGCGCTGAACAAGCTCGGCGTCTACCGGAAGCAATAGCCCGATGGCGGATACGGTCCGGCCGGCGCCGCCCGACCGCATGGTCGTCTACGAGAACGTCAGCAAGTTCTTTCCGGTGCGCGTCCGCCCCGGACAGAAGGACCGCCCCGAGCTGATGGTGGCGCTCGACCGCGTCAACGCCATCGTCCGCAAGGGCGAGCTGGTCACGCTGCTCGGCCCGAGCGGCTGCGGCAAGACCACCTTGCTGCGCCTCACCGCCGGGCTGATCGCCGCCGACGAGGGCCGCATCACCATCGAGGGCGCACCGGTCACCGGCCCCCGCAAGGAAGCCTGTACGGTGTTCCAGAATTTCGGCCTGCTGCCGTGGCGGACCGTGCTCGGTAATGTCGAGTTTCCGCTCGAGATCGACGGCGTCGGCGCCGCCGAGCGCCGCGACATCGCCAATCATTTCATCGAGCTCGTCGGGCTTTCCGCCTTCGCCGAGCATTTTCCCCACGAGCTGTCGGGCGGCATGCAACAGCGGGTCGGCATCGCCCGCGCGCTGATGCGCAAACCCATCCTCATCTTCATGGACGAGCCGTTCGGCGCGCTCGACGCCCAGACCCGCGAGCAGCTGCAGGAGGACTTCCTGAAGATCTGGTCGCAGACCGGCGCCACGGTGGTGTTCGTCACCCACAGCATCGACGAGGCGCTGCTGCTGTCCGACCGCATCTTCGTGTTCAACACCGCGCCGGGGCGCATCCGCACCATCGTCGAGTCGCCGCTCGCCGCCGAGCGCCTCAACGGCGACGTGCGCACCCATCCCGCCTTCGGCAAATACCGGGGCGAGCTGAGAGACATGTTGAGGAGCGAGACATGAGCAGCGACACATCGCCGCCGCGGAAATCGGTTCCGGCCGCGCAGCCCACCCTGGCGGATCGCGCCCGCGAGGTCCTGCTCAGCCCGAACGCCATCCGCACCGCCTCGGTCGCGGTGTTCTTCGTGATCTGGGAATATTACGGCCGCCGCATGGACCCGATCTTCATGGCGCCGCCGAGCGCGATCTTCGACGCCTTTTTGCAGCTCGTGCAAAGTGGCGCGCTGCGCAAGGCGATGATCCAGACCCTGTGGCCGTTCTCGGTCGGCATGGCGCTGACCGTGATCGTCGGCATATTGCTTGGCATTCTCATCGCGCAGTGGCGGACGATGGAATACATCCTCGACCCGTTCATCAACGCGCTCTACGCGATCCCGCGCATCGCGCTGGTGCCGCTCATTATCCTGTGGGCCGGCCTCGAATTTGTCGGCAAGGTCACCATCCTGGTCTCGGTCGCGATCTTCCCGATCACCGTCAACACCTATGCCGGCATCCGCGACGTGCGCGGCTCGATGCTGGAGATCGGCCGCGCTTATGGCGCCACCGAATGGCAGATCTTCTCCAAGATCATCATGCCGGCGGCGATCCCCTTCATCATGGCGGGGGTGCGGCTGGCGGTCGGGCTCGCCATCATCGGCATCATCGTCGCCGAGTTCTTCACCGCCATCAGCGGGCTCGGCGGCATGATCGTCGAGTATGCCAACGTGTTCGCCACCGCCAAGCTGTTCGTGCCGATCATCGTGATCGCGCTGGTCGGCGTGGTGCTGACCGAGCTCGTGATGTGGCTGGAGCGGCGGATGTCGCGCTGGCGGCAGCTGGAGCGGGAGCGGTTCTGAGCGATCCCATTCCTCCCGTCGTTGCGGTACCCTGCTATGTAACGAGGGCAGTGACGATTTGAATCGATTGCATTGCAACCACGCCCAAAATGGCGTGCGCGTGTGAGCCATCTCACATAACGGACTGGACTCCAGGTCTACCCTCTCAGCACCAGGGGGAGGATTGTATCGAGGAGGACCGTCATGCCGACGCCCGGTCACGACTTTGGAGCCTGGAGCCCCAAGCTTTTCGGTCTAATCGCGGTCATTGTCGGCATCATCGTCCTCGTCGCCATCCTGTATCGCCCGGGCGGCTTCAGCGTGGTCGCGAAAGGCAGCGGTAGCAGCATCGAATTCAAGTTCGACGAGAGCCGGATCGATCTTGGGGAAATGCTTGAGCGCCTGCTGTCGGCCAAGGCGGATGACGGGGCTGACTCCGCGCTGAAACGCCGTATCGTGTCAGGCGTGCTCCAGGCTCACAACTTCTATCAGGTCCCGAGCATTGAGGCCGCGACTGCTTTGCGACGGGTTGAGGAATCCGACGACACGCGCGAGTTTGTGCGGGCTGTTCGCGCCATGCTGTACGATCTGGCCGGGCCGTTCTCGCGCCCGGCGACGTTCATGGATGCACGGGATTCTCGTGTGTTGGACGCGATCGAGGATCTTTACCAGCAGCAACCCGCGAGCCCGGTCGTTGCCAAGCTGTGGGAAAGGAGTCTCGAATTGGAGGGCGTTTTCACCGCGCGGGAAGTGAGTGTCCTCATCCGAGAGGACAAGAACCTGCGTACCGGCAGTGCCGCGACCTGTGCCGGAAGCATGCTGCTCTACAAGGAAGGTTTGGTGCGGACGACCGAAGACCGGCTGGTCGGGCTGCGGCTCGATGAGGCGAGGCCCTGCCCGTCGATCTCGCCCGAGGATTTGCTCGCGGGCAAGCCGGCCAAGCTGTGGGTCTCGACCGCCGACATGACCAATCTGGTGGGAGAGGCGAGCTCGGCTGATAGGAAGGGCATCGACGGGAAACTGATCCCGCTCCCGAGAAACCTGACCGCCGATCCGTCCCGTCACTAGCGCGTCGGGGAATCCGAAGCGCATTTCGAGGCGTGCCCGATCGCGATGCACTCCAGTGCCGATCGGGCTTTCTGAACGAAAGAGGTGCACCATGCTCATACGGCGCTTAGTCTTGGCATTCTGCCTGCTTCTTATTCCGACCGTTGCGGCCGCGGATTGCCTGTTTAACGGCAAGCAATATCCCGAGGGAGCAAGGGTCGGCACGCTGGTGTGCCAAGGCGGCAAGTGGGTCGCGGGTCGGTAGACCGGCTCGTCAGCGCGTGCCCGGCCGCGTCAGCTCCTCGGCGATTGCAGCATCCTGAACAGCCTTGCCGGCGTCATCGGGTATTCCTCGATCCGCACGCCGAACGGCGCCAGCGCATGCTCGACCGCCGACACGATCGCGCCCGCTGCGGGCACGCAGCCGGATTCGCCGACACCCTTGACTCCGAGCGGATTGAGCGGGGAGGGGAAGTCGGCGAATTGAACCTCGATCCTCGGCAACTCGGTCGCGCTCGCAAGGAGATAGTCGGCGAAGGTGGTGGTGACCGGCTGGGCGCCGTCGTCGTAGCCCATCCATTCCAAGAGCGCGTTGCCGATCCCGTGCGCGGCGCCGCCGACGATCTGGCCCTCGACGATCATCGGATTGATGATGCGGCCGCTGTCGTTGACGATGACATAGCGCAAGATGCGCACCCCGCAGGTCTCGATGTCGACCTCGACCTCGACGGCGTGACTGCCGCCGCCATAGGTGAGCGCGTTGGGCAGGAAGCTCTGCATGCTCTCCAGGCCCGGCTCGAACTGCCCGGGCATCGCATAGCCGGGCACGCCCGACACCGCTTCGGCGACCTCGCGCAGGCTCAGCCCGCTGCCCGGCGCGCCGGCGATCTCGATGCGGCCGTCGCGCAGCTCCAAGTCGTCCGGGCCCGCTTCCAGCAGGTGGGCCGCGACCTTGAGCGCCTTGTCGCGCACCGCGGCGGCGGCGAGATGCACTGCTGAGCCGGCGGTCACCGTCTGCCGGCTGGCGAAGCCGCCCTGGCCGTAGGGGATGACCGAGGTGTCGCCGGCCATCACGGTGACGCTGTCCGGCGGCACGCCGAACTGCTCGGCGCAGATCTGCGCCAGCGCGGTGCGGATGCCTTGCCCCATCGGCATGGCGCCGGTGTAGACCGAGATGCGCCCGGAGCGGCCGATGCGCACGATCCCGGATTCGAACGGGCCGCGGCCGGTGCCTTTGACGCCGTTGCCGACCCCGATGCCGAGGTAACGGCCCTCGGCGAACGCGCGGCGCTGGCGCTCCGGGAAACCGGCGTAGTCGATCGCCTCGAGCGCGCGGCGCTGGCCGCCGGGGAAGTCGCCGCTGTCGAGCGCGATCGCCGAGCCGGCGCGGGTCTTGAGCGGCGTCACGTAGGGCATCATATGCGCCGGCACCAGGTTGCGCCGCCGCACCTCGGCGCGGTCGAGGTTGAGCTCCTGCGCGATGCGGTCCAGCAGCCGTTCCATCGCGAAGGCGGCTTCCGGATAGCCGGCGCCGCGCACCGGCATGGTGGCGACCTTGTTGGTCTCGACGACCAGCACGTCGAGCTCGTAGGCCGGCAGGATGTAGGGGCCGGGCAGGCCGGTCGAGGCGTTGTAGGGCAGGTTGATGCCCTGCGGCGTGTAGGCGCCTTCGTCATGGATCAGCCGGCCGCGCACCCCGAGCAGGCGGGCGTCGTCGTCGAACGCGACCTCGAGGTCCCAGTACTGCTCGCGCTCCTGCACGGCGGCGAGGAAATGCTCGCGCCGGTCCTCGATCCATTTGATCGGCCGGCGCAGCTTGAGGCAGGAGGCGGCCAGCGTCACCTCTTCCGGATACATCACGAACTTGGTGCCGAAGCCGCCGCCGACGTCGGGCGCCACCACCCGGATCTGGTTCTCGTCGAGGCGCAGCATCCGCATCAGGAAGGCGCGCACCTCGTGCGCGAGCTGCGTCGACGACCACAGTGTCAGCCGGTCCTCGTTGGCGTCATAGGCGGCGAGCGCGCCGCGGCCCTCGATCGAGTGGGCGCCGCCGCGATGCTGCTTGAGATCGACCGCGGCGCGATGCGGGGCGCGCGCGAAGGCGCCGGCGACGTCGCCGTATGACTGGCGGAACTCGATCAACAGGTTGCTCGGTCGCCCGCGATGGGCGAGCGGCGCGCCCGGCGCGAGCGCCTGCCGGCAGTCCGACACCGCCGGCAGCGGCGCGTAGTCCACCGCCACCAGCGCCGCCGCGTCCTCGGCGAGGTAGCGCGTGTCGGCGATCACCACCGCCACCGCCTCGCCGACGAAGGCGACCTCGTCCTTGGCCAGCACGAAGGGGGTGATGTCGGGCGGCAGCTGCGCGGTGCGAAACTGCAGCGGCAGGCGCTCCTGCGCGAGCAGCGGCGCAAGGTCGGCGAGCGTGAACACGGCGTGCACTCCCGGCTGTGAGCGCGCCGCGCTCGCATCGATGCCGCGGATCGCCGCATGGGCATGCGGGCTGCGCACGAACGCCGCTTCGAGCGTGCCGGCAAAGCGCAGATCGTCGACGAAGCGGCCGGCGCCGGTGAGCAGCGGCCGGTCCTCGATCCGCTTGACCGCGGTGCCGATATATCGGGTTTGCGTCACGCCTCGCCCCATGTTTTTAGAAATCCGACAGCCCGAATATTCCGTCCGTGACGTCGGCGTCCATCAGCCGCTTGCCGATCAGGTCGCGCAACGTCTCGGAGGTCCCGCCGCCGAGGCTGCCGTAGCGGGCGCCGCGATAGAGCCGCGACACCAGGTATTCGTCGGTGAAGCCGTAGCCGCCGAACACCTGGATGGCCTCGCTGGTGACGCGGATCGACATCTCGTTGCAATACACCTTGGCCATGGCGGCCAGCAGCGGGTCGGGAAACGGGTCGGCGCTGGCGCAGGCGCGGTAAAGGAGCCCGCGGCCGGCCTCGATCTCGCTGTACATGTTGGCGAGCTTCCAGCGCATGCCTTGGAATTCGCCGATCGCGCGGCCGAAGGCGCTGCGCTCGCGGGCGTAGCGCAGCGCCTCGTCGAAGGCGCCTTCGGCGAGCCCGAGCGAGATCGACGGGTTGAGGCAGCGCTGGGTGTTGAAGGCCGAAATGAGCTGCTTGAAGCCGCCTTCGCCGAGCAGCAGGTTTTCCGCCGGCAATTGGCAGTCCTCGAACCGTACCTCGGCGAGATATTCGCCGCCCATGGTGTGGAATTTGCCTGAAAGCACCAGCCCGGGCGTGCCCTGCTCGACCAGCACGCAGCCGATGCCGTCGCGGCCCGGGCGGCCGTTGACGCGGGTGAACACCACGAAGGCGATCGCCTCCTCGGCGCGGCTGACCAGGGTCTTGACGCCCTTGAGGGACACGCTCGCGCCGCGCACGGTCGCATTGGTGGCGTAGTTGCCCACGTCGGTGCCGGCATGCGGCTCGGTCATGCAGATGGCGAGGATGCCGTCGCCCGCGCACACCCGGGGCAAGAGCCGCTGCTTGATCGGCTCCGGCGCGTGAGCGGCGATGATGCGGGTCTGCACCCCGACCTCGCCCAGCACCGCCATGGCGGTGACGTAGCATCCCTTGGCGATCTCCTCGAGCACCAGCGCGGTATCGAAGACCGGAAGCTGCGCGCCGCCATAGGCCTCGGGCACCGCCATGCCGAGCACGCCGATCTCGGCGAGACGGCGGATATTGTCCCAGGGGAACGTGCCGTCCATGTATTGCAGGCCGCGCGGCTTGAACTCGCCTTGCGTGAGCTCGCGGACGGTGGCGACGATGCGCTTCTGCTCGTCGCTGAGCTTGAAGCGGAATGCCGCCGCGTCCTCGGCCATCACGGACGTGCTCATGGCCGCCGGGAGGCGGGGCGCCTTCGCCGCCTCATGCGAGGCAGGCCTTGAGAAAGGCGATCAGCTGCGGGGAGGCGATCACGCTCGCCGCCGGGTTGGCGGCCGGCTCCTTGCGATGCATGAAGCCGTGCTCGGCGCCGGGATAGTATTGCCAGGTGGTCGGCGCCGCGCGCTTGAGCAGCGTTTCCTTGAGCGCCGCGTAGGTCGCGGGGCTGGCGACATGGTCGTGCCCCGGCTGGATGATGTGCACCGGGCAGCGGATGCCGGCGGCAAGCGCCACGGAATCTTCCTCCTGGTTGGCGAGCAGCGGCGCCTCGATCGACGGATAGACCGCGCCGCAGGCTTTGACCCGATGGTCCTTGGCCGCGACCATCAGCGCGAAACGGCCGCCGAGGCAGAAGCCGATCACGCCGACCGAGGCGAGCTTGAGGTCGCTCAGCATGTGATCGACCCACGGCCTGACCCCGGCGTGCATCGTGCCGTCGGTCAGCTTGCGCGCGCGCGCCTTCGACTCCTCGTAGTCGGTCGTCAGCGGCAGGCCTTCGTAGTGGTCCCAGACCGCGGCCGCGATCCCGGCGCGCGCCAGCTCCTCGGCGTAGCCGCGCACGAAGGCGTTGACGCCGAAGATCGTCGGCAGGATCACGACGCCGCTCCTGGTGGGCGCGTCCGGCTGCGCCAGGAAGCCGAACAGGCCGGACTGCTTGATGTCTTGCGACTTGGGCGACACGGGAACCTCTTTGGCGTGAATGTTTCGGTCGTTATTCCGCGGCCATGGATTTGCCGAGCGCGGCATTGACCGCCGGCATGACTTTCTCGGCCATCAGCTCCATCGACTTGCGGCCGAGCCTGGGGTCGGCCCAGTCCTTGCCGCAGTAGAGCAGCGTGCCGAAGTCGCCGACGTGCTCGTGCAATTCCAGAATGCGATCGACCACCCGGTTCACGCTGCCCCTGATCACGATGTTGTTGAAGATGTAGTCGGAGGTAATCTCCTCGTCGGCCATTCCGGGGTTGGCCTTGAAGGCGATCATGCGTTTTGCCTTCCGCAGCTTCGCGGTCAGCTGGCTCATGTAGAACCGGTAGGGACTGTTCGGATCGTCGCCGCCATACGCGGTCGCGACCTTGTCGTCCTCGGCCACGAAGATCGAGCGCGCGACCCGCCAGTTGGCGCGATCGGCCTTGTGGCCGCCCTCGGCGCAGCCTTTGGCGTAATTGGCCCACTGGCTCTTGAGCGAGCTGGGATGCAGGAAGTGCGAGGAGATCGGCCACCAGCCGCGCCGCCCGAGCGCGATCAACCCTTTGGACTCCGGGTCGGTCGCGGTGCCGGCGATCGGCGGGTGCGGCTTCTGGTAGGGCTTGACGATGTCGCCGATGCCGACCTCGGGCCAGATCGTCTTTTGCGTCGAGATCGTCCAGTACTTGCCCTTGAGGTCGATCGGCGCCGTGCCCGCCCACAGTGCGACGATCTGGTCGATCGCCTCGGCGAACATGGCGTTGCGATCCGCGTCGAGCATGCCGAGCGCTTCGGCGTCCGAGCGCAATACGCCGGCGCCGACGCCCAGGATGAAGCGGCCCTCCAGCAGGTTGTCGAGCATCGCCGCGTTCGACGCCACCACCACCGGATGGCTGTGCGGGAGATTGACCACCGCGGTGCCGAGCTTGATCTGCGAGGTCGCGCCGAGGAGCGTCGCGATGAACATCATGCTGTTGGGGATGTTCTCGGCCTGGTCGGTGAGGTGCTCGCCGCAATAGCCTTCGCTGTAGCCGAGCCGGTCGGCGAGGATGAACGCCTCACGGTCCTCTTTCAGGGTTTCGGCGTAGTTTCGCGCCGGCGGATGGACCGGCATGATGAAAAAACCGAGTTTCATGCAACTCTCCGGGACGCGCTTTCGGAAGGCATTGTTGTCTCGCGAGATCGGTTGCACAAGTGCCGGTTCGCCTTGCCGCCGCTGCACAAAAGCATTTCAATGGGTTCTACGGGTGAGGTTGAGGCAATTAGCGCGTGTAGCGGAGTGACGGGATCCTGATCCCCATGAGCCATATTTCGCGTGTTCCAGGAACCGGCCTTTGCAACATCCCCGCATCGGCGACCGGCGCGCGCACCTGTCCCGAGCGGCCGCCCCGGATGATGAAATCCATCTCCGCCGGCAGCGAGGGCGGACGGTGATCGACCAGGTTTTCGACCGTATCGCGCGCATCATCGAGGTGGCGCTGGCGCTCGCCTTTATCCTCGCGGTCCTGCTCAATTTTGCCAACGTGGTCGGCCGATACCTGCTCGGCGTCTCGCTGCTCGGCTCCGACGAAGTGCAGGTGTTCATCATGGTCGGGATGACGTTCATCGGCGCCGCCGTGGTCACCCGCCGCAACGCGCACCTGCGCATGGATGTGTTGCTGCGGTACCTGCCGGCGCCCGTGCTGGTCGTGCTGCGGATCGTCGAGCAGGTGTTGCTGGTCGCGCTTGCGGGGTTCGTCCTCACGCAATCCTATTTCTACGCCTGGCAGATGTGGCTGATCGGGCGCACGAGCGACATGGCCGGCGTTCCGATGTGGATTCCGCACGCCACGGTGGCGCTGGGGTTCGGGCTGATCCTCGCCGTCGCCGTTTGGCGGCTCACGCGCATGGCGCGCCGCATGCCGGAGCGACCGGCAGGCCGGGGAGCGACCCCATGACCTTCGCGCTCGCCGTCGTCCCGATCGCGCTGCTGCTGCTCGGATTCCCGATCTTCATGGTTCTCCTGAGCGCGGTGACCGTCGCGCTCGTCTTCTTCATGCATGTGCCGCTGGTGGTCCTGCATCAAAATCTGTTCGGCTCGGTCAATGCATCCGCCCTGCTCGCCATCCCGTTCTTCATCTATGCCGGCGAGCTGATGGGTCGCGGCAGCGTCGCGCAGCGCCTGGTCGATTTCGTGCAGGGCGGCGTCGGGTCGGTACGGGGCAGTCTCGGCGTCACCGCGGTGGGCACTTCGGCGATCTTCGGCGCGATTTCCGGCGCCAGCGCCGCGACCGTGGCGACCATCGGCAAGGTGATGGTGCCGGCGATGCGGCGCGCCGGCTATCCGGAGACGTTCACCGCCGGGTTGATCACCGCGGTGGGCGCGATCGACGTCATCATTCCGCCCAGCATCCCGATGATCGTGTACGGCGCCGCCGCCGAGGAGTCGGTCGCCCGCCTCTATGCCGCCGGCGTGTTGCCCGGCCTGATGATTGCCGCGATGCTGGCGATCTATGTCGTTTGGCGCGCGCGACGCGAGAATTTCGGGGCGGGCGAGCCGTTCGATCTCCAGCGGTTCCTGCGCGCGACCGTGCGCAGCCTATGGGCGCTGGGCGCGCCGTTCATCATCCTCGGCGGCATCTATGGCGGCATATTCTCGCCGACCGAGGCCGCCGCCGTCGCCTGTGTCTACGCCGCTCTGGTGACCGCCTTCGTATTCCGGGAGCTCGGATGGCGCGACATTCTGGAGGCCGCCGCCTCGACTGTTCTGTTCACCGGTCAAGTCCTCATCATCGTGGCCTGCGCCGGCGTGTTCGCGTGGCTCTTGACCGTCAATCAGGTCCCGGCCGCGATCACCGCATGGCTCCAGTCGTTCAACGTATCGGCGTGGATGCTGCTGCTCGCCATCAACGTCCTGCTGTTGCTGGTCGGCTGCTTCCTCGATCCGCTGTCGGCGATCCTGTTGCTGAGCCCGCTGCTGGTGCCGATGGTGAAAGCGGCCGGCATCGACCCGGTGCATTTCGGCATCGTGGTGACGGTGAACCTCGCGATCGGCCTGTTCCACCCGCCGTTCGGCATCAACATCTTCGTGGCGCAAGCGGTGCTCGGTCTCAAGCTCGAGACGATCTATCGCGGCATCATTCCGTTCGTGATAATCTATCTCGTCGCCTTGGCGTTGATCACCTACATCCCGGACATCTCGTTGATCGGGGTCCGGTACTTGCTTGCCAGGGGTTAGAGCTCCCGACTTCCACGGGAGCCAGGGAGGAATTGATATGCGTGCAATGATCGTCCGGCTCGGTGTTTGCGTCGTCGTGATCGCGAGCGCGGGTGTGCTTGCGACGACGGCGGCGAGCGCCCAGCAATTCACCATGAAGCTGTCGCTGCCGACGATCAACGACGTCGTCCATGAATACTACAAGACCCTCAAAGCGGGTGTCGAAGCGCGCGCAGGCGGACGCATCAAGCTCGAGATCTATCCGGCAAATCAGCTCGGCCAGCTTCCCGCCGTGGTCGAGGGCGTGGCACTCGGCACGATCGAGGCCGGAAGCGCGGCCAATGGTTTCTGGGTCAGCTTGGAGCCGCGTTTCGGGATCCTCGACGCGCCCGGCCTGTTCGACGACGTCTTGCACGGCTACCGGGTTCTGACCGACGCAACCGTCCGCAGCCGGCTGGCGACGTTCGGGGCCGACAAGGGCGTGGAAATCCTCACTCCCGGAATCTACAGCCCGCTGATGCTGCTCACCCACAAGGGGGTCCGCTCGGTCGCCGACTTCCAGGGGCAGAAGATCCGCACCCAGGGCGGCGCCCCGATTCAGGTCGAGCCGCTCAAGAAGGTCGGCGTTCTGCCGGTGTCGCTGCCGCTCGGCGAGGCGCTTCCGGCGATGCAGAACCGCACCATCGACGGGATGGTGGCCGCCGCCGCCCCGTTCGTCGCCTTCAAATACTACGATATCGCCAAGCCGATGACGTTCCTGCCGGCCACGACCTTCGCCGCCCCGATCCTGGCGAATCGCCGCTTCATGAAGTCGCTGGGGCCGGAGCTCGAGACAATCGTGCGCGAGGAATCCCGCAAGGCGGAAGTGCTGTTCTCGGACTGGAACATCGCGGACATCAAGCGGGCCGAAGAGGTCTGGCGCAAGAACGGCGGCGAGATCATCACGTTGCCGCCGGCGGAGGCCAAACGCTATATCGACCTGGTCACGCCGGTCACGGCGTCGCTGCTATCCGCCAATCCGAGGATCAAGGAGGATTACGAGGCCTTGCTCGCGGCCGCGGTGAAGTATCGACAGTAGCGGACGCAAGGCACGGTCGGGTCGGCAGCTCCGCCTGGCTAGTCCTCCCGTAATCCGGCCACCGCCCGCGCCAGCCATTTTTCGTCCGCGGTCAGCGAGCGAAGCTCCTTCATCGCTTCCCCCTTGGTCTGCGTCACCTGGGGGACGATGAGCGGCTCACCTTCGCCGTTGCTCGGCTGGCAACTGAATTCCAGGCGGATGTCGTTGGGATCGAACACGTAGATCGAGAAAATGCCCGGCAGGATTTCGAGCGGCCCGTCGTAGGGAACCTTGTTGGCATCGAGCCGCGCGCGGATGCGGGCCTGACTTTCCGGCGAGACCGCGAAGGAGACGTGCTGCATGGCGCCCAGCGCATTGCGGTCGCCTCTCTCCTTGGCACCCTTGGGCATCTCGAAAAACGCCAGCAGCCCGTCACGCCCCATGTCGAAAAAATAGTGGCGGATTTCCTCGAACGGCGGATTGCCGCGATTGCCCGGGCCGGTACCGAGCCCCGGCGGCACCTTCATCGCATGCACCAGCCGCATGCCGAGCACATCGACATAGAAGTCGACGGTCATCTTCATGTCGTCGGTGTTGAGTGCCAAGTGGTGGACGCCGTAAAAGCTGATCTTGCCCTCCGCGCGCGTTTGATTGCGGTTGGCCACCAGGGTCTCTGCCATGGTACGTCCTCCCTTCAGACGTCTGCTGCGGTCATCGTAGCCGAAACTCTCCGCAGAACGATAGGGTCAACCTTCAGCCAACAGGGAAGCGCCGCCGATGAAGTTCGGGCTTTTCTACCTGCCGACCTATCTGCCGGCGGTGCGCGACGTCCAGACGCACTATTGCGGCATCATCGAGCAGATCGAGTTCGCGGATCGCATCGGCATCGACTATGCTTGGCTGGTCGAGCATCATTTCGTGCGCCACGGCGGGTTGTTCGCGGCCAATTATGCGTTCCTCTGCTACCTCGCGGGGCGCACCAAGCGTATCCGGCTCGGCACCGGCGCCACCGTGTTGCCGCTCAACGACGCGGTGCGGGTGGCGGAGCAGGCCGCCACATTGGACCAATTGTCCCAGGGCCGGTTTGATTTCGGCGTCGGGCGCGGCTTCATCCGCGACGAGTTCGATGCCTTCGGGGTCGACATGAAGGAGAGCCGCGAACGGGTCGAGGAGGGCGTCGCGCTCGTCAAGCAGGCCTGGGCCAACCCGACGCTCGAGTTCAAGAGCAAGTTCCGCCCGGCCATGTCGGGTCTGCCCGTGTTGCCGCCGATCTACCAGAAGCCGCATCCGCCGATCTGGGTGGCGTGCCTGCTTTCGCCCGAGAGCTTCGAGTGGACGGCGCAAGAAGGGTACAACCTGCTTTACGTCGCCTATCATGTCGATCACCCGATCGCGGTCGAGCGCATCGGCTGGTACCGCAACGCGTTGCGCAAGCAAGGCCGCCGGGCGGAGGATCACGAGATCTGCTGCGTCTACCACGCGCATTTCCTCGATCGCGACGACGACGAGCGGCTGCGGCGAGTGGTGCATCAGCCGATGAGCGAATATGCCGCCGCCGGCCTCGAAGCGTCGCGCCGGCCGCCCGATCCGACCGCCTACAAGGGCTACGAGCAGCGCGACGCCGGCCAGCGCAAGTTTGAATTCGAGTCCTACTTCCCGGGACGCGTTCTGATGGGCGGGCCGAAGCAGGCCATCGAGCGCATTCGCGTGCTCGCCGACGTGGGCATCACCCAGATCGGCCTGCTGGTCGATTTCGGTTCATTGCCGCAGTCGGAGATCATGCGCTCGCTGGAAATCTTCGCAGGCGAGGTCCTGCCCCATGTGCGCGACCTATGACCGCGGCAATCATCCGTGCAATAGTTGCTGAGCAAAGGGGCGATGCCACATTGCCTTGAAAGCGGTCGTCGCGTGTAGCTTCGTCAAAGGGGCGGAAACATCATGGGCCATACGTCGCGCATTCTCGCCTCTTGTATTTTTACCGCGCTCGCGTCGGCGGCGCCCGCGCAGACCTATCCCGACCGGCCGATCCGGATGATCGTGTCGATCGCCGCCGGCAGTGTCACCGACGTGATCATGCGGGCGGCAGCGGCCGAGCTCGCCCCCCGGCTCGGCCAGCAATTGGTGATCGAGAACCGCGGCGGCGCCAGCGGCATCCCGGCCGCCCAGCAATGCGCGCAGGCCAATCCCGACGGCTACACGGTCTGCGTGATCTATCACAGCACGTTGGCGTTCAATCCGTTCCTGTTCAACAAGCTGCCCTATGACGCCGACAAGGATTTCGCCCTGATCGCGCGGCTGTTCTTTCTCATCGAGGGCATCGCGGTCACCACCGGCCTCAACGTCAATTCGGTGGCCGAGCTCAGGGCGCTGGCGCAGGCGAAGCCCAACGCGCTCAACTATGGCACGCTCGGGCCCGGCTCCTATCCCGACCTGTTCCTGAAATGGCTCAACAACCAATGGAGCACCAGCATCGTCGGCATTCCCTATCGCGGCGGCGGGCCGATCGCCCAGGCGCTGGCGGCCGGCGACCTGCAGATCGGCAATATGGGTCTCGGCAACTTCATGCCGCTGCTCGCCGGCGGCAAGATCAGGCTGGTCGCGGTGGGCGCGCCGACGCGCTCATCGGCGGCGCCCGATGTGCCGACCTTCATCGAGGCCGGGCTCGGCGCCTATCAGGGGCGCGGCTGGTGGGGCATCGCGGCGCCCGCCGGCACCCCGCGGCCGATCATCGACAGGCTTAACGCCGAGTTCGTGAAGCTGTTCAAAGAGCCGAAGTTCACCGCTTTCCTCGACCGGCAGCTGGTGATCCCGGCGCCGACCAGTCCCGCGGACTTCGCCGCCTTCGTGCAGCAGGACCGCCAGCGCGCCGAGCACCTGATCAGGCTCGCCAACACCCCGCGCGAGGACTACAGGGCGCCCGAGCGGCAGTGACCGCCGCGTTTCGTCTCGCGTTCCCGCGTCGCCGCTTTTCCGGCAGCGGATGCGTGCAGGTGAAACGGCGCCGCCGTGCAATCTCCGGTTCAATGAAGCAGGGGCGCGCTTCACGGCCATTCTGCGCGCCTTTCGATGCA
>JBEVIH010000204.1:0-13964 GCA_040510815.1 Xanthobacteraceae bacterium | reverse complement strand
GGCGGCGAAACAGGCGACATAATAGAGGATGGCCGGAATGATGGCCCAGATCACCACCTGGCCGTAGGGCACGGCCAGGAACTCGGCCATCACGAAGGCCGCGGCGCCCATGATCGGCGGCATGATCTGTCCGCCGGTCGACGCGGTCGCCTCGACGCCGGCGGCGAAATGCGGCGGAAAGCCGGAGCGCTTCATGAGCGGAATCGATATCGGACCATCGACCATCACGTTGGCGACGGCGCTCCCGGAGATCGTGCCGAACAGGCTCGAGCTTACGACCGACACCTTGCCGGGCCCGCCGGCGGTGTGTCCGGTCAATGCCATCGCGAAGTCCATGAACAATTGCCCGACGCCGGTCTTCTCCATGAAGCTGCCGAACACCACGAAGATGATCACGAACGACGCCGACACCGCGAGCGCCTGACCGAAAATGCCCTCGGTTGTCATGTAGAGCTGATCGATGAGACGCATGGGCTCGAGCTTGGCGATGAACAGCCCGTACAACAGGAACAGGATGGAGGTGACCGGCAGCGATATGTCGACGCACCGCCGCGTCGCCTCGGTCACGACCACGAGCAGGATCGTGCCGAAGATCATGTCGGCCCAGGTCAGATCATCGATATAATAGATGCGAGTGACGACGTATTCGTAATTGAAGAACAGGTAGAGCAGCGAAGCGACGCCGAGCGCCAGCCACGCATAATCGAATAAGTTCGGAATCGGCCGTTGTACCCCCACCTTGCTGCCGTAGATCAGGAAGGTGAGGACAAGCGCGAACATGAGGTGGGTGCCGCGGAAGATGATCGCTTCCGGCTGCCCCGCCACGATGACCCACATGTGATAGAGGACCATCGCGACGGCGACCACCGTCACGGCGAGACGGACGAGGCCGCCGTGGGAGAGGTCGACCTTCATATCCGCATGATCCGGGGGAAGCGGCCGACCGCAGCGGCAGCCACGGCCGGCATTGTCGTCAGTTGGTCAGCACGGCGATGCCGGCTTCCTTGTAGAACTTGGCCGCACCGCGATGGAACGGAACCCCGATGTTCTCGGCCATGCCTTTCGGGGTCAGGTTGCGGATGTCCTTGACGATGCTGGAGAGCTGCTGGGTGTTCTGCGAGATCGCCTTGGCCATGCTGTAGACCGTGTCCTCCGGCAGCTTGCACGAGGCGACGATGTGGGTGGCGTAGCCGATCACCTGGATGTCCTTGTCCTGTTTCGGATAGGTGCCCTTGGGGATCGTGTTGAGCGTGTAGCCGGGATTGACCTTCTTCATGGCGTCGAGCTGATCGGCGAGGTCGATGATCTTGACGTCGCGCGAGGTTGCCAGATCCATGACGGCGCTCGAGGGAATGGTGGTGCCGGCCGTGAATGCCACCGCGTGTCCGTCCTGTACCTGGCTGACGGCATCGGTATAGGAGACAAAGCTCATCTTGACGTCGTTATAGGTCAGCCCGTTCACCTGCAACAATTGCTTGGTGATCTCCTCGGCGGTGTTGCCGCGCGGCTGGGCGGCAATGCCCTTGCCTTTGAGGTCTTTGATCGAGTTCACGCCCGCGTCGACGCGGACGACCACCTGGAAGTATTGCGGATAGAGCGTTGCGACGTTGCAGACATTGGCGTGCGGCTTGTTGAATGGCGGCTTGCCGGCGACCGCATCGACCGTCGAGATGCTGTTGCCGAAGCCGACGTCGGTCTTGTTCTCTTCGATCCCGCGCACATTGGCAATGCCGGCGCCCGGCAGCGCCTGCACCGAGAGATTGGGAACCGCCTTCTCCCACATGTCCTTGAGCTGGCCGCCGAGCGGCACCCAAGCGCCGCCCTGCGGACCGGTCATCAGCTTGAGGTCGGCCGCCGAGGCGGTGCCCGCAAGCGCAAGCGCGAAGCCGAAGACAAGGCCGGTGGCTTTGGTGTTGGATCTCATGACGTTCCTCTCCTTCCGACAGCGAGCTCGATCCCGCCGTGATTGTCGCAACATGGTAGTGCGCTCCCCTCTGATCCGAAAGGTAGGCGGCGGAGGCGGCTTCGCACAAGACCATGCGACGCCAAGGACGGGGTTCGGCAGGTGCACGACTATCGTCGCGTGTTATCGCGTATCCTGCGCGGGATGATCTTGCGGGCACCTCAAGGGATCGGCAGCAGCGGCTTCTGCCCGGCGGGCAACTGCATGTCGAAGGCGGTGAGCAGCGCCGCCGTGCCCGCGTAGTTGCCCATCAGCAGCACCAGATCGACGAGCTTGTGCGGCCCGAACAGCGCCTTCGCCTTGGCGAACAGCTGCGGCGTCACCTTGTGGTCGCGAAACAGCTGCCGGCCGAGCTCGATCACCGTCGCCTCGGTTTCATCGAGGCCGGCCGTGCTCTTGCGGTGCTTGATCACGTCGATGACCGCCGGCGCGACGCCTTCCTTCAGGGCTTCCGGCTCATGCGCGCACCATTCGAACTGGCTGTCCATCTCGCGCGCGGTGGCGAGGATGGCGATCTCGCGGATGCGCGCGGTGAAGCCGGCCTGGAAGCGCAGGTACTGGTTGATCGCGTACATGTGCTCGGTGATCTTGGTGCTGTACAGCCGCACGCCGGCGGGACCCTGCAGGCCGGCGAGCGATGTGCCCGGCGTGGCGGCGCGGTCGTAGGCCTTGCGGCCGACCTCGTCCAAATCCTCGCGCTTGGGCAGCGGCAGGCGGAAGCCCGATTGCGGGTCGATGTCCGATGCCATGTGGTTTCATTCTCCGGTGCATGGATGACGAGACTGTCGCCTGATCAGGGAAAAAGCTATCTACGCGGCGCTGTGGCTACGCGCTGGAGAATTGCACCCCTACTTGTACGCCCTGCCCTCCGCAATGCCGTAAAGCCGGTAATGCAGACGCGGGTCCAAGCCGGCGGCCTTCACATCGGGATGTAGGCCGAGGTAACGCGTTTCGTCGAAATCGCGTGGCAGACGCGGGCCGTTGAGAGCGGGCCTTTCAACCAGATCGGTGAGAAGGTTGTCGAAGTAGTTGATGGTGAAACCGTGATGCCAAGCAGCAACGTTGAAGGATAGCTGGTCCCGCACTGAGTGGCGCAAAATCTGCTGGTGCCACTCTTCACTCACCGCAATAACGGCAGGATCGTTGTGCCTGCGAAGCAGGTTCGAGGACGCGATCAGCCCATTCATTTTCGGGTAACGAAGGACGTTCTGGTAGTACGCCATTTGCGCCTGAACGCGCGCCGGGTCATCCAACTGCCCCTTGATGACTTCCGCGGCTTCATCGTACACGCACTGCCGATATAGGTGACGGAAGCACCTGAACAGGTCTGCCCGCTCGAGCTTCGCAAACATGGCTGCTGGCGGGAGGCGGAGCCGAACCGTGTTGTCGAGGTAAAGGCTCTCGTCGTAGGACGCCAGATACTTATGCGGGAGATGCTTTATGCGCTTGGATGCGCGACCCGGATCGAGCAGGCAGGTCGGCATCAGGTGCACGTGCCAGAATGATGACGACAACGAGGGGTCGTCGGTGAAGCAAACAAAGTCAATCGAGCCGTCGTTCTCGTATGTCCAGTCGCTGAAAGGTTCAGAGTGGCCGAACAGACAGGTGTAGACGACCCTTCTGCGTGGCTTTCGCCAACGAGACGCCCATCGCCATCTACCGATTGATAAATTCTGTTCAGACAGCTTCTTTTTTTTCATGCCGCTGAAGTCTATTCACAGCCCCGACAGCGCAACAAGGCTGTTATTTGGTCCTCGGGGCCGCTTCGGAAACAATAAGAGTTGCAGATAGTTGTGAAAAATCAGCGGCCGCCAGAGAGTATCTGGTCGGAGTGGCAGGATTTGAACCTGCGACCCCCTCGTCCCGAACGAGGTGCGCTACCAGACTGCGCTACACTCCGCCTGATCGCGGGTCTTATAACCACGTCCCCGCACAGCCGCAAGCACGGGAGCAGAATGACCGCAGAGCCGGCAACCGAGGTGATCGACGCCGGCACCGCCGCCGTGCAGCGGGCGGCGCGCGCGCTGGCCGCCGGCGGTCTGGTCGCCTTTCCGACCGAGACCGTCTACGGCCTGGGCGCCGCCGCCACCCATGGCGAAGCGGTGGCGCGGCTCTACGACGCCAAGGGCCGCCCGGCGTTCAATCCGCTGATCGCGCATGTGGCCGATGCCGGCGCGGCGCGGGCGCTGGCGCGCTTCGACCAGGCCGCCGAGCGGCTGGCGGCGGCGTTCTGGCCGGGGCCGCTGACCCTGGTGCTGCCCCGGCACGTGGACTGTCCGGTCGCCGAGCTCGCCACCGCGGGGCTCGATACCATCGCGGTGCGGGTGCCGGCGCACCCGGTCGCGCGCGCGATCCTCGCCGCCTTCGGCCGGCCGGTGGTGGCGCCGTCGGCGAACCGCTCCGGCCACGTCTCGCCGACCACGGCGCAGCATGTGCTCGCCGACCTGCGCGGGCGCATCGAGCTGATCGTCGACGGCGGCGCGACGCCGATGGGGCTCGAATCGACCATCGTCGCCTGTCTCGGCGAGCCGGTGCTGCTGCGGCCCGGCGCGCTGCCGCGCGCTGAGATCGAACGGATCGCCCCGCTCGCCGACCCGCCGCCGGCCGCCGCGCCGGCAACCGACGATGATGCGGCGCCGCTGGCGCCCGGCCAGCTCGCCTCCCACTATGCGCCGCGCGCCCGGCTGCGGCTCGATGCGGTGAGCGTCAACGCCGGCGAGGCGCTGCTCGCCTTCGGCCCGGCGCCGCCCGCGGGCGCGGCGCAGGCGGCCGCGGCCCTCAACCTGTCGCCGCGCGGCGAGCTGATCGAGGCCGCCGCCAACCTGTTCTCGCACCTGCGCGCGCTCGACGCGTGCGGCGCCGCCGCCATCGCGGTGATGCCGGTGCCGCACGAGGGGCTGGGCGAGGCGATCAACGACCGCCTGCAACGGGCGGCGGCGCCGCGCATGACCCCGGCGCGGACCGGGCGATGACATGGCGGCGGCATGCTATAGTCGTGGCGGAAAACGACAGAGCGTAGACCCATGAACATCGTCGAGACGCCGGCCAAGTTTCTGCGCCCCGATCTGCTCGCTCGTTTCGCGGCGATCGTGGGGGAGAAATACGCCATCACCGATCCGCAGGCGCAGGCGCCGTACCTGCTCGAAATGCGCGACATGTTCCGCGCCCATACGCCGGTCGTGCTGCGGCCAGGCTCGGTCGCCGAGGTTTCGGAGATCGTCAAGCTCGCCAACGAGACCTCGACCGCGATCGTCCCGCAGGGCGGCAATACCGGGCTGGTCGGCGGCCAAGTCCCGCTGCATGGCGAGGTGCTGCTCTCGCTCAACCGGCTCGACCGCGTCCGCGAGGTCGATCCCATTTCCAACACCATGACCTGCGAGGCGGGCGTCACGCTGATGCGGGCGCGCGAGGCGGCGGCCGCCGCCGACCGGCTCTATCCGCAACTGCTGCCGTCGGAGGGGACCTGCACCATCGGCGGCAACCTCTCGACCAATGCCGGCGGCACCGCCGCGCTCGCCCACGGCATCGCCCGCTCGCACGCGCTCGGCATCGAGGTGGTGCTGGCCGACGGGCGCGTGCTCGACAATCTCAACAAGCTCAAGAAGGACAATACCGGCTACGACCTCAAGAACCTGTTCATCGGCGCCGAAGGCACGCTCGGCATCATCACCGCGGCGGTGCTGCGGCTGGTGCCGCGCCCGCGCTCGGTCGAGACCGCGTTCGCGGGCGTGACCTCGCCCGAGGCGGCGCTCGAGCTGCTCGGGCTCGCGACCGAACGCACCGCCGGCGGCGTCACCAGCTTCGAGCTGATGGCGCGCATGGGCGTCGAGACGGTGCTCAAGCACGCCGCCGGCTGCCGCGATCCGCTCGCCGCCGTGCATCCCTGGTATGTGCTGATCGAGCTCTCTTCGCAGGCGCGCACGGGGCTGCGCGAGCAGCTCGAGGAGATTCTGGCCGAAGGCCTCGAGCGCGGTCTGGTCACCGACGCGGCGGTCGCCGACAGCCTCGACCAGGCCAAGATGTTCTGGCGCATCCGCGAAATGTTCGGCGAGACGCAGCGCCATCTCGGGGGGTCGGTCAAGCACGACATCTCGGTGCCGGTCGCCGCCGTGCCGGAGTTCATCCGCGAGGCCAATGCCGCCGTCGTCGCGCTCATTCCCGGCTGCCGTCCGCTGCCGTTCGGCCATCTCGGCGACGGCAACATCCACTACAACGTCTCCCAGCCGGTCGGCGCCGACAAGGACGAGTTCCTCAAGCGCTGGGACGAGGTCAATGCGGCGGTGTTCGGCGTGGTGGCGAAGCTGCACGGCTCGATCTCGGCCGAGCACGGCATCGGCGTGCTCAAGCGCGACATGCTGCCGAAGGTGAAGGACCCGGTCGCGCTCGACCTGATGCGCACGCTCAAGCGCACGCTCGATCCCAAGGGGATTCTCAATCCGGGGAAGGTGCTGTGAGGGCGAATAGCGAGTAGGTTCTCAGGGTCGGTCCCTTCCCTATTCGCTATTCGCGTTCTCAAAACAACGACGACTGCCGCTCGTCCTTCTTCGGCTTTCTCGCCGGCTTGGCTGGCGCCTCGGCGGGCTCCAGCGGCTGGGACGAAGCAGGCTCGATCAGCTGCGGCCCGTCATTGTCGTGGCGGTTGACCGCCGGCGAAACCTCGTAGGCTTCGAGCACTCCCTCCCGCGCCGGCACGATCAGCGCGGTCGCGGTCATGGCGTCGACCTTGCCGCAGTCGAGCCAAAGGTCGAAGGCCTCGGGCGGCACCACCACCGGCATGCGCTCGTGCAGCGCAGCCAGCTCGCGGTTGGCGACCGTGGTGACGATCGCGGCGGTCTCCATCTCCTCGCCGTTCGGTCCCATCCAGGTTTCCCACAGCCCGGCGAATGCGATCGGCTCGCCGTCGCGCGGACGCACGCAATAGGGCCGCCGGCGGCCGCCCGCGACCTGCCACTCGTAGAACCCGTCGGCGGGAAACAGGCAGCGGCGCCGCCGCATGGCGTTGCGGAACGCCGGCTTCTCGTTCACCGATTCGCCGCGCGCGTTGATCAGCAGGGTGAAGGCGCGCGGATCCTTGACCCAGGGCGGGATCAGCCCCCAGCGCACCAGCGCGAATTGCCGCCTGCCCTCGACGAGGCGCACGATTGGCACCGGCTGCGTCGGGGCGACGTTGTAGCGCGGCGGGAAGTTCGGCTGCTCCGGATAGCCGAACAGCCGCCGGATCGCCTCCGGCGAGGACAGAACCATGTAACGTCCGCACATGCGCTTGGCTCGATTTCCGATCGCATGCGCTATATAGGCTGCGGCCCGGCCGAAGACGACCGGCCGGCGCGATCCCGGAGCCGTTATCCCCATGGCGGATGCCAGAGCCTACCCGACGCGTCCCTATCTCGCGGTCAGCGCGGCGATCGTGCGCGATGGCAAGCTCCTGGTGGTGCGGCGCGCGCGGCCGCCGGCCAACGGCCTGTTCAGCCTGCCCGGCGGCGTGGTGGAGACCGGCGAGACGCTCGCCGAAGCGGTCGCCCGCGAGGTGCGCGAGGAGACCGCGCTCGCGATCGAGCCGGTCACGCTCGCGGGCTTTCGCGAGACCATCGTCCGCGACGGCGGCGACCGCGTCGAACGGCACTTCGTGATTCTGTGCTTCGCCGCGCGCTGGAAGGCGGGCGAGCCGGTCCTGAACGAGGAGCTCAGCGAGGCCCGCTGGATCGACCCGGCCGAGCTCGCCGGCCTGCCGACGACGCCCGGGCTCGCCGAGATCGTGGCGGCGGCGTTCGAGCGCCTCGAACAGGCGGATTAACGCAGGCGGCGGCCCTCGGCGCGCTCGCCTTTTTTCCGTCGGTTTGGGCCGCGACAATGCGGATGGCGACCGCAGAGACCATTCCGACCTCGATGCTCCGACGCGTGCTGATAGCGGCCTCGATTGCGCTCATGGCGGCGAGCGGACCCGTTCACGCCCAGGGCGCCGGCGGAGCCGCGCCGTTCGACGGCAGCCTGCAGCGGCTCGCCGAGATCCTCGGCGCGCTGCACTACCTGCGCGGCATCTGCGGCGCCAACGAAGGCCAGAAGTGGCGGGTCGAGATGCAATCCATCATCGACGCCGAGGCCCCGAGCGGCGACCGGCGCGCCCGCATCATCGCCAACTTCAATCGCGGTTATCGCGGCTTTCAGCAGACCTACCGCACCTGCACGCCCGCCGCCGACCTGGTCATCCGCCGCTATCTCGAGGAAGGCTCCAAGATCGCCCGCGAGATGACGGCGCGCTACGCCAACTGACGTCGTCCGTCCTTACAGCTGGTCGAGCGCGCGCTTGGCCATCAGCCCGATGAACTTGTTGTCGGAAATCTCGCGCCGCGCAGTCTTCGCCTGCTCGTCGTTGCGCGGATATTCCACCACGAAGACCGGCTTGCCCTCGGCGGTGAGCATCTTCAGGCGCCGGACGCTCTCGCGGATGCTGGCCGCGCTGTTGCGAGCGCCTTCCGCGTTCTCGCCGTAGAACAGGTCTTCGCGGGCGAAGGCGTCGATCGCCTTGCGGAACCTGGCATCGGGGATGAGCGCATCGCCGTTCTGCGAAACGATCATGAAATCCGCCCGCTGCGACTTGGCCCGCGCTGCGATGCGAGCGACGAACTCGACCATGTCGTCCTTGCGACCCATCTCCTCGAACTCGTCGACCTTGTCGAGGTAGACACCGTCGAAGCCCGCGGCGACGATCTTGTCGGTGTAGTCGAAGATGATCTGCTGCCAGTCGGGGTGCCAGAATCGCACGCCGTAGTTCCCGCGCCACTTGGGGTTCTCGGTGCCGAGCCATTCCGAGGAGCGGTTCGGCCAATACCAGCGGTAGCTCTCGGCCTCGCCGATGCTCATGTAGGACAGGACCACGCGGCGCGAGCCGTCGGGCTTGCGCCGCATCTGCTCGACCTCGGCCCTGGTGAACGGGCCCTCGGCGCCGGCGTAATCGATCACCACCAGGTCGGCGGACGAGGCCGCGATCGCGGTCGGATTGATGTTCTGCAGCTGGTAGCGCCAGCTCTTGACCGCGGAGGGGCCTTTGCCCATTGGCACCGCCACGTCGGAGGGCGGCGTGCGCGTGATCGGGGCCAGCGACGCGGTCACCAGCGGCTGCATGGGCGCGACGAATTTGACGGTCTTGACCTCGCGCGGGAAGTTCTTCGGGACCGGCCGATCGGTCGAATCCGCGTCCCAGCTGCGGACCAATCGGTCGAGGCGCTCGTCGCCCGCCGGCCCGCTGCGATAAACCGCAGTCTCCTGGCGGCTGGCGGCCTCGGCCAGCAACGCGTCGAGCTTGGTCGGGTTGGGGTTGTCGTTCCACAGCACCAGGGTGACGGTCGCACCGGCAAGCGCACTGGCAACGAGCTTGAGCACGAACACCAGGGTCCGACGCGACGTCGATGCCTGGCGCCGGCCGGCGGTGCGCACGCGGCGCGGATCGATTTGGCGCGAGTCGATTTGGCGCGGGTCGATTTGGCGCGCCTCGATGGCGTGCCGGCTAGGCGCTCGCGGGCCGTGAGCCGGCCGGCTGGGCGGCTGCTCCACGCGCACCACAGGACGTAGCGGCTCCGGCAGTCGCCGCTCCGGCAGTCGCACCGGCACGTACTGCGGCTGATGGATTCTCAGTGCAGCGCTCTTGCCTGCGAGCATGTAAGAGTCGCCCCCCTCCACGCCGCCATTGGGCTTGGCGACGCGTCCCCCGCTGAACCGGCCTCAAGACGCAGCCCTTCCCCGGGCCGACGACGGAAGCATCCGTCTGCGCGTTTCAGGTCGATGGATTCGGCATGGTCCCCGATCAAGGTTAACTGTATTGATAAATACGGAAAAACCTTGGCGTTCCGGCGCCAAATGCGGGGCCGCTGGTATTTGTCCTATGGCCAACGCCGGTGGCGGCCGGCCGCGGCGGCCGCCGCCCGGACGCACCGCGAAGCGGCAGCTTCGGCGCCCAAGCGCGCGCCGAGCGGCGCCCGCGAGAGGGTCGGAAATCCGCCCGATTCGTTTCCCGGCAAGGCCGAATAGTGCAGTCAGCGCCGGTACTTGCAGACGGCTCTGCGTTAACCTTCTCGAAACTTGCGCCTCGCCGGACGCCGCTCGCATGCTAACGTCGCGCCTCGTCGGAATGGCCGCGGGGGACGTGGCCATCAACGTGGCATGGACATGACGACGCACGCGATGCAGGCTCCGGATTACGTTCCGGAACATGAGCAGAAGAGGGCTGCGCTCGGCTATCTGCACGAGGCCTGGGCCGAGGCCCGCATCGAGGGAATCGACGGCGATTGCCTGGCGCAGGCCTGCCTGTTCGCGGCGTTTGCCGAGTTCGTGACGACCTATGGCGAGGAAGCCGCCGCGCGCTTCGCCGAAGGCCTCGCCGGGCGCATTCGCAACGGCGAATTCTCGCTCGAACTGGCGCGGCAATAAGATCGTCGAACACGCGACTCAGCTAGACTGGCGGCGTCCCTGAATCGGGCGCCGGACCATGTCGCTGCGCATTCAGCTCTGCCTATTGCTCCTCGCGCTCGTGGCGAGCGGCGGCGCTCCCGCGCAGACGCCGGTCCGCACCGAGACGATCAAGCCGCCCGCCGCTTCGGCTGGCGCGCCGCCGCAGGCGCCGGCGCCGCCCAAAACCGCAGCCGCCGCCCAGGGCAAACCGACCGGTCACCTGGCCGCCTTGGCCGCGGCCCCGGAAATCATCACCGACCTCGCGCGTCTGCCGGGCGCGGTCGCGCGCACGCGCGAGCGTATCCTCACCGCTGCCCGCACCGGCGACCTCGGGAAGCTCGCCGCCCTGATGGCGACCGACGAGACGGTGTTCACGTTCTCCGACGACAAGGACCCGATCGCCTTCTGGAAGACGAACTATCCCGACTCCGACGGCCTCGAAGTGCTCGCGATCCTGATCAGCGTGCTGGAGACCGGCTTCGTTCGCGTCGAGGAGGGCACGCGGCAGGAAATGTACGTCTGGCCCTATTTCGTGCGCATGCCGATCAAGACGCTGTCCTCCCCGCAGAAGGTCGAGTTGTTCCGCATCGTCACCGGCCCCGACTACAAGGACCTGGTGGCGTTCGGCGCTTATGCGTTCTACCGGGTCGGGATCGGGCCGCAGGGCACCTGGCACTTTTTCGTTGCCGGAGATTGAGCCGCGGACGTTATTGAAGGGCAACGATCACGCGCCGGGCGGGCTCGCCGTCTGCAAGCCGTAGACGCTGTGCAGCACGGCGTCGATGTCGGAGGCGTAGAACGGCTTCTTCAGGAACGCCGCCGCGCCGGCCGCCCGCGCCCGCTCTGCGACCCCCTCGTCCTGGGCCGAGCTCATGATCACGACCCCCACGCGCGGGTATTGGCGCTTGATCTCGGAGAGCGTCTCGACGCCGTTGAGGCCCGGCATGTTGTAGTCAAGGACCACGAGATCGAACCTGCCGACGCCGATCTGCTTGAGGGCCTGGATGCCGTCTTCGGCCTCGGCGATCTCGAGCCGGAAGCGGGTCGCCGACAACAGCTTGCGGACGATGCTGCGCATGGTCGCCGAGTCGTCGACCACCAGCACGCGGCTCGGCAGCCGCACCCGGACACAGCGCCCGATCATGGCCTTCGCCTGATCGAGCGTGGCCGGCTTGCTCACCACGCCGTCGATGCCTGGCGCGGCCGAAGCGCCGTTCGCCGCGCCGACGAGGATGACGAACGGCCGCTGCCGCGCGGCTTGCGCCGCCTCGATGAAGGCAGCCTTGTCGGCAAGCTCGGAATCCAGAAAGGCGACGTCAATGTCCTGGATTGAAAGCGCCAGCGCCTTGCAGGCGGCGGCGGCATTCTCCACTTCGATGATGTCGATGGGGACCGCGATCTGTCCGGCCGCCCGCCGCCACAGCTCGCGCTCGGCCGCCGAGCCGGAAATGGCCAACACCCGCACCGAAACAAGATCGCCGGTCATGCGCGGAAAGCCCCCTCCCGGCGGAATGCGTCCCGCCGTCGGTCCAGCCGCAACGAAATAGACTGGTATCGGGCTACAACATCGGTGGCAGCCCGTCCGTTCCACCCAGGGTCGATAACTCCCCAAAATTTTTGATTTTGCTAGTGCGGTCACACCGTTTGGCCTGTGGATAAGGAAGACAACCGCGGCCTCGCGATCCGGGCCGAGGCTCAGCGGGCCGCCATGGTCTCGAGGAATTCCACCGCCTCGCCGCGCGCCGGCGCCGTGAGCTCGCCCTCCCACATCACCCGGTGCCCGCGCACGACGGTGCCGACCGGCCATCCGGTGACGCTGACACCGTCATAAGGCGTCCAGCCGGCGCGCGACGCGATCCAGCGGTCGGAGATGGTCTCGCGCCGCTTGCGATCGACCACGGTGAGATCGGCGTCGTAGCCCAAGGCGATACGTCCCTTGCGGGCAATGCCGAACAGGCGCGCCGGCCCGGCGCTGGTGAGATCGACCAGGCGCATCAGGCTCAGCCGCCCGGCATTGACGTGGTCGAGCATGATCGGGACGAGCGTCTGCACGCCGGTCATCCCGGACGGGCTCGCCGGATAGGCCTTGGTTTTCTCCTCGCGGGTATGCGGCGCATGGTCGGAGCCGAGCACGTCGACGGTGCCCTGCGCGAGGGCGCGCCAGATCGCCTCGCGATGGGTGGCGTCGCGCACCGGCGGGTTCATCTGCGCAAAGGCGCCCAGGCGCGCGTAGCAATCGGGCGCCGTCAAGGTGAGGTGATGCGGCGTCACCTCGACCGATGCGACGTCCTTGTGATCCTTGAGAAACTCCATCTCCTGCGCGGTGGTGATGTGCAGCACGTGCACCCGCTTGCCGGTCTCGCGCGCCAGGCCGACGAGCCGCTGCGTGCATAGCAGCGCGGCCTGCTCGTCGCGCCAGACCGGATGCGAGCGCGGATCGCCCTCGATACGCAAGGGCTTGCGCGCGTTGAGCCGGTATTCGTCCTCGGAATGGAACGAGGCGCGCCGCCTGATCGCTTGCAAGATGTTGCGCACGCCCTCGTCGTCCTCGACCAGCAGCGAGCCGGTGGACGAGCCCATGAACACCTTGACGCCGGCGCAGCCCGGAAGCCGCTCGAGCTCACCCAGCTCCCTGGTGTTCGCGCGGGTGCCGCCGATGAAGAAGGCGAAATCGCAATGCATGCGGTGGCGCGCACTCGCCACCTTGGCGGCAAGCGCCGCGGCGTCGGTCGTGGTGGGGTTGGTGTTGGGCATCTCGAACACCGCCGTGACGCCGCCCATCACGGCGCTCCTCGAACCGGTCTCCAGATCCTCCTTGTGGGTCAGCCCGGGATCGCGGAAGTGCACCTGGGTGTCGATCACGCCGGGCAGCAGGTGCAGGCCGCGGCAGTCGATCACCTCCCCGGCGGCGGCTTGCGCGAGATCGCCGATGGCGGCGATGCGGCCATCGGCGATGCCGAGATCGCGCACGCCCTCGCCGTCCTGATTGACGACGGTGCCGCCCTTGAGCAGGAGGTCGAAGCTTCGGGTCATTCCAATATGCCGCCCTTGTGACCGTTCCCCCAGCGCCTTACGTTTGCCGGTGACATCTGGCAAGTACCGCCCATGAAGGCAGCGCTTCTTCCCGACCGCGGCGTGGTCAAGGTCGCCGGCGACGATACCCGCAAATTCCTCAACGGGCTGCTCACCGTCGACGTCGGCGAGGTCAAGCCCGGCCAGGCGCGCTTTGCCGCGCTGCTCACCCCGCAAGGCAAGATCATCGCCGATTTCATCGCGGTCGAGGCCGATCCCGCCGACGGCGGCGGCTTCTTCCTCGATTGCCCGCGGGCGCTGGCGACGACGCTGGTGCAGCGGCTCAATTTCTACAAGCTGCGCGCCAAGCTGGTAATCGAGGACCTGTCGGAGACGCTGGGCGTGCTGGCGGTCTGGGACGGCGCCGGCAGCACCGAGTACGGGCTCTGCTACGGCGATCCGCGCCTGCCGGAATTGGGATCGCGCTGCATGCTGCCGCCGCATCTCGCCGCCGACGCCGCGGCCGACCTCGGCGCCGAGCTCG
>JBEVIH010000203.1:0-14569 GCA_040510815.1 Xanthobacteraceae bacterium | reverse complement strand
CGAAGAAATCGCCCAGCCAGTCGGACAGCTTGAAGCCGAGCTGGTCGATATAGAAGCGTTCGCAGCGCTGCGGGTTGCCGGTGCGCATGGCGAGGTGCCCGAGCTTGCGCGGGCCGATGCCGCGCCGCTCGGCAGCCGCCGGCGACTTCGCCGCCTCGCGGTAGAGATAGACCGTGGAGCCGTCGGGGTCAGCGATCTCGACGCAGCTCTTGATGCCGGGGACGGCGTCGGACTTGATCTGCGCCTCGATGCCGGCGGCGCGCAGCGCCGCGGCGGCGTCGGCGAGCGGCCCGTCGCCGGCGATCTGCAGCCCGACGTGGCGGAAGCCCGGACGCTGCGCGCGATGCAGGCTGAGCGCGTGATGGCCGTTGCCGCAGGCGAAATAGGTCTCGCCGGCGCCGGTGTCGTGCGCGATCGGCAGTCCCAGCACGTGGTGGAAGTGATGCTTCATCTCGCTTTCCTTGACGGCGTTGAGCGCGAGAAAGCCGAGATTCACCACTTTGACCGGCATGATTCTGACTTCCGTCTCCAATCGGCCCGGATTCTCCGGACGAAATCACCAATTGGCGGTCAGCGTAAGCATTGCGGCGCGCATCAGCAAGCAGGCCGCGGATTGAACTTGCGCTTTCCGCCAGCAACGCCGGGCGATATCCTCCCCGAGTCGGGAGGCTTCGTTCCCCGGCCAACCGGAGGCGCCTGATGGCGACAGCTCCCGTCAAGGTCGGAATTGTCGGGCTGGGCCGCTGGGCCAAGGTGCTGGCGCGTGCAAGCCAGTCGTCCGATGCGCTCGAGATCGTCGCCGCCTACAGCCGCTCGGAGGCGAACCGCGCGGCCTTTGCGCGCGAATTCGGCATCGCGGTGGTGCCCGAGCTTGCCGCCATGCTGGCCGACCCCGGCATCGCGGGCGTCATCCTCACGGTGCCGAACGAGCAGCATTTGCCGATCGCGCGCGAGGTGGCCAAGGCCGGCAAGCACGTCTACACCGAGAAGCCGATCGCCAGCACGCTCGAGGAGGGGCTCGAGATCGAGGCCCTTGAGCGAACCCACGGCGTCAGCGTCACGGTCGGCCACAGCGCCCGGCTGATGGCCGGCATCCGCCGCATCCGCGCGGCCATCGACGCCGGCGAGCTCGGCCGCGTCGCCTTCATCGAAGCCAACTTCTCCAACGAGCGCGCGCTCGAGCTGACCCCGCAGACCTGGCGCTGGTACAAGGACAAGGCGCCGGGCGGACCGCTGTCGCAGCTCGCCATCCACCAGTTCGACGTGCTGCACTATCTGGGCGGCGAGATCGTGGAGGCGAGCTCGATGGCCTCGAAGCTCTCGCCGGTGGGCGCCGAGGTCGACGACCAGTCGATGACACTGCTCAGGTTTGCCGACGGCAAGATCGGCTATGTCGGCGCCTCCTGGACCTCGCCGGGGATTTTCGCCGTGCGGGTGTTCGGATCGAAGGGCCTCATGCACTACGAGATCGATTTCGGCACCTGGGACACGCCGGGCGAGCTGCACAAGACCTCGACGCTCTACATCCAGCGCGGCAAGGACGGCTATGGCAAGCGCGAGCCGCTGACGATCCCCGAGAGCGACATGTTCCGCGCCGAGCTCGACATGTTCGCGCAGAGCTGCCGCAGCGGCCGATCGAACGAGCTCAGTGCGCGGAACGGCAACGTCGCGGTGGCGGTGGTCTACGCCGCCTTGCGCTCGATCGAGAAGCACGGTCAGGCGGTGCGCATCGCCGACGTGATCGCGGAGGCGAACCGCCGGCTCGCCGAAAGGAGCCGCCATGTCGCCTAGCCGGTACTTTGCCGATCTGACCCAGCCGGAGATCGCCGCGCAGCTCAAGAAGAACCCGCTGGTGATCCTACCGGCCGGCAGCGTCGAGCAGCACGGGCCTCACCTTCCGGCCGGCACCGACACGCTCGCCGCCAACGCCATCGCGCACGCGGTCGCCGAGCGGATGGACGGCCTGGTGCTGCCCGCAACCCCGCTCGGCGTCACCCCGATGCACATGCCGTTCGAGGCCACGATCACGCTCACGCCCGACACCTATATGCGGGTGGTGACCGAGACCTGCGGCTCCACCGCCCGGCACGGCGCCCGCTATCTGCTCATCCTCAATTGGCACGAGGGCAATATTCCCTCGCTCGCGATCGCCGCCGAGGCGCTGCATCGCGAGCACGGCATGACGGTGCTCACGGTGCAGGCCTGCTACGTCGCCGAGGAGCTCTACGGGGGAAGCTGCAACGGCCTCACCCACGGCGGCGAGATCGAGGCGCTGGCGGTGCTCGCCCATCGGCCCGATCTGGTGCATCTCGACCGCATCGACTATTCGTCCGACCACTGGCACGGCCACAAGATGGACAAGCTGCGCAGGACGCGCAGCTATCAGCCGGTGCTGACCGACATCCGCTCGATCGCGCCGACCGGCTGGTTCGGCAGCCCGCAGCACGCCACCGCGGAGAAGGGCGGCCGCATGCTCGCCGACATCGCCGACGCGATCGCCAGGGAAGCAACCGAAATCTTCGCGCAGCTCGACGCCGTGCAGGGCGGCACGGCCGAGGTCAAGCGCCTGCGACAGGTGAAGTGATGGCACGACTGCTCAAGCAATTGGAGGCGAAGCGGCTCGATCTCCCCGGCCGCATCTCGCTGGAGGTGGTCTCGGGCGCGATCGGATCAAAAATGACGTTCCGGATCGTGGAAATCCCGGTCGCCAAATGGGGCGACAAGCCGCGCGGGCCGCATCGCCACCGCGGCTTCGAGGAATGCATCCATGTGCTGAAAGGACGCGGCGTGCTCGAGGCCGACAGCGGCGAAGTCCGGATGGTGCCCGGCGACACCGTGCTGGTGCCGCCGAACGAGAAGCACATGACGGTCAATACCGGCCCCGAGCCGATGATCCTGCTGTGCTTCTTCCCGGAGCCCAACGTCACCGCACGCACCGAAGAGTTCCCGCCGCTCAAGGCAAAAGCAAAGCAAAAGTGAGGGAGTGAGCCATGTATTGTCAGCGCCTCATCGGCCCGCTCGCGGGTCTCGCGATCCTCGGCCTTGCCCTCGTTCCCGCCGCCGCGCCGGCGCAATCCTTCACCAAGCCGGTGCGGATCATCGTGCCGTTCGCGCCGGGCGGAACGTCGGACATCCTGGCGCGTCTCATCGGCCCCAAGCTGCAAGACGCCATCGGCCAGCCGGTGGTGGTCGAGAACAAGACCGGCGCCGGCGGAAATATCGGCGCCGACCTGGTCGCCAAGGCCGACAAGGACGGTCACACGCTGCTGCTGATCGACATCAGCACGCTTGCCATCTCGCCCAACCTGTTCGCCAACATGACCTACAGCCCGAGCAAGGATCTTGCGCCGCTCGGCCTGATCCTGTTCGCGCCCTATGTGCTGGCGGTGCATCCCAGCCTGCCGGTCAAGACCGTGCCCGAGCTGGTGGCGCACGCCAAAGCCAATCCCGGCAAGGTGCCGTTCGGCAATGCCGGCATCGGCGTCGCCAATCACATCTCGGCGGTGCAGCTCGAAAAGACCTGGGGCGTGGCGTTCAAGCACGTGCCCTATCGCGGCGGCGCCGACGCCATCAAGGGCACGGTCTCGGGCGAGAGCCAGGTGATCCTCAACGGCGCGACGGCGACCGCCTCGTTCGTCGCGCAAGGCCAATTGCGCGGGCTTGCGGTTTCCGGGGACAAGCGCGTCGACAGCATCAAGGAGCTGCCGAGCTTCAAGGAGATCAACGTCACTCCCGCCGACGTCGGCTCCTGGCAAGGCCTGCTCACCACCGCCGGAACGCCGGCGCCGCTGCGCGAGCGTCTCAACAGCGAGCTCAACAGGATTCTCGCCATGCCGGACGTCGCCGGCAGGATCCAGAATCTCGGCGGCGAGGTGAAGGCCGGCCCGGCCGCCGACCTCGCGAAATGGATCGAGAGCAACACGGCGAGCTTCGCCGCCATCATCAAGGAAGCCGGCATCAAGGTGCAGTGATTCCGTGCCGCGCCTCGACGCCAAGGAGCTCGCCTTCGGGCTGTTCCTGATCGCGCTGGCGCTGGTCGCATTCGGCGCCACCGGCTCGCTCGCCGTCGGCAGCGCCGCCGACATGGGCCCGGGCTTCGTCCCGCGCGCGCTGGCGTGGATCATCCTGGGCTTCGGCGTAACGTTTCTGGTCACCGGCCTGCTCAAGACCCCCGAGCCGTTTCCGGCATTGGCGTGGCGGCCGCTGGTCATGATCCTGGCTTCGATCGCGCTGTTTGCAGTGCTGTTCTCCACGCTCGGCCTGATCGCCGCCTGCGTGGGGACGGTGGTCGTGGCCGGCGCGGCCACAACGCCGGTGCGCTGGCTGCAGCTCGTCGCGTTCGGCGTCGCGATCGCGGCGTTCTCCGCGCTGCTGTTCGTCAAGGGACTCGGCCTGCCGTTCAAGCTCTGGTGAGGATGGCGTGGAGCTGTTCGACAATCTGGCGCTCGGGCTGGCCACCGCGGCGAGCTGGCAGAACCTGCTGTTCTGCTTCGCCGGCGTCATGATCGGCACGCTGGTCGGCGTGCTGCCCGGCATCTCGCCGCTGACCACCGTGGCCATGCTGCTGCCGTTCACGTTCGGGCTGCCGCCGGCGTCCGCGCTGATCATGCTGGCCGGCATCTTCTACGGCGCCCAGTATGGCAGCTCGACCGCCGCAATCCTGGTCAATGTCCCGGGCGAAACCTCCTCGATCGTCACCTGCATCGATGGCTACCAGATGGCCCGGCAGGGACGCGCCGGCTCCGCGCTGGCGATTGCCGCCATCGCCTCGTTCTTCGCCGGCACCGTCGCCACCATCGTCATCGCGCTGCTCAGCCTGCCGCTCGCCGCCTTCGCGCTCAAGTTCACCGCGGTCGAAACCGTCAGCCTGATCGTTCTCGGTCTGCTCGGCGCGGTGGTGCTGGCGCACGGCTCGCCGCCCAAGGCGATCGCCATGATCGTGGTCGGCGTGCTGGTCGGCCTGGTCGGCGTCGACGTCAATTCCGGGGTGCCGCGCATGACCTTCGGCATCGCCGACATCAACGACGGCATCAGCTTCGTGCCGATCGCCATCGGACTGTTCGGCATCGCCGAGATGATCCACAACCTGGAGCGGCCGCAGGATCGCAATTTCGTCGGAACGCGGATCTCCAATCTGTTGCCGTCGCGCGCCGATCTGCGCACGGCCTTCCCGGCGATCGTGCGCGGCACGGCGGTCGGGTCGATCCTCGGCGTGCTGCCGGGCGGCGGCGCCGCGCTGCCGCCGTTCTCGGCCTATGCGCTGGAGAAGAAGATCGCCGCCGACCCGTCGCGCTTCGGCAAGGGCGCGATCGAGGGGGTGGCGGCGCCGGAGGCCGCCAACAATGCCGGCGCCCAGACCAGCTTCGTGCCGATGCTCACGCTCGGCATTCCCTCCAATCCGCTGATGGCCCTGATGATCGGCGCGCTGATGATCCAGGGCATCCAGCCCGGCCCGCAGGTGATGACCAAGCAGCCCGAGCTGTTCTGGGGCGTGATCGCCTCCATGTGGATCGGCAATCTCATGCTGATCATCATCAATCTGCCGCTGATCGGCATCTGGGTGGCGCTGCTGCGGGTGCCCTATTACTTCTTGTTTCCGGCCATCGTCGTGTTCTGCGCCATCGGCGCCTACAGCATCGCCAACAGCCTGTTCGACCTCTGGCTGATGCTCGGCTTCGGCCTCATCGGCTATTTTTTCATCAAGATCGGCGTGGAGCCGGCCCCCTTCGTGCTGGGCTTCGTGCTGGGACCGATGCTGGAGGAGAATTTCCGGCGCGCCATGCTGATCGCCTCGGGCGACGCCCTGGTGTTTCTCGAGCGTCCGATCAGCGCGGTGCTGCTCGCGATCTCCGCGCTGCTGCTGGCGGCGCTGCTGTTTCCCGAGATCCGCCGCAAACGCGAGGTGCTCAAGGAAGAGTGAGACGAGGGCGGACCTCGCGTTTCCGCGAAGTCGTGACGTCCGGCGCTAATTCATCGGCACGTTGGCGCGCCTGACGACCTCGCTCCATCGCACCACGTCGTTCTTCACCTGCGCGCCGAATTCCTCCGGCGTGCTCGCGATCATGTCGTAGCCGAGCGTCTTGATGCGCGCCTTCATGTCGGCGGTGTCGAGGATGCCGATGATCTCGGCGTGAAGCTTCTTGACGATCGCCGGGTCCATTCCGCCGGGGCCGAGCAGGCCCGCCCAGTTGCCGACCTCGAAGCCGGGCAGCCCGGATTCGGCGATGGTCGGCAGGTCCGGCATCAGCGCCGACCGCTTGCTCTCGGCCATGGCGATCGGGCGCACGCGGTCCGACTTCTCGGTCAGCATGGCGGGCACGCTGCCGAACAGCACCTGCACCTGGCCGCCGATCAAGTCCACCAGCGCGGGGTTCATGCCCTTGTTGGGGACGTGGACCATCGCGATGCCCGCCATGCTCTTGAACAGCTCGGCGGCGAGATGCGAGGCGCTGCCGACCCCGGCCGAGCCGTAGTTGAGCGTGCCGGCATTGACCTTGGCGAAGTGGATGAATTGCCCGAGGTTCTGCGCTGGAACCGACGGATGCAGGACCAGCGCGTAGGGGCTGACCGCGACGTTGATGATCGGCGTGAGGTCCTTGGCGACGTCGTAGGGCGCGGTCTTGTGCACCGCGACCGTGAGCGACAGGCTGCTCGGCGTATAGAGCAGCGTGTAGCCGTCGGGCGCCGATGCGATCACCGACTTGGTGCCGATCACGCCGGCGGCGCCTGCGCGGTTCTCGACCACGAACTGCTGGCCCAAGCGCTCGCTGAGCTTCTGCGCCAGCATCCGCGCCATCACGTCGACGCCGCCACCGGCCGCCACCGGCACGACGATGCGAACCAGCCGGTCCGGATAGTCCGCTTTCGCGGCCAGCGGGAGCCCGGCCAGGACGAGACTTGCAGCAAAGGTCAGGGCTCGCGTCATCTACTTGTCCTCCGATTGTCCGCAAGGTCATACGCCGCCGCCGCCAAGGATGACCAGCGGGCCTGCGCCGCATGGGCGAAGGCACTGAAATCACGTCGACTTTCCGTCCAGTCGTGGCCCGATGGTCCGCGCAATAGCAGCGACAGATCGACGGCATAACCACGTGTGTCCGAACGGTTCCCGGGCGTTTTGCTGGCGGTGTGAAGTCGGTCACAGAAGGCGCGGCCGAGCCGTGGTATGATGGCGACCCTTATTGCACCGGCATGACCGCAGCCAATTCGGTCCAGCGACAATTGAAGGAATCGGAGGCCGTGATGCCAACGACCCGGAGTCGACGCAGTTTCCTCGCCACGTTGTCGTCGGCCGGTGCCGCGGGACTCTTCGGCGCTTCGCATTCGTTTGCCCAGGAGGCGCCGCCCGAAACGACCACCATCCGGATGGCGGCAAAGAGCGGCAGCACCTGTGTCGCCCCGCAATACGTGGCCAGGGAGCTGCTGCACCAGGAAGGCTTCACCGATGTCCGCTACATCATGTCGGACGCCGGCCCCAGGCAAGCCAAGTTGATCGCCAACGGCGAGATCGACCTCACCTTGCACTTCTCGGCACCGCTGCTGATCCCGATCGAGGCCGGTGAAAAGATCACCATAATCGCCGGCGTGCACGTGGGCTGCTTCGAGCTGTTCGCGACCGACCGCGTCCGCAGCATCGCCGACCTCAAGGGCAAGACGGTCGGCGTGCAGGACCTGGGCGCGTCGCCGCATGTGTTCCTGTCGACCATGGCCGCGCATGTCGGGCTCGACCCCGCCAAGGACATCAAGTGGGTCACGACCCCGTCAGTGCCGCCAATGGAGCTGTTCGCAGAGGGCAAGGTCGACGCATTCCTCGGCTTCCCGCCCGAACCGCAGGCCATGCGTGCCCGCAAGATCGGCCGCGTCGTGGTCAACAGCTCGGTCGATCGACCGTGGTCGCAGTACTATTGCTGCGTGCTGGCGGGAAACCGGGACTTCATCCGCAAGAGCCCGGTCGCTACCAAGCGCGTATTGCGCGCCATCCTCAAGGCGACCGACTTCTGCGCCAGCGATCCGGCGGCAGCGGCGCGACGACTGGTCGATGGCGGCTACGCCGCCGATTACGACTACGCGCTGCAGACCTTGAAAGAGGTGCCATACAACAGGTGGCGGGACTACGACCCCGAGGACACCGTCCGGTTCTGGGCGCTGCGGCTGCGCGAAGCGGGGCTGATCAAATCGACCCCCAGCAAGATCATCGCCGAGGCCACGGACTGGCGGTTCCTCAATGAGCTCAAGCGTGAATTGAAGGCGTGATCGGCGGCGGGCGCTCGCCCGGCGAACGCAAGCGAGAGGGAACCTGTCATGACGATGATACAGAGCCGGCGCCGCTTTCTCGCCTCCCTGTCATCGGCCGGTGCCGCGGGGCTTGTCGGCGCTTCGAATTCGTTTGCCCAGGAGGCGCCGCCGGAAACGACCACTATCCGGCTCGCCAGGAGTCGTAGTATTTGCATTGCGCCGCAATACGTCGTTGGGGACCTGCTGCGGGCTGAAGGCTTTACCGACATCCGCTATGTGGTGACTGATGCGGGCATGGGCCAATCGAAAATGCTCGGACGCGGCGAGATCGACCTGACTTTGCACTTCTCGCCGCTGCTGCTCATTCCGATCGATGCCGGCGAAAAGATCTCGATCATCGGCGGTGTGCATGTGGGTTGCTTCGAACTGCTTGCGACCGGCCGCATCCGCAGCATCGCTGATCTCAAGGGCAAGACCGTGGGAGTGCCCGACTTGGGTACGTCCCCGCACGTCTTTGTATCGACCATGGCCGCCCATGTCGGGCTTGACCCCGCGAAGGATATCAACTGGGTCACAAGTCCATCCGTTGCACCAATGGAGCTGTTCGCCGCCGGAAAGATCGATGCGTGGCTCGGCTTTCCGCCCGAACCGCAGGAACTGCGCGCCCGCAAGGTCGGCCATGTGGTCGTCAACAGCTCGGTCGATCGTCCATGGTCGCAGTACTATTGCTGCATGCTGGGCGGCAACAGGGGCTTCATCCGCAGGAATCCGGTGGCGAGCAAGCGCGTGCTGCGCGCCATTCTCAAGGCCACCGACTTCTGCGTCAGCGATCCGACGGGTGCGGCGCGGCGCATGGTCGACGGCGGTTTCACCACGCAGTACGACTATGCGCTGCAGACGCTGAAAGAAGTCCCGTACAACAAGTGGCGGGAGTACGACCCCGAGGACACGATCCGCTTCTTCGCGCTGCGGCTGCGCGAGGCCGGCCTGATCAAGTCGAGCCCTAACAAGATCATTGCCGAGGCCGTGGATTGGCGCTTCTTCAACGAGCTCAAGCGCGAGCTGAAGGGCTGACAACCCCGAATGACCGAAAGATTTATCATGCAGACCGAACCAGATCGACGCCGCGTACTGGCCGCGCTTTCGTCGGCGGCAGCCGCAGCCCTGATCGGCAGCGAAAAGGTGTCCGCTCAGGAGGCTTTGCCGGAAGTCACGACCATCCGTCTTGCAAAAGTTCCCGGGATTTGCATTGCGCCTCAATATGTAGCTGAGGAGCTACTCAAGCTCGAGGGCTTCAGTGACGTCCAATATGTCGACGTCCCACTGGACGCCATCCACCGGTCGGTGGGGAGCGACAAGATCGACATCAGCATGGGCTTCATCGCCAACCACATCGTCGAATTGGATGCGGAGACACCGATCACGCTGCTGAGTGGAGTGCATGCGGGCTGCTTCGAGCTGTTCGGAACGAAGCGCGTAAACGCCATTCGGGACCTCAAAGGCAAGAGAGTGGCGGTGCCGGCGCTGAGATCCGCACACCACAACTTCATTGCCTGCATGGCAACCTACGTGGGAGTCGATCCAAAACGGGAGATCGAATTCATCACCCACCCCGTCGCCGAATCGGCGCGGCTGCTCGCCGAGGAGCAGGTCGATGCCCTGATGGGCTTTCCCCCGGTTCCACAGGAGCTCCGGCAGAAGAAGATCGGCCATGTCATCGTCAACAGCGGGCTCGACCGGCCGTGGTCGCAGTACTTCTGCTGCATCGTTGCGGGCAATCGCGAGTTCGTTCGCCGGTATCCGGTGGCCACCAAGCGGGCGCTGCGGGCGATCGCCAAGGCGACGAACTTCTGTGCCGCCGAGCCCGAGCAGGCCGCCCGGCTGGTGGCGGCCAAAGGCTACCAATACGACTACGCGCTGCAAACGATGAACGAGATTCGTTACGGACGATGGCAAGACTTCGATCCCGAAGACGCCGTGCGGTTCTATTCGCTGCGGTTGCGCGAAGCGGGCATGATCAAGTCGATCCCGAGCAGGATCATGGCGCACACGGACTGGCGCTTCTTCAACGAGCTTAAGCGCGAGCTGAAAGGCTGATCATGCGGATCGCGCTCGCTTTCGCGCTCGTGGTGCTGGCCTCGCTCATGCTGGCGCAGCCGCGCGACGCTCCGCTAAGCGCCGCCCAGCAGCCGCCGCTGCCCAGGATCGCGCCGGCGCCCGACTTCACGCTCACCTCGCAGGACGGCGCGCAGGTCACGCTCGCGGACTTCCGCGGCAAGGTGGTGGCGGTGACATTCATCTTCACGTTGTGCACGCAGACCTGTCCGGTGCTCACGCCGATGATGTCGTTCGTGCAGGACCGGCTCGGGGCCGACTTCGGGTCCAAGATCGCGTTCGCTTCCATCACCGTCGACCCGGAGCGCGATACGCCCGAGGTGCTCAAGGAATACGCGCAGGCGTTCGGCGCCGATCTCTCCGGCTGGAGCTTCCTCACCGGCGCTCCGGCGGCGATCCAGGACGTCACCCGCCGCTACGGGGTCTATGCGTCGAAGGCAGCGAACGGCGACGTCGACCATACCTTCCTCACGTCGCTCGTCGACCCGAAGGGCATCCTTCGCGTGCAATATCTCGGCGTGCGTTTCGATCCCGAGGAATTCCGGCGCGACCTCCTGAGCCTCGCAAAAGAGCAATAATGCGGATCATGAATGCGCTTGTCGGCCTGGTTTCGCGGGTGCCGGCTCGCGTCCAGGCCAAGCTGCTTGCGGCCTTCCTCGCAATTGCCATGCTGCTGATCATGGTGGGCGCGGCGGGCCTGCATAGCTTGAACGGGGTCCATCAGCGCTCCGAGGAGCTCATCAAGCTGCAGCGCAAGATCGAAGCCTATCGGCAGGTTCAGCACGACACCACCGGCCAGCTCTACAGCGTTTCCTCCGCGTTGCTGGCGTCGGACGAGCCGACCCTGCTGAGCACGCTCCGCCAGCTCAACCAATTCGGCTATGACGTGGATCGGCTGCAGTTCGTGGCCAAGGACGAGGTCGAGCTGCTCGGCCGGTTCCGCCAGGACTACGACCGCTTCGTCGACATCGTCACGCGCATGGTGGAACTGATCCGCGCCGGGCGGGCGACGGAGGCGCGAGAGCTGCAGGCGGCGCAGGCCGCGCCACTCGCCGACCGCCTCGAGCGCCTGACCAACCAGCTGGTCAACAAGGCCGAGGCCGACATGGTCGCGGGCATCGAGGCCAGCAAGGAGGCGTACGAAAACTCGCAATACGTCGTCAGTGCCTTTGCGCTCGGCAGCATCTTGCTCGCCCTCGTCCTCGGCTACGCTATTTCCTGGTCGGTGGTCGGGCCGGTCAAGCAGATCGAAGCCCAGCTCGACCAGATCGCGGCCGGCGACTTCAGCCAGCGCGTGAATGTCGTCAACCGCGACGAGCTGGGCGCGTTGGCGGATGACGTCAACAAGATGTGCGAGGAGCTGGCGCGGCTGTACGAGCAGCTCGAAGCGGCCAGCAAGCACAAGTCGCAATTTCTCGCCAATATGAGCCACGAGCTGCGCACGCCGCTCAACGCCATCCTCGGCTACACCGAACTCATTCTTGACAACATCTATGGCGAGACCCCCGCAAAGATGCGCGAGGTGCTCGATCGCGTCCAAAGGAACGGCCAGCACCTGTTGGGCCTCATCAACGACGTGCTCGACCTGTCGAAGATCGAGGCCGGGGAGCTTACGCTCACGCTCGCCGACTACTCGCTCAAGGACGTCGTCCATTCCGTCTTCGGTGCGGTCGAGCCGCTGGCGAACGAGAAGCGCCTTGCGTTCAAGGTCGACGTCCCGCCCAATCTTCCCGGCGGTCATGGCGACGAGCGCCGCCTCACCCAGGTGCTGCTCAACCTGGTGGGCAACGCGATCAAGTTCACCGACCAGGGCGAGGTGGTCATCAAGGCTTCGACCGCCAACGGCTCGTTCACCGTCGCAGTGCGCGACACCGGGCCCGGCATCGGCGCCGCCGATCAGGCGAAGATCTTCGAGGAGTTCAAGCAGGTCGACAGCTTTCTCACCCGCAAGAAGGGCGGCACCGGGCTCGGATTGTCGATCTCGAAGCGCATCATCGAGATGCACGGCGGGCAATTGTCGGTCGAGTCGGACCTCGGGCGGGGCTCGACCTTCTCGTTCACGCTTCCGGTCAAGGTGGAAGGTCAGGCGGCATAATCCTGACAAGGCCGGCGCGCCGATGCGGCGATCCACCGCTGCCCCAGGCCAGACCAATCCATTGAAGCGGAAAGCATATTTTCCCTCGAGCGAGCTGCTCAAGTCGTTTCATCCGCTTTGGGTCTCGTCTATGATCGAGACAAACAAAGCGGGAGAGCGAAATGACCATGAAATTGAGGGTGATCACGCCGCTGCTGGCGAGCTCGCTGCTGGCGCTGTCGGTTGCGGCCGCCGAAGCGAAGGACAAGGTCAAGGTCGGCTTCATCGGTCCGCTGACCGGCGGCACCTCGGCCAACGGGCTCGGCGGCCGCAACTCGTCCGACCTTGCGGTGCGGCTGCGCAATGCCGACGCCAAGGCGAAATACGAATATGAGCAGGTGGTGCTCGACGACGAGTGCAAGCCGAACGTGGCGGTGCAGGTGGCCACCAAGCTCGCCGCCGATCGGGAGATCATCGCGGCGGCGACGCACTATTGCTCGGTGGCGGCGATCGCGACCGTCGACACCTATCACAAGTTCGGCCTGCCGGTGGTGGTCTGGGGCGCGGTGCTGCCCGACATCACCTACCGCAACAAGTATGCCGAGATCCATCGCGTCAACGGCACCATGATCAACCAGAACGAGGCCAATGCCGAGCTCGTGTCCAAGCTCGGCTACAAGACCTACGCGGTGATTCACGACACCACCGACTACGGCAAGGGCCACAACCAGTATTTCAGCGCGGCGCTCGCCAAGAAGGGCGGCCGGATCCTCGGCACCTTCGGGGTCACCGCCGACCAGCAGGACTTCACCGCCGAGCTCACCCAGATCAAGGCGCTCAATCCGGAAGTGATCTATTTTGGCGGGCTCACGCCGATCGGCGTGCGCATCCGCTCGCAGATGGACAAGCTCGGCATCAAGGCGGTGTTCGACGGCACCTCCGGCATCGTGTCCGACTCCTTCATCCAGGGGCTCGGGCCGCTGGCCGAGGGCGTGCTGGCCTTCCGCGAGGGCGCGCCGACCGAGAAGCTGCCCGGCGGCAAGTTCTTCATGGAGAAGTACACCGCTCAGAAATACGACCAGCCGCCCGAGGCCTACGGCGCCTTCGCCTTCGCCGCCATGGAGCTGATCCTCGACAGCATCGAGAAGGTCGGCCCCGACCGCAAGAAAGTCATCGCCGAGATGGCCACCGTGAAGGAGCGCGACTCCATCGTCGGCAAGATCACGTTCGACGATCACGGTCAGAACACCGTCCCGGTGATCACCAAATACGTCATCCAGGACGGCAAGTTCGTCGAGTGGGACGACAGCGAATACGCCTCCGGCAAGCGCAAGCTGCCCGGACAGAAGTAACCACGCCCCGACCGTGTCCCGGGCGAGTGAAGCGATCGCGCTCGCGCGAGCGGAACGAGACCCGGGACCCAGCGCAAGAATCGCGAAGCGCATCATTGGGACGCGCTCACCGCTTGGCCCCTGGGTCCCGGCTCTCGCGCGCAAGAGCGCGCTCGGCCGGGACACGGAGAGCTATCGTGGGGGGACCTGACGCATGGACGTGGGGCTGCTCGCCCAATACACCATGAACGGGCTGATGCTCGGCATGATGTACGCGCTGGTCGCGGTCGGCTTCACGCTGTTCTTCGGCGTGCTCGACGTGATCAAGTTCTCGCACGGCGACGTGCTCACGGTCGGCGCCTTCGCGGCGCTGGCGACCTTCGTGGCGCTGGGCTCCGCCGGGGTCACGTCGAGCCCGCTCCTGCTGCTGGCGATGCTGGTCGTCGCCATCCTCGCCATGGCGGCGCTCGGCATGCTGATCGCCCGCTATCTGGTGCTGCCGCTGCGGGCGGCGCCCGCGCTCAACACCCTACTCATCACCTTGATGCTGGGCACCGTGCTGCGCGAGTCGGTGCGGCTGTTCTACCCGCAGGGCGCCAATCCGAAGCCGTTTCCGGCGCTGCTGCCGGCGAGCTCGGTCAATCTCGGCAACTTCAACCTGCGGCTCGACAACGCCATCATGCTGGCGGCCGGGGTGCTGGTGATCGTCGGGCTGCAGCTCATGCTCAACCGCACCAAGCTCGGTCTCGCCATCCGCGCGGTGGCGCAGGACGAGGAGACCGCCCGCACCATGGGCGTCAACTTCACCGCCATCGTG
>JBEVIH010000202.1:0-16094 GCA_040510815.1 Xanthobacteraceae bacterium | reverse complement strand
TTCTGGTTGTCGTCGAGGCTCTTGTAGAGCGGGTCGGTGGCGTCGGCCAATTTCTTCAGCGCCGCGCCGGTGTCCGCCATGGCGGTGGCGCGCTGGCGCATGCGCTCGACCGGATCGTTGCTGGCAGGCGCATTGCGCATCGCGGTGACACGGTCGAGCCGCAGCTTGCCGAAGTCGCGCGCCGCCTGCTCGAAGGCCGGCCAGTTCTTCTCCTGCTCGGCGGACAGCGCAAGGCCGGCCTTGAGCCCAGCCAGGCGCGCTTCACCGAAGGCGCGGAGATCCTCGGTGTTCGGACGCCAGCGCTGGCTGTCGTCCGGGCGCCCGAAGCGCTGCTGCGCAAAGACCACCGAAGTACCGACGATCGCGAGGGCGGCTGTTGCGGCAACGATGCCTTTCCACATGGCTATCCTCCCAACGGCAAGTCTCCACGCCAGTAGAAATCGGAAGTGCCCAGGTAGCAAGTTAAAGTTTTGTTAGATGACAACTTGGCGGCCGCAAGATTACAGTTTGGTCATGTTGCTGTATGCCGTTTCATCTCTTGATGTATACGAATTCATCTTATGATTAACGCAGCCACCGGGCCGGGCGCCACCCGGCCCTCGGCCCCCGACAAGTGCCGGGCAGAGCCAAAAAACCCGCGGCGACCGGAACTTGGACGGCGGCGGGACTTGCCGGGGCGGCAAGTGGTCCCACGGCGGCGCGTTCCAATTCGACTGGAGTGGGCTATGATCGCGGCGATGGCCGCGCCTTACCGCAAGCTCCTGCGGCAGTCCGGCCCAAGAAACCAAACGGTCCACTGGAGGAACGATGATGCCCAAGACGAAAACGGCCTGCATGATCACAACGTCCGCAGCCGCGCTGGCGGCCGCGCTGGTGCTTTCGGCGACGCAGCCCGCCGACGCGCAGCGCAAGTCGCTGCGCTGGACCACGTCGCAGGTGGGTTCCTACGGCTACACGATCGCCGCCTCGATGGCGAAGATCGTCGAGCAGGCATTCGGCGGCGAATACACCGTCACCGTACATCCCTACGCGTCCCCCACCGTTGCCATGAAAGAGGTGATGAACGGCAACGGCGAAATCGCCTACACGGCCGACATCGGCATGACCCAATTCCAGGAGCGTGTCGGCGGCTTCAAGGATTTCCAGCCTACCAAGCCCGAGCTCGTGCACACCTGGTACTCCTATCCGATGGAATCCATGCTGGCGACCTCGGCAAAGAACGCCGACAAGTTCAAATGCTGGAAGGATTTCAGCGGCAAGCCGGTGTTCTACACCCAGGCCGGTTTCCAGAACTGGCTCAACTGGCAGCGCATCTACAAGGCACTGGGCTATGACTTCAAGCATGTCCAGATCGACCTCAAGTCGAATGCCGACGCGCTCGAGCAAGGCACCATCGTGGGGTCGGCGACATACACCACCGCTGGCCGCTCGCTCGCTGCCTATTGGAAGGAGACCGAGATCCGCATGGACATCAAGGTCGTCAATCCGTGCCCGGATGAAGTCGCCAAGCTGAAGGCGGCGGGGCTGGCGATCGCGGAAGTCAATCCGAAGGACGCATTCACCAAGGACGTCGGGGCCAATCCGCTCCTGGGCGTACCGATCCTGTTTGGCTACAACGCGCGCACCGATATGCCGGAAGACGTCGTCTACAAGATGGTGAAGGCGTTCTACGACAAGAAGGACGAGCTGATGAAGATCGATCCGGGCTTCACGCCAATGGCGAAGGACTTTGTCGGCATGCAGGTGCAAGGCATCAACGCCAATCCGCAAATCCCCGTGCACCCAGGCCTGGCCAAGTTCCTGAAGGAGCACAAGGCCTGGAACGACAAGTGGAAGATTTCGGGCAACGCGACCTGATCGCCTGGAATGACTCCCATGGGGCGGGGACTCGCGTCGCGCCGGCGCCGGTTCCCGCCCGCGGTGTATTTCAACTATTGCCGGTGCCTTAGCATCTTCGAGGACTGCGGCCAGGAGCGGCCGTCTCTGCCACCGCCGGAGCCGAACGGGTCGATAAGCGGCCCGATGCCCGGCGCCGCGTATTGCGCTGAACGCATCTATTTCGACGGGCCGCGCGTGACTGTCGTTGCCAGGGGGAAGCCATGACGCGCGAAGCGCTCACGAAGCACGCCACGCTGAAGAACCTGACGTTCGTCTTCGCGCTGATCCAGTTCGTCTGGCTGGTCTGGTTTTTCTACACGGGACTTGGCGGCGCGCAGGAGCTGGTGGCGCACCTGCTGTCGATCGCGCTGATCCTGCAACTCCTGTTCATGTATCAGGAGGGCTATCTCTACAAATGGCTGCCGCCGATCGCCAACCATGCCTTGGTCGCGGCCTATATCGGCATCTGCGTCTATTCCTTCATCTACTTCTACTTCGAATTCGAACGCATCGCGATCTACGCGCAAGGGTCTTTCACGCAGCAAGATTACATCGTCGGGCTGCTCATGTTCCTCTTGGTGATGGAGCTGTCCCGGCTCGCCCATCCTATTCTGTTCTGGACCAACGTTGTCATGGTGGTTTACACGCTGTGGGGATACCTCAGCCCAATCGACTTTTTCTGGCATCCCGGCACGAATTTCTACCGCGTGGTGACCTCGAGCACGGTCGAATTCTCGACCGGCATCTACGGCCTCTACGGCCAGCTCGCGCTGACCCTGATCGCGGCCTTCCTCTTGCTGGCCGGCGTCGCCAACGGCTTCGACGCGCAACGCGCGATGATCAACGTCGTGCGGCTGATCGCCGGCCGGTCCCGGCAGTTGATCCCGCAAACCGCGGTGGTGGGATCGAGCGCGATCGGAATGATCAGCGGCAGCGGCTCGGCCAATGCGGCCGTGGTCGGCACCATCACCATTCCGCTGATGATGCGCTACGGCGTTCCCGGCACCTTCGCGGCCGCGGTCGAGACTTCGGCATCGATGGGCGGGCTGATCATGCCGCCGATGATGGGGGTCGGCGCCTTCCTGATGTAGGAATTCCTCGGCGTGCCCTACTGGGACGTCGTGCTGCGCGGATTCGGGCTCGCCTTCATCTACTACGTTTCGATCGGAGTGGCAGTTTATCTGCTCTGCGTGCGCCTGTTGCCGCGCGATGCCATCGAGAAGCCGCAGGTGCCGCTCTACGACAAGGTCAAGACCTGCATTTTCTTCTCGTCGGTGCTTTATCTCATCTATCTGATGGGCTTTGTCGGCAAGGGCGAACTGCTCGCGGCGCTCTATACCGCCAGTTTCATGCTCGGACTGCTGGTCGCGGCCTTTGTCTATTTCAAATACCTGCGCAAGGATCCGGCCACCACCAACGAGACGCTCTTCGGCAATCTCCGGCGCGCCGTCGAAACCCATGCCGAGATGACGTCATACCTGACGCTGCTGCTGGCAACGCTCGGCATCATGATCGGCCTGTTCACCGTCACCGGCTTCATCAACCGGATGGGCGCCATGCTGATCGACCTCGGCGCCTGGAACATCGTCGCCATGGTATTCATGGCCTGGATTTTCGGCTGGCTCGCCGGCGCAGGCCTGCCGCCGACCGCAACCTACATCATCGGCGCGGTCGTGATCGTGCGGCCGATGCAGGAGCTCGGCATCAACCCCTGGGTCGCGCATTTCTTCGTGTTCCTGATGTCGGTCTGGGGCGAGCTGTCACCGCCGACCTCGCTGACCGCGGCGGTCTCCGCGCGCATCGCCAACGCGTCCTTCCTGAAGACCATGTACGAGGCGCTGAAAATCTGCGCGCCGATTACGCTGATGACGTTTGCGATCTTCACCCGTTCCGAGCTGGTGGTGAACCCGGGCTGGGCCCAGATCGGCGACGTGGTGCTGGTGACCGTGAGCACGTGCGGGGTGACCTTCGCGATGTTCGGGCGCTGTCTCCGAAATCCGGCGGCGGACGTTTCGGCGCGCATCCTGATCGCGATCGTGTCGTTCGTGACCATGTTTCATCCGAACGACACGCTGGTGTGGGGCTCGGCCGCGGTCACGCTCGTAGCGCTGGTCTGGGCGGTGGCGCAGCATCGGCAGATCGCGCCGCCGAAGACGCCATTGGCGGCCCCGGAGAGCACCGCGCCCTCGATCGACGAGTTGTCTCCGGTGCTCGCCGAAGCGAGACGGGACATCGGATAACGGACGACCGGCGGCAGAGGACAGGTAGGAGAAGCTAGTCCGCCGTCCGCCGCCGGCCCTCCGTCGTCGGCTCATCCCGCATCGGTCGAATGAACGCGGCGCTCGGAGACGAGCGGCTCCGGCTTGCCCTTCTGGCGCTTGACCATGAGCTTGTTGAGCGCGCCGAGATAGGCCTTGGCGGAGGCCACCAGCGTGTCGGGGTCGGCGCCCTTGGCGGTGACGGTGCGGCCGTTCTCCGACAGCCGCACCGAAACCTCGGCCTGCGCGTCGGTGCCCTGGGTGACCGCGTGCACCTGATAGAGCTCGAGCAGCGCCTCGTTCGGCACCAGCCGCTTGATGCAGTTGAAGGTGGCGTCGACCGGACCGTTGCCGGTCGCCTGCACGGTCTCGTGCTTGCCCTCGATATCGAGGGTGAGCGTCGCCGATTGCGGCCCCATGGTGCCGGCGATCACGGTGAGCGAGACCAGCTTCACGCGGTCCTGGGCGTGCGCGATCTCCTCGTCGACCAGCGCCTCGATGTCCTCGTCATAGACGTGCTTCTTGCGGTCGGCGAGCGCCTTGAAGCGCACGAAGGCGTCCTCGAGCTGGTTGGAGGCCAGCCGGTAGCCGAGCTCGTCGAGCTTGTGCACGAAGGCGTGGCGGCCGGAATGCTTGCCCATCACCAGCGAGGTCTGCTTCACGCCCACGGTCTCGGGCGTCATGATCTCGTAGGTCTGGGTGTGCTTGAGCATGCCGTCCTGGTGGATGCCCGACTCGTGAGCGAAGGCGTTGCGGCCGACGATCGCCTTGTTGTACTGCACCGGGAACGAGGTGACCGCGGAGACGAGCTTCGACGCCCGCATCAGCATGGTGGTGTCGATGTTGGTCCAGTACGGCAATACGTCGTTGCGCACCTTCATCGCCATCACCACCTCCTCGAGCGAGGCGTTGCCGGCGCGCTCGCCGATGCCGTTGATGGTGCATTCGATCTGACGGATGCCGGCGCGCACGCCGGCGAGCGAGTTGGCGACCGCCATGCCGAGATCGTCGTGGCAATGCGCCGAGAAGCGCGCCTTGTCGGCGTTCGGCACGCGCTCGCGCACCATCCGGATCAGGTTGAAATATTCCTCCGGCACGGTGTAGCCGACGGTGTCGGGAATGTTGATCGTGGTGGCGCCGGCGTTGATCGCGGCCTCGACGCAGCGGCACAGAAAATCGTGCTCGGTGCGGGTGCCGTCCTCGCACGACCATTCCACGTTGTCGGTGAAGTTGCGCGCCCGCGTCACCGAGGCGATCACCATCTCGTAGACCTGCTCGGGGGCCATCTGCAGCTTCCACTTCATGTGCACCGGCGAGGTGGAGATGAAGGTGTGGATGCGGCTCTGCTTGGCAGGCTTGAGCGCCTCGCCGGCGCGGTCGATGTCCTTCTGCCCGGCGCGGGCGAGGCCGCAGATCACGGCCTTCTTGGCGCGCTTGGCGATCTCGTGGACGGCGTGGAAATCGCCCTCCGAGGCGATCGGGAAGCCGGCCTCGATGATGTCGACGCCCATCGTGTCGAGCACCTCGGCGACCTCGAGCTTCTCCTCGTGGGTCATGGTGGCGCCGGGCGACTGCTCGCCGTCGCGCAAGGTGGTGTCGAAGATGACGACGCGGTCCTGCTCGGACTGAACTTGAGTGGTCATGGGAACGGGTCCTTGGAAATTCGCGCCGGTCTTTCTGGGCGCTGGTGGGTTCCGCGGTTCGGTCACCCCCTGAGTGCCCAGGCGCAAACGCCCAGCCGGCCCTCAGGGGACGGTAAGCAGCAGGAGCCCGCCGAGAATGAGGGCGGCGCCGGGCCGGGCCGCATCGGCCCCCCGGGTGATCGCGCGGAAATCGCGGCGCGTCGACATCACTTCGCCCTCGTCATGGTCCCCAGCGTCGCGGAACAAGGTGAATTCCGCGTTAATCATCCACGCCGGACCAAGGTCCTTCTAACGGAAGAGCCGCCTGCTTCGCAAGGCCGAATTGCCGCCGCCCATGAGACAGCGACGCTGACCTTTTCGTGCTGGGAGCTACCGTGGTGCGGATCGTGCGCGCTGGTAGCAGTCCCACCAGCGAGGCCCCTCATGGGTTTCCCAGGGTCGCAGGTCCGGTCGCGAGACATCGACCAGTTGGCTAGCAACCTGGTTCCAAACCTCCACAAGGCGTTCCCGCGACCAGGAATACTGATGCCCCCATTCCATCGCGAGATCCTTTTTTCGCTGCCTGGTGAGAAACCGTTCGTGACGTCGTCGCACGCGGTCAAAATCCAAGTATTTGTAGTGAAGCAAGAGGACCTCATCGCGGGCGGGAGCAATGACATTGCCCTTCGGGGCAGCGGCATGACGTCCCGGCTCGAAATCCGTCACGTCAATCTCGCTTGGGGAAAATAGGCTCAGCTTGCTCCACTGATGGCTTGGCGCTCCTTTGGTGAGTGAATGACAGAGCAAAGTGTCGTCCTGCGGGAAATCGTCGGATAACATTTCATATCCGAGGGCGGGAACGATCGTGACGCCTTGATCACGACAGGAGGTCAGATAGCGATTGAGATCCGGGTGGTAGAGATGTTCGTCGATATCCGTCACGATCACCCAGTCTGCGATACCGCGGCTCTCCTTCCAGCACGACTCCAGAAGCGAGAGGGCAGAAGCAACCCTGGATTCCGGGTCGCTGTACGGGGGCATCGGCCGCAAGTCGACCTTGGGGTTGGAGCACAGCAGGTCGAGGGAGTTGTCAGTCGAGCCATCGTCGAAGACGACGTAACGTTGAACCAGGCCGTCGTAGTGCCGAAAGAAAAATCCCAGCATGTCTCCGTCATTCCAGCACCTCGTGTAAAGATCTGTACTCACGGCTGGAATCCATTGCGGGCCAAAGAGCCGGCACCCTAACGCGGCATACTTGGTATGTCATGGCATCACCTTGCCGCGTCATTGCAACTGCCTTGGCAAAAACGGCCGGTCAGGCTAGGTCTATGGGGGGAAGGGTTCCCTGCATATTTGGTGCGCACGCAAATGTCGTTCGTAGGCACAAGAGACGCCCAGACGGTGTTGCCGGGCGGTGCGAGGGCTGCGTCTGCAAAGATCGAGGGCGTTCGGATTCATGAGCTTGGGAACGTCATTACGCGCAGTGGCTTCATGACGGAGATTTTTCGCACCGATTGGTCGGTGGTTGGTATCACCGTTCAGCAGGTCAATTGGGTGCAGTTGAACCCGGGCGCTGTTACCGATTGGCACGCTCACGCCAAGCAAATCGATCATCTCGTGGGCGTAAGCGGCAACATCAAGCTCGCGCTCTGGGATGGTCGAGACGGCTCCGCTACTAAAGGCGCTACTGAAATCGTGCGAATTGGAGCCATTCGACCCGTGATGGTCATCGTGCCGCCCGGCGTCTGGCACGGCCTGCGCAACGAGAGCGGCGAACCTGCGGGATACATCAATATTGTCGACAAGCTGTATCACCACGAAATGCCCGACAATTGGCGCCTGACGCCTCGAGCCACGGAAATTCCTGATATTCTCTGACCGCAGATGGGCCGCTTTGGCGACGAATTCCGGCTCACTTTGATAACGAGCGATCCCGTCTTGGCCGCGCGCGCCGACCGCAGCGGCATCAATCGCGTCGGGGTTGACTTGGAACGCTTGGGCAAAGCGGGCCGCCAATCGGGCCAGGACACCCGACTATCAGACCACAATATGGAAGACCTCGCGGCAATCGGGGCGACGCTCGACACGGCTGAGCTGTTCGTTCGACTCAATCCGATCAACGCCGACACTCCGCATGAAATAGAGAGCGTGCTTGGCTGCGGGGCCGAGGTTCTCATGCTGCCTTTTTTCCGTACGGCGGACGAAGTCGATACGTTCATTCGTCTCGTCAACGGTCGTGCCTACGTGGTGATTTTGCTCGAAACAGCGTCTGCTGTCGTTCGGATCCGCGAGATTCTCGCAGTACCGGGCGTGCACGAGGTCATGGTCGGCCTCAATGACCTTCGCTTGGAGCTTGGCGTGAAAAGTCATTTCGAAGTTCTGGCCTCGCCCTTGCTTGATGCGCTTGCAAGCGAGGTCCACCGTGCCGATTTGGCTTTTTCCGTCGGGGGCGTTGGTCGTCCGGACGATCTTTCGCTGCCGGTGTCCGCGGACTTGGTTCTCGCGCAGTTCCCGCGCCTGGGTGCAACCGGCGCCTGGGTATCGCGATCGTTCTTCAAGGGGGTACCGTCGGACTGGGATCTCGCAGCAGCGATATGCGCTCTCAGGCAACGGTTGACTGAATGGGACGGTGCATCGCGCGAGATGCTGGAGCGCGCCCGCAGTGACCTTGCCGAACGTGCTCGCGCAATCGCTTCAACTCCGCCGTAAGCCCGCACCTCAAGCTGTCGCGCCGGTTCAAGAAGCGCCGCCCCGGGGGCTGAAATCCGTCGCGGTCCGTCGCGACGACGCGCGCCGCACCCAGGCGCAGGAAAACACGTGGCGCGACCCGTGCCGGTTGGCGGCGCTGGTCCTAATCCTTACAAACCTACCTTGCGGCGACCACCGCGGTGACGTCGATCTCGAGCAGCATGCCCTGGATGGCGAGCCCGTTGATGACCAGAAAGGTGTTCGCCGGGATCGGCCCATTGCCATAGGCCTCGCGCCGGCATTTGCCGACATCGGCCTGGTAGCGGATGTCGGTGACGTAGACCACCTGCTTCACCACGTCCGCCAGGGTGGCGCCGTGCGCCGCCAGCAGCCGCTTGATCTTGTCGTAGGCGTAGCGGCACTGCTCGTAGGGATTGCCCAGATGCAGGATCGGGGCGCTCTGCCCCGGCGGTCCTTTCTCGTCCTCGGCGCCCACGCCCGCGAGATAGACGGTCTTGCCGGGACCGTTGACGGTGACCACCTCGCTGAACCGTCCCTTGGTCCATTCCGAGGGATTGTAGCGTTTGACCTCGAGATTCTGCGCCATCGACGCCTGCGCGACGAGCACTCCGAGCGCGGTCAGTGCAGCGAGCCTTGCGAAAGAAAGCATAGGTCACCTCGCGTGGTGGAGAGCGGACGGGCTTGATCGTAGCCCGGATGGAGCGCGGCGCAATCCGGTGTTCTCCGCCCCGTCAGCGGGCGGGAAGATTTTGCATCGCGATCCAGCGCGTGACCGTCGTCACCACCGCGTCGTCGATGCCGATGAAGCCGTGCGCGGATGCTGCCTCGCAGGGATCGCCGGTGCCCGCCGGGCCGTCCAGCATGACCACGTCGACCTTGCCGCCGTGCCAAGCCTTGAACCTCTCGATGGTCGACGGGTGCGTGAACCTGCAGGTGTCCTTGCGGTGGCCGACGACCAGCAGCGGCAGCCGCGCGCGCCGCGGATCGTCGCCGATCGCCATCCGGAAATGCGGAGCGTTTTCGCCGATCGAGACCAGCATGGCCGCGGTCAGCACCACGGCATCGGGCCGGCTCAGGCCCGACGTATGGGCGAGCGCGGCGCCGGCAGAGACCGCGCCCCGGCTCGTCGCCACCAGCGCCACCGGCGGCTTGAGCCCGCGCAGATGCTGGACCAGCGCCCCGATGTCACGACCGTGCGGCGCGCCATAGCGATAGCGGTCGAGCACGCCGGTCGCGGTCTTGAGATCGGGCGCGATGTCGGGAACGAGCGTCAGGTAGCCGGCTCGCGCATAGGCGGCGCGGGTGCGGACCAGTTGGTTGCCGGCGCCCCACCCGATCCGGCCATCGGCGCCGAGATCGAGCCTGCCGTGCCCGCCGGCGAGCAGAATGACGCTGCCCACCGGGTTCTCCGGCTTGAGCAGGAGCGCGCGGATCTTCTGGCCGCGCGAATCGACTTCGAGCACGTGGTCCCCCTTGGAGAGCGTCGCCGGCGTCGCGGTGAGGATCACCGCCGCCATCAGCAGGCCGACGCGTCGAAGCAACGCCCGGCGAAAGCGGTCGAGGCCGTCGATCCGATATCGCCGCAGCGGCATGGCCGCCGTCATGACGCCGCTCCATTCCAGACATCGATCAGGAACGCGGTGACGAACTGCGGCATCATCGGGTCGAGATCGGCCGCCGCGCGCACGATGCGGATATCGGCGAGCTCGGGCTCCCGCTGAGCCGCGAGGTGGGCGAGCATGCGGGCGCGCAACTCAGCCGCGGTGGCATGAGCGTGCAACACGCGGACCAGCGCGATGCGCGGCTCCGCCAGCACGCAGTGCCAGCCGTCCTCTATTTCATAATCGCGGGGCCGAAGGCCTCTTCGGCAACCTCGCGGGCGATGCTGCCGGCAAGGTCGACCGCTTGTCCGACGACGTCGCTGGGGTCGGGCGTGCCGGCCGGGAAATAGATCTTTCCCGCATTTGCGGTCTGCGGTCCCATCACGCCCAGAACGAAGGCGCCGTCGCTGGCGCGAATGGCGCCGGCGGCGAAGCAGTTCCGCACCGCCCGATCGGGAAAGCCCCAGTCGCGCCAGGCGACGAAGCTCGCGAAATCGGTCTCGAGATAGGCGCCGCGGAAGGTCCCCTCGCCGATCGCATGGTCGTGCAGCAGCAGCATGCGGCCGTTCCAGACGCCCGGATGGCGCCGCTTGAGCTCGACAAAATGGCGATCGATCTCGGCGCGGCGCTCGCTGGCGAACGGCCACGGCCGCGGCGCGTATGCGAGCTCCAGCCGTTCGACGCGCACGATGGCGATATCGCTCATGCCTCGAGCGTGCCTTCGGTCACGACGACGGCGTCGCCCCCGATCGAAGCCGAAGCGAGCTTGCCGGCCTGCGTGACCATCGCCAGCCGGATCAGGCTCGGGCGGCCCATCTCGTAACCCTGCTCGATCGTGATCGCATGGCTGCCATCGGACAGGCGCCCGTCGCGCGCCAGCACGCCGGTGAAGGCCGCCGCGGCCGAGCCGGTGGCCGGATCCTCCCGGATACCGAGGCCCGGCGCGAACATGCGGGCGTGGAAGCCATGGCCGGGCTCGCGCGTCTCGCGGCAGAAGACATAGACCATGCCGCCCCGGCCGAAAGCGGCATCGAACCTGGTCGGATCAGGACCGCAGCGGGCGATCGCGGCAAGGCCGGAAACCGGCACGAAGGTGCAAGGGTTGCCGGCGGACCAGCGCGACGGCTGGAACTGGTCGAAGCCGATGTCCGCCGGCGCGAGCTGAAGCGCGGCGGCGATCGTCGCGGTGTCGGGCGCCGGTCCCACCTCGGCAGGAATTTGCGGGACCGCGAAGCGGGCGCCGCCGTGCCGGCCGTCCATCGTCTCGAGCATGCAACGCACCGGGCCCACCTGCTCTTCCAGCACGAGCTCGCGGCCGGCGGCGGCGCCGTCGCGCAACCCGAGCAGCACCGCGGTCCCCACCGTCGGGTGGCCGGCGAACGGCAGCTCGCGCGCCGGAGTGAAGATACGAACGCGGGCGCGATGCGCCGAATTCTCGGGCGCGAACACGAACACCGTCTCCGGATGATTGAACTCGCGCGCGACCGCCTGCATCGCCGCCGTCTCGAGGCCATCGCTGTCGAGCACCACGGCGAGCGGATTGCCGGCGAAGCGCCGGTCGGTGAACACGTCGAGCGTTGCGAATCGCCGGCGCATCGGCCTCCTCCAGGGCGCTTTCTGCCAGAAAACGCGTCCAAAGGATAAACTAGATCGGCCGCGCCTTGAAGATTCGGCGCGGCGTCACGAATTCCTGCTGCGCCTCGACCAAGAGCATCTCGCGCGAGCCCAGCTCGGCGGTGCGGCTGAGCACGCCGAACAGCGAGGAAGCCGCCAGCGACAAGGCCTCGGCGGCCGAGCCGGTGCTCAGGTGGTGAGCGAAGAACAGCGCCGCGATCAGATCGCCGGCGCCGTTGATCGTCAGCGGCAGCAGCGGGGTGCGCAGCCGGTAGCGGTCGATGCCGTCCGATGCGACGAGGTCGAGGGCGTCGGCCGGGGTATCGTCGAGCCGCAGCGAGGTGACCAGCACCACCCGCGGCCCCAGCGCATGCAGCGCGTCGACGGCGGCGAGCGCCTCGGCCAGCGTGGCCGTGGTGCGGGCGGTGAGAAAATCGAGCTCGAACTGGTTGGGCGTGACGAAATCGGCGATCGGCAGCGCGCGCTCGCGGATCAGCTCGGGGACGCCGCGGCGCACGAACACCCCGCGCCCGACGTCGCCGATCACCGGATCGCAGCAATAGCGCGCGGCCGGATTGGCGCCTTTCACCCGGCCGACGGTATCGACCACCGCCTCGCCGATATCGGCGGAGCCGAGATAACCGGAGATGACGCCGTCGCACTCGCCGAGCACGCCGCGTTCGTCGATCCCCTCGACCACCGCGCGGATCGCCTCGCCGCTGAAGGCGCGGCCGCGCCAGGCGCCGTAGCCGGTATGGTTGGAGAACTGCACGGTGTGCACCGGCCACACCTCGACGCCGATGCGCTGCAGCGGGAACACGGCGGCGGAGTTGCCGACATGGCCGTAGGCGACATGCGACTGGATCGACAGGATGTTCATGCGCGGCCGGCGGGCTGCCCGCAGGTTGGGTCGCGTGCTTCACGAAACTCAACAATCGCACGAAGCGTTGCGTCTCGCGAGAGCTCGACCCAGCTTACAATCCCTTGATCAGGCCGGCGTCGATCAGCAGGCGGTTGAAGCGCCGCGCCTCGGCGCCGCCGTTGCAGCCAAAGAACAGCCCCTTGCAGCGCTCGAGGATTCGCTTCTGCTCGGCAAACGAGGGATCGAGCGGCAGGCCGGCGGCCTCCTGCACGATCAGCGGCAGATACGGCCCCTCGATGGTGGCGAGCGCGGAGGACATGTCGACCGGTTTGAAGTTGACCGCGTCGATCGCGTAATAGGTGGTGAAGTAGCGCGGATCGCGGGTCATCAGGCGGCGGTTGACCTCGACCTCGTCGAGCGACGGCTCGATGAGGCTGGTGGCGAAATCGGGCTGATGGTCGCCGTAGCGCACCAGCAGGAAGGACTCGTCCGGGAAATCGCGCTTGAGGCGGGCCACGAGGTCGGCGTAGTCGCGGAAGCCCATGGCCTGCCGGCGCAGATATTCGTCGACCTGCGGCGCGTTGCCGAGGTCCTTCCAGTCCGGCGCCAGGTCGGGACGCCAGCGATAGTTCCACGGATAGTGGTTGGCGGCCAGGTAGACGAACATGAACATCGGACCTTTGCCGCGCTCGCGCTCGATTATCCGCAGCGCGGCGTCGTAATAGAAGCGGTCGGGCTCGATGCGGTCCGTGCCGAGGACGTCCTGGTCGAGGAAGGTCTGCACCCCGGTCGTGGTCTGGAAGCTCTTCGCGCTCATGAAGGCGCCGCGTGCCGGATAGAGCGAGAACGTCCGATAGCCGCAGCGGCGCAACGCCGTCGGCAGGCCGCGCTCGACCCGGCCGGCGGCGATCTGCGTCACGTGATAGGCGAAGCGTCCGAACGAGCGCGCGGACAGGCCGGCAAACACGTTGTACTCGGTGTACCAGCTGGGGCCGCCGGCGCCTTCGACGACGAAGTGCCGCGTCTTGCGGTCGAACGAGCGGAAGTGACGGCCGTAAGCAGGCGGCACCTTCACGCCGGGCACCACCCGGATGTCGAAGTTCGACTCGTCGTGCACCATGATGATGTGCGGCGGCTTGCCGGCCGGCACGCAGGTCGCGTCCGGCAGCGTCTTGAGGCGGTCGGTCACCGCCGCGTCGGATTGCATGTATCCGTCGGTCAGCAGCACGGAGATCGCCGCGACGCCCGAACGGGAGAATTTGGAGACGTAGCTGTCGCCGAAGAAGCCTTCCCATTCCTCCTGCGGGAAGGCGAGCGACACACCGGTCAGGCCGGCGAGGCAGGCGACGAAGCCGATCACCGCGGTCCGCAGCCGCATCCGGAAGCTGTCGACCCACCAGATCAGGCCCAGCGCCGGCAGCGCCACGGCGAGCGCGATGGCAAGCCGGCGATAGAGGTCGGGGATGATGGTGAACAGGAAACTGATCGTGTCAGCGCCGACGATCCACAGATCGAGGAAAGTGACGGTCATCCAGATCATGTCGTATTTGAGCCGCGACAGCAGGATCAGGGCGACGATCATCGCCAGCGACAGCGCGGCCGATACCGCCGGGCGGCGGATGAGCGCGAGCCAGAAGAAGTTGAAGAGGCCCCAGGCCAGGAGAAACACCGCCTTCGGCACGGTGCCCACTTCGCTCCAGGCCATCAGCGCCAGCGCCGCTGCGTGCAGCGCCGCGATCAGCAGGATGCGCAAGGCGTCGGGTCGGGCGACCGCGTCGATCGCGGCCCGGCGGCACCTCAGAAATGACAGGGAGGGCGGCATGGCGAGGCGCCCGTGCCCGGCAATGATCACCTAAACGTCCGGCACACGGACCTCTGTCATATGACTGCATTAATTTTGTCATTTCAAGGTCACGGACGCCGGCGTGGCGCGCCATTCAAAAATATTGTCAATTCTGGCAATCCGGCTTGCGCCGAGCGGAGCAGAAGACCGAGCGCCCCGATTAATATTGGTTCATTCCGCCCATCTCGTAGGCATGGTCGCGGTCAGAACCCCTTGATCAGGCCGGCATCCATCAGCAGGCGGTTGAACCGGCTCGCCTCGGCGCCGCCGGCGCAGAGGTAGAACAGGCCGCGGCAACGCGCGAGGATCCGCTTCTGCTCCGCGAACGAGGCGTCGAGCGGCACCCCTGCCCCCTCCAGCACCACCAGCGGGAGATACGGCGCGTCGAGCGGGTCATGCGCGGAAGACAGGTCAACCGGCCGGAAGTTGACCGCGTCGATCGCGTAATAGGTGGTGAAATAGCGCGGGTCGCGCTCGAGAATGCGCTGGGCGACCGCCGTCCGATCGAGCCCGGGCTCCATGAAATACTTGGCAAAATGCGGCTGATGGTCGCCGAAACGCACCAGCAGGAACTGCTCGCCCGGAAACTCGCGACCAAGACGCTCCCGGAACTGCGCATAGTCGCGCACGCTCATCTCCTGGCGGCGCAAATATTCATCGATGTCGGTCCAGTTTCCCGGATCCACCCACTCGGGCATCAGATCGGGACGATAGCGGTAGTCCCACGGGAAGTGGTTGGTCGCCAGATAGACGAAGACGAAAACCGGGCCATTGCCGCGCTCTTGTGCGATCACGCGGGCAGCGTGATCGTAATAGAAGCCGTCGGTATCCGCCGGACCCACGCCGAGCGCCTTGGCGTCGAGGAAATGCTCGATGCCGGTCGTGGTCTGGAAGCCGCGGGCGCCGACAAAGGCCCCGAACCAGGAATAGAGGCTGTAGGTCGTGTAACCGCAGCGCCGCAAGGCATGGGGCAACCCGCGCTTGACACGGCCGGCGGCGAGCCGGGTGACCGACTCGGCAAAGCGGCCGTAGGAGCGCACCGACAATCCGGCGAGCACGTTGTACTCGGTGTACCAGCTCGGGCCGGCGGCGCCCTCGACCACGAAGCCGCGTTGCTTGCCGTCGAACGAGCGGAAGCGCTCCCGGTAGCCCGGCGGAACCTTGATGTCCGGCATCATGGTGACGTCGAAGCTCGATTCGTCGAACACCATGACGATGTGCGGCAGCTTATGGGGAGCCTCGCAGGGCGCCGCATTGGCGAGCCGCAGGCCGTCGGGGATGGCGGCGTCGGCCTCCAGCACGCCGCGGGTCATCAGGTCGACGGCGGCGACCGCGGCCGAGCGCGCGAACTTGGAAACGTAGTTGTGGTCGTAGAACTCGTCCTCGCGGTCGGTCGGCAGCGCGAACGACAGCGCGGCAAGCGCGGCAAATGAGAGCGCCGCGCCGACGACGGCGAGGCCGCGGCGCACCCGGAACGGCTCGAGCCGCCATAGCAGCGCCAGCACCGGCCCGGCAAGCAGCACCGCGAGCGCGACCTTCCAGGCCAGCCCCGGGATCATGGTCAGCAGAAACGAGAAGGTGTCGAGGTCGATGACCATCACGTCGACGAAGGTGACAGTCATCATCAGGATGCGGTGCTTGAAATGCGACAGCAGCATCAAGATGACGATCATCGCCAGCGACAGCGCGACTGCGGTCACCGGCCGC
>JBEVIH010000201.1:0-7083 GCA_040510815.1 Xanthobacteraceae bacterium | reverse complement strand
TTCCTGCTCTATGCCCTGCTGGTGATCGTGGTGCTGCTGTTCCGGCCCGAGGGCCTGCTGCCGCGGCCGGTGCGCCGCTATTTCCCCGGATGGCGGCCATGAGCGCGCCGCTGCTGCTGGAGGCGCGCGGGCTGAGCAAGCGCTTCGGCGGCGTGGTGGCGCTCGACCGTCTCGACCTCACGGTGGCGCCCAACGAGATCCTCGGTCTCATCGGCCCCAACGGCTCGGGCAAGACCACGTTCTTCAACGTCGCCACCGGCATCTACGGCGCCGACGGCGGTACCGTGCACTTCGGCGGCGCCGAGATCACCCGCGCCTCGCCGCAGGCGATCTACCATGCGGGCATCTCACGCACCTTCCAGCGCTCGCGGCTGTCGCTGCCGCTGTCGATCTTCGACAACATCATGATCGGCAACCACAAGCGGCTGCGCCAAGGGCTGTGGTTCAACCTGATGCGGCGCGCCGCCTTCAAGCGCGAGTTCGAGGCCGCCTATCGGGCGGCTCGCGCGCTGGTCGAGGTGTTCGAGCCGCAGCTCGCCGGGCGCATGTTCGAGCCGGTGGCCGGCCTGCCGATGATCGACCGGCGCCGGATCGAGATCTGCCGGGCGCTGGTCAGCCAGCCGAAGCTCCTCCTGCTCGACGAGCCGTCCGCCGGCATGACGCACGAGGAAACCACCGAATTGATGGACGACATCTTGCAGGTCCGCGCCCGCGACCGCGACCTCACCATCATCATCGTCGAGCACGAGATGGGGGTGATCGAGCGCATCACCGACCGCTGCGTGGTGCTCAATTTCGGCCGCAAGATCGCCGAGGGACCCTATCGGAACGTCGCCGCCGACCGGCAAGTGCAGGAAGCCTATCTGGGGGTGGAATGATGAGCGCCGGGCTCGACATCGAGAACGTCACCACCGCCTACGACAAGGCCGACGTGCTCGACGGCGTGTCGCTCAAGGTCGAGCCCGGCCGCATCACCTGTCTCCTGGGGTCGAACGGCTCCGGCAAGACCACGCTGATCCGCTCGATCCTGGGCCTGACCCCGCCGCGCGCCGGCCGCATCGCGTTCGACGGCGCCGACATCACCGCCCTGCCGACCCACAAGGTGATCGCCGCCGGCATCGCCTGCATCCCGGAAGGCCGCAAGGTGTTTCCCAAGCTCACGGCCGAGGAGAACCTGCGGCTCGGCGCCTATCAGGAGACCTCCGACGCGGTCACCCACGAACGCATGGCCGAGATCTATCGCCTGTTTCCGCGGCTCTTCGAGCGCCGGCTGCAGCTCGCCGGCACCATGTCGGGCGGCGAGCAGGCCATGGTCTCGATCGGCCGTGGCCTGATGCGGGCACCCAAGCTCCTGCTGATCGACGAGCCCTCGCTCGGCCTCTCCCCGATCCTGGTCAAGGAGAACTTCAACCTCATTAGGGAGATCAACGAGCGCGGCATCACGGTGTTCCTGGTCGAGCAGAACGTGCGCCAGACACTCGCTATCTCGCACTACGGCTACGTGCTGTCGAAGGGCCGCGTGGTGGTCGGCGGCACGCCGGCCGAGATCGCCGATCGCCCCGAGGTGCGGGAGGCGTATTTCGGGTAGCGCCTCGTCTCGCGCCGGCTTGGCAGGCGTTGGCCGGCCGTGCATTCTCCGGTCGATCGACGGGTGCGATGCCGGTGCACAAGCGAAGCCGCGGATTGCTGATCTCGGTCGTGCTGGGCGCGCTCGCCGCCGCGCCCGTGCCGGCACGCGCCGCCGACGAGACGGCGCGGGCTTTCTACCAGGGCAAGCAGATTCGCTTCTACACCATGGGCAGCCCGGGCGGCGGCTACGACGCCTATATGCGCGCGCTCATTCCCCACCTGGAGCGCAAGCTCGGCGCCAAGCTCATTCCGACCAACGAGCCCGGCGCCGGCGGGCTGGTGGCGATGAACCGGATGCTCACCGCCGCGCCCGACGGCCTGACGATCCTGCTGATGGGTGGCGAGACGCTGGTGACGGCGCAGCTCTACGAGTCGCCGGGCGTCAATTACGACGTGCGCAAGCTGACCTGGCTGGCGCGGGTCAGCAACGAGGCCAAGGTCGCGCTGCTGGGGCCGAAGTCGCCGTACTATTCGGTCGCCGACCTGAAGCGGAGCGACAAGCCGGTGATCTGGGCGGGGTCGGGAAAGATCGACGGCAACGCCGATTTCGCCGCGATCCTGGTGCACGCGCTCGACGTCCGGAGCAAGATCATCGCCGGGTACCGGGGAACGGCGGACATGAATCTGGCGATCCAGCGCGGCGAGGTGGATGGCCGCGTCGTCTCCGAGGAAGCGGCGGCGCTGTACGGCCCGAGCGGCGGCATGCGCGTGCTGGTGACGCTCGCGCGCAAGCGCGCCGAGCAGTTCCCCGACAGCCCGGCGATCTTCGAGGCGGCGAGCATCGGCGCGGCGCAGGCGCGGCTGATCGACTGGCGCGCCGGCATCGCGGATCTAGGCCGCGTGCTGCTGGTGACGCCGGGCACGCCGCAGGATCGCACCGACCTGCTGCGGACGGCGTTGGCCGAGGGGATCGGCGATCCGGCCTTCGTTGCCGAGATCAAGCGGCTCAAGCTCTCGGCGAACTACGCCAGCGCCGACGCGGTGCGCGCTGCCGTGGAGCAGGCGATGACGACGCTCGATGCGGCCGGCCTTGCCGAGGTGCGCGACATCGCGCTCAATCGCTACTACCATTGAGCCATCAGCGGCCGCCGCGGGACGCCTGGAGAGACAAATGTTCAGCAAGCTCAACCATCTGGCCATCACGAGCGACCACTACACGCTGCTCGGCATGTTCTACCGCGCGATGTTCGGGCTCAAGGCATCGGGCGACACCGCGCGCGAGATCGGCGCGATATCGGTCGGCGACGGCTATCTCGGCATGACGCTGATCCCGCGGCGCGGCGGGCGCAAAGCGGGCCTCGATCATTTCGGCATCGAAGTCGAGAGCCTCGACAAGGTGCGCGACAAGGTCGCCATAAAATATCCCGACATCGAGATCGTGAAGCGCCCCGGCAACCGGCCGTTCGCCAGCTACAGCGCGCACGACCCGGCCGGCAACTATTTCGATCTGTCCCAGCCGGGACACGAGAACCGCGCCGAGGTCTACGCCAAGGGCGAATGGAAGCAGGAAACGACCTTCAGCCATTTCGCCATCCGGGCGCGCGAGGCCGAGCGGCTGGCCAATTTCTATGTCGATGTCTTCGAGCTCGAAGCCCGCAACGCCCCCTCGGCGGAAGGCGGCTATCAGCTCACCGACGGCCGCGTCACCATGGCGATCCTGCCGTGGAAGATCTCGTCCTTCGACGGCGCCGGGATCGAGCAGCCGGGGATGGATCACATCGGCTTTCACGTGCCCGACATCAAGGCCTTCGCGGTCCATCGCGACAAGCTCGCCAAGACCAACATCCAGCTCGCGCCCAAGCCGATCGATTTCGATTCGGAAGGCGCCGCGCGGCTGGCGCTGCTGCGGAAGTGCCCGCACGGCAGCCTGCAGCTGGCCGACCCGGACGGCACGCTGATCGACGTGGCGGAAGATCATCATTAGCGCGTGCTCGGTCGAATTGCGCCAATCTCTCCGTTGTCATGCCTGCGAAAGCGCATAGGCGCTAAAATAGAATTCGTAGGGTGGGCAAAGGCGCGGATACAAGGGTGATCTCTCCCGCGGTACGAAGGCAGCGCCGTGCCCACGCGTATGCTCGCGCCATGTCGTCGGCTTGACGCGTGGGCACGGCGCGCGAGAGCGCGCCTTTGCCCACCCTACGAAGATGACACCGAGCATTTGCTCAAATAGCCCTCGGCGGCCGAACGGTCGAGCAGGCGGCCGATGTCCATCCGCTTGCCGGGCACATGCGCGAATACGCCGGCGATAAAAGCCTTGATCGGCGCGACCGCTGCCGCGTCGACCCTGGCCTCGCTGCCGCGCGGCACCGCCAGCACCTTGTGGTCGATCTCGCCGTCCTCGATCTGCTCGATGAGACCGACCGGCTCGCATTCGACGGTGGTGCCCGACGCCAGCACCGTTTCGGTCAGCACGAAGCAATCGACCGCGTCGCCGTCGCCGCTCACGGTGCCAAGCACGAAGCCATAGGGGAACGGATAGGCCGCCGACACCTCGACGCTGCGCAGATGGGCGAGCGTGCGCTCGTCATAGATGTTCTTGCGCCGCGAGCCGGCCTCATTCTCGATGAACACGCGCATGGTCGTCGTCCGCCGCCCTGACCAGCCTACACCATTCCGATGCTTGGATCAGGCGGCGGCGATCGGCTAGGCTGGCGCGGCGGGGAGCGCGACATGGCTGGGACATTCGACCGCGACACCATCGTGCGGCGCCTGCGCGCGGAACGCGACGCCGGGCGCGCCATCTACGATGCGCTGTGCGGCTCCGGCATCACCGCCAAGATGGCGGCGCGCGGCGGCGCCAGCATGGTCACCACCCACGCGCTCGCCTATTTCCGCATGCAGGGCCTGAGCTCGATGGCCGGCTACCTGCCGATCTGCGACGCCAATGCGCTCACGCTCGAGCTCGGCGAGCGCGCGCTGGTCAAGGTGGTGCGTGACTGCCCGCTGGTCGCCGGCCTGCTGTGCGTCGATCCGACCCGCGACATGGCGCGCTTTCTCGAAAAGGTCGCCGCCGCCGGCTACCACGGGGTGATGAACTGCCCGACGGTGGCGCTGATCGACGGCAAGTTCCGCAGCGATTTGGAGGAAACAGGACTCGGCTTCGCGCGCGAGGTCGACGTGCTGGGGCAGGCGTCGCGCATGGGGCTGTTCACCAAGGCGTTCTGCACCTCGCCCGACGAAGCCCTCGCCATGGCCGAGGCCGGCGTCGACAACATCATCGTGCATTTCGGCAACAGCTCGGGCGGCACCGTCGGCTCGAAGACCGTGCTCGCGCAGGATGCCGCGCTGGCGCGGGCGGCCGCGATTCTGGACGCGCTGGCGGCGAAATTCTCCGACCGGATCATGACCTGCCATGGCGGCGCCATCGAGACCCCCGCCGACGTGGAGCGCTTCCTCGCCGCCGAGCCGCGCCTGCACGGCTATGTCGGCGGCTCCTCGGCGGAGCGCTTTCCGATCGAGACGTCGGTGGTCGAGGTCACGCGCGCGTTCCGCGCCATCAGGCTTGCGAAGGGCCGCTAGGTGGCAGGCGATATTTCAGTCGGTGTCCTCGCCACGCTCGACAGCAAGCACGCGGCGGCGCGCTTCGTCTGCGACGCGCTGAGGGGCGCCGGCGTCACGCCGTGGCTGGTCGACCTCTCGCTGCGGCCGCATACTCAAGACTTCGCCGATGTCGGCGGAGCGGAGGTTGCCGCCGCGTCGGGAACGCCATGGGAGGCGCTCGCCAGGCTGTCGCGGTCCGACGCGGCGCAGACCATGATCCGCGGCGGCAGCAAGATCGTGCAAGCGAGGCAACAGGCCGGCGCCATCGACGGCGTGCTCGGCGTCGGCGGCGCCAACGGCTCGACCATGGCCTGCGCCATCATGCGCGGCCTGCCGCTGGCGTTCCCCAAGGCCATGGTGACGCCGGTGGCGGCGACGGCGGCGGTGCAGTTCTACGTCGCCGAAAGCGACATCGCGATTTTTCCGACCATCGGCGACATCTGGCTCAACCGCGTCACCCGCGCGGCGCTGACCAATGCCGCAGAGGCGGTGGCCGGCATGGCCAAGGCGCGCCGGTCTCGCACCGCCGACGCCGGCGGCTCCCGGGAGCTGATCGGCGTCTCCTCGTTCGGCAACCTGCAGCCGGCGGTCGACCGCATCACCGCGCGGCTCGAAGGCTCTGACTTCGAGATCATCCACTTCCATGCCTCGGGGCCGGGCGGCCGCGCGCTCGAAGCGCTGGCGGGCCGCGGCGAGCTCGCCGGCGTGATCGATCTCACCACCTCCGAGCTCACGGATTTCGTTACCGGCGGCGTCTACAGCGCCGGCGAAACGCGGCTCACCGCGGCCGGCGCCGCCGCGGTGCCGCAGGTCGTGGTGCCGGGCTGCCTCGATTTCACCAACTGGTGGGTCGGCGAGGTGCCCGAGCGCTACCGCCAGCGCGAGTTCTTCCAGTACAACGTCGAGATCCTGCTGATGCGCACCAATGCGGAGGAATTCACCGCGCTGGGCAAGCTCATCGGCGAACGCCTGCGCGCGGCGAAAGGGCCGGTGCGGGTGCTGATCCCGCGCGACGGCTGGAGCGCGCTGACCGGACGCAAGACCCACGATCTCGCCGGCCGCGAGATCGGCGCCTGGGCGCAACCGCAAGCCGATCGGGTGTTCGTCGATGCGCTGACGCGCCATCTTCCGGGCGGCGCCGTCAAGGAGCTGCCGCATCACATCAACGACGCAGCGTTCGCCGACGCCTGCGTGGACGAGCTGATCAGTCTTCTGCCGGCGGCGGGATCACGCCGGTCTGGCCGGTGATGCGGCCGTAATGCTCGACGCGCCGGTGGCGCGCGAAATCGAACACCGTCCGCTTGCCGAACACCGTCGCGTCGAGATCGCAGTCCGCCACCACCAGCTCGTCGTCCTCGGTCTTGCCCTGCGCGACGATCTCGCCGTCCGGGTTGACGATCAGGCTGCCGCCGATCAGCGGATGGCCGTCCTCGACCCCGCACTTCGCCGTCGCCACCACCCAGGTGGAGTTCTGATAGGCGCCAGCCTGCAGCGAGAGCTTGTGCTGGAACATGCGCTGCTGCGGGCCTTCGCTCGCCTTCTGCGAGTTCACCGACGGCGTGTTGAAGCCGAGCATGATCAATTCCACGCCCTGCAGCCCCATGACCCGATAGGTCTCCGGCCAGCGGCGGTCGTTGCAGATGCACATCCCCAGAATGCCGCCCATCGTGCGCCAGACCGGGAAGCCGACGTCGCCCGGCTCGAAATAGCGCTTCTCGAGATGCTGGAACGAGCGCGCCGGATCGTAGTCGGCGTGGCCGGGTAGATGCACCTTGCGGTATTTGCCGACGATCCTGCCGTCGCGGTCGGTGAGGATCGAGGTGTTGAAGCGCTGCCCGTCCGGGGTGAGCTCGGCGTAGCCGAACGACATGGCGATCTTGTGCTCCGCCGCGCGCTCGAACAGCGGCCGGGTCG
>JBEVIH010000200.1:0-22164 GCA_040510815.1 Xanthobacteraceae bacterium | reverse complement strand
GTGGTGCCGACCGGCGCCAAGGTCGGCATCGACGCCACCATCCCGGAGGGCATCCCGCCCGAATATTACGAGCGCATCACTTATGCCTATGCGGACCGCGCCAGGATCGACGACTACGTCAACGGCAAGGCCGATGCGGTGGGGGAGGCCGGCGACGAGCGGGTGGTCGAAGAGCTGGCGGCGAAGATCCTGGCGGCGATCGGCAAGGAGCCGCTCTATTACACCGACGTCGCCGAGCGCTTCTCCGCGTACGATTTCCGCACCGTTGCGCGGGCATTGGGCCACCTGCACGCAACTGAGAGGCTTTGGCAGGATTCGCGCGGCCGCATGTGCGTGCGCGGATCGGAATTTGCTGCCAAGCCGCCGCGGCGGTGAGTCTCGGCGCGTGCAGGCGACGCAACAACGAATTTTCTCAGGTGATTTCAGGCGATTGGACGCACCGACGCCGAGGCTTGCCGGCGCCGCCACCGGGTCTCTGATCACAGATTAGGCAACCGTCTATTTTTTGAGCGGGCACAGCAATTTTAGCCGGCAGCCCGGGCCAAATCCCGAGAGATCAGCCCGATCACGCAATGGCTTACTTTGCGGATGCCGCTTGGCACGGCGCTTGCGATTCCCGCCCCGCGAGCCGGCGACCACGCCGTCCGCGTGCGTCAACAGAAGGACATCGCGATGATTACATCCGTTGGCACGGTCGCCGCGCGACCGTCGGCCGCCCGGTGGCTTGCCGCCGCGGCGGGTGTTGCAGTGGGGCTCGCGGCGGCATTACCCGCCCAGGCCCAGGACACCATCAAGGTCGGCATTCTCCATTCGCTCTCCGGCACCATGGCAATCAGCGAGACCACGCTGAAGGACGTCATGCTGATGCTGATCGAGGAGCAGAACAAGAAGGGCGGCCTGCTCGGCAAGAAGCTCGAGGCCGTGGTGGTCGACCCGGCCTCGAACTGGCCGCTGTTCGCCGAGAAGGCGCGCGAACTCATCACCAAGGAGAAGGTCTCGGTCGTGTTCGGCTGCTGGACTTCGGTGTCGCGCAAGTCGGTGCTGCCGGTGTTCAAGGAGCTCAACAGCATCCTGTTCTATCCGGTGCAATACGAAGGCGAGGAGAGCGAGCGCAACGTCTTCTACACCGGCGCCGCGCCCAACCAGCAGGCGATCCCCGCCGTCGACTACCTGATGAGCAAGGACGGCGGCGAGGCCAAGCGCTGGGTGCTGGCCGGCACCGACTACGTCTATCCGCGCACCACCAACAAGATCCTCGAGGCCTATCTCAAGCAGAAAGGCGTCGCCGACGCCGACATCATGATCAATTACACGCCGTTCGGACATTCCGACTGGCAGACCATCGTGTCGGACATCAAGAAGTTCGGCTCGGCCGGCAAGAAGACCGCGGTCGTCTCCACCATCAACGGCGACGCCAACGTTCCGTTCTACAAAGAGCTCGGCAACCAGGGCGTCAAGGCGACCGACATCCCGTCCGTTGCCTTCTCGGTCGGCGAGGAAGAGCTCGCCGGCATCGATACCAAGCCGCTGCTCGGGCACATGGCCGCCTGGAACTACTTCCAGTCCGTCAAGACTCCGATCAACGACAAGTTCATCGCCGACTGGAAGACCTTCATCAAGAATCCCAAGCGCGTCACCAACGATCCGATGGAAGCGCACGTCATCGGCTTCGCCATGTGGGTGAAGGCGGTCGAGAAGGTGAAGAGCACCGATCCCGACAAGGTGATCGACGCGTTGCCCGGCATCGAGGCGCCCAACCTGACCGGCGGGACGTCGAAGATGCTGCCCAACCACCACATCACCAAGCCGGTGTTCATCGGCGAGGTGCGGGCGGACGGCCAATTCGACGTGGTCTGGAAGACGCCGGGGCTGGTCCCGGGCGACGCCTGGTCCAAGTTCCTGCCGGGCTCCAAGGACCTCGACGCCGACTGGGTGACGCTCAAGTGCGGCAACTACAACACCGTGACCAAGAAGTGCGGCGGCGCGTCGTAACAGCCGCTGCATGACAAGGCCGGAGGCGGCCCGAATGTCTTGAGTATCGGGCCGCCTCCCGTTTGCAATGCCGGGACTATCGGGATGCCTGCCTTCCGCGACCGCTTGCTGGCGCTCGTCGTGGCGCTTGGTCTGCTGGCTGCCCTGCTGACGGGCGCCCAGGCCGGGCCCTACGAGGATGCGCTCACCCGCTTCACGGCCGACAGCTTCGACGAGACGATCGAGGGCATCAACGCTGTAGCCGCAAGCGGCAATCCGCGCGCCGCCGCCATCATCGAGGCCCTGCAGGACGGCCGTCTGCTGTTCAGCGCCGAAGCCAAGCGCGTTTTCATCAAGGACAAGTCCGGCAAGCTGACCGATGCGGCGACCGGCGAGGCGGTGGCCGGCGCCGGCCCGGCGGATCTGGCGCCGGTGCGGCTCAACAACCGGCTGCGGCGGATCATCCAGGCCACGCTGGGCGGCTTGACCTTGCTCGCGCCCGACCCGGGCAAACGCCTGGAAGCGGCCCAGGCGGTGCTCCGGTCGCGCGACGCCAATGCCCTCCCGACGCTCGATCAGGCCATCGCCAAGGAGACCGACCCACGGGTGAAACAGGCACTGATCGAGGCGCGCGCCGCGGTCGTGCTCTATCTCGACGGTGCGTCGGAGGCCGACAAGCTCGAAGCCATCGCGATCGTTCGCCAGCGCGGCGACCAGGAGGCGCTCGGCTTGCTCGGCGGCCTGCCGGCGAGCGCGCCGCCGGCGGTGAAGAAGGCGGCGACCGACGCCATCGCCTCGATCGAGAACAGCCTCGCCATGTGGACGGCGCTGCAAAACGCCTGGTACGGGCTCTCGCTCGGCTCGGTGTTGCTGCTGGCGGCAATCGGGCTTGCCATCACCTTCGGCGTGATGGGCGTCATCAACATGGCGCATGGCGAAATGGTCATGCTCGGCGCCTACACCACGTTCGTCGTGCAGGAGGTGATCCGGGCCAGGAATCCGGCGCTGTTCGACTATTCGCTGGCGATCGCCATTCCGCTCGCCTTCCTGGTCGCCGGCCTGGTCGGCATCCTGATCGAGCGCGGCATCATCCGCTTCCTCTATGGCCGTCCGCTGGAGACGCTGCTCGCCACCTGGGGGCTCTCGCTGATCCTGCAGCAGGCGGTGCGCACGGGCTTTGGCCCGACCAACAAGGACGTCGGCAACCCGTCCTGGATGAGCGGGTCATTCGAGCTCGGCCACATCACCATCACCTATAACCGGCTGTGGATCATCGTCTTTACGCTGCTCATTTTCGTGGGGCTGCTGGGGCTGCTGCGGTTCACGCGGTTTGGCCTCGAAATGCGGGCGGTCACTCAGAACCGGGCGATGGCGGCCTCGATGGGCATCCGCACCGCCCGCATCGACGCGCTCACCTTCGGGCTCGGCTCCGGCATCGCTGGGCTTGCCGGCGTGGCGCTGTCGCAGATCGACAATGTCAGCCCCAATCTCGGCCAGGGCTACATCATCGACTCGTTCATGGTGGTGGTGTTCGGCGGTGTGGGCAATCTGTGGGGCACCTTGGTCGGCGCCTTCACGCTCGGCATCGCCAACAAGTTCCTCGAGCCCTACGCCGGCGCTGTCCTCGGCAAGATCGCCATCCTGGTGCTGATCATCCTTTTCATCCAGAAGCGCCCGCGGGGCCTGTTCGCCCTCAAGGGCCGGGCGGTGGAGGCATGATCGGCGGCCTCGTCATCCGCTCGCTCGATCGCGGCGCCGTCATCTTCCTGGTGCTGCTGGCCGCTATCGCGGTCCTGGTGCCGGTCCTCAACGTTGCACTGCCGCCGTATTCGCCGTTCCACGTGTCGAGCTACTTCGTGGCGCTGTTCGGCAAATATCTCTGCTACGCGCTGCTCGCGCTCTCGATCGATCTGATCTGGGGCTATTGCGGCATCCTCTCGCTCGGTCATGGCGCCTTCTTCGCGCTCGGCGGCTACGCCATGGGCATGTATCTGATGCGCCAGATCGGCACCCGCGGCGTCTACGCGCATCCGGAGCTGCCGGACTTCATGGTGTTCCTGAACTGGCCGGAGCTGCCGGTCTACTGGTACGGCTTCCAGCATTTCCCCTACGCGCTGCTGATGGTCGTGCTGGTGCCGGGCGCGCTCGCCTTCGTGTTCGGATGGTTCGCGTTCCGCAGCCGCGTCACCGGCGTCTACCTGTCGATCATCACCCAGGCGCTGACCTTCGCGCTGATGCTCGGATTCTTCCGCAACAATTTCGGCTTCGGCGGCAATAACGGCCTCACCGATTTCAAGGACATTCTCGGCTTCAACGTGCAGGCCCCGGGCACGCGGGCCGCGCTGTTCGCCACCTCCTGTGTCGCACTGGGTCTCGGCTTCATCATCTGCCGGGTCGTCGTCAGCTCGAAGTTCGGCAAGGTGCTGGTCGCGATCCGGGATGCCGAGGCGCGCACCCGCTTCCTCGGCTACCGGGTCGAGGCCTACAAGCTCCTGGTGTTCACGCTGTCGGCCTGCATGGCGGGAGTGGCGGGCGCCCTCTACGTGCCGCAGGTCGGCATCATCAATCCGAGCGAATTCTCGCCCGCCAATTCCATCGAGGCGGTGATCTGGGTGGCGGTCGGCGGGCGCGGCACGCTCACCGGCGCCGTGGTCGGGGCCGTGCTGGTCAACTACGGCAAGACCTATTTCACCAGCGGCATTCTGGCGCCCTATTGGCTGTTCGTACTCGGCGGCCTGTTCGTCGCGGTGACGCTGCTGCTGCCGCGCGGCATCGTCGGCACCATCCGGCATTGGCGGGGGGAATGGCGGCAGCGGCGGCAGGGCGCCGCTGCCGCCGCTGCGCCGGTGCCGGAAGCGGCCCCGCGGCCGGCGGAGTGATCGATGGACGCGCGCACCACCACGGCGCTGCTCTACCTCGACGGTGTGACCGTCTCGTTCGACGGCTTCCGCGCCCTCGACAACCTGTCGTTCACGATCGAGCCGGGCGAGATGCGCGCCATCATCGGCCCCAACGGCGCCGGCAAGACCACCATGATGGACGTGGTCACCGGCAAGACCAGGCCCGACACCGGCGACGTCTACTTCGACGGCAGCTACGACCTCTCGCGCCTCGACGAGACCGAGATCGCGCTCCTGGGCATCGGCCGCAAGTTTCAGAAGCCGACCGTATTCGACATGCACACGGTCGAGGACAATATCGGGCTCGCGCTCAAGAGCGACCGGCGCGCGCGCAAGACCCTGTTCTGGCGCGAGACCGCCGAGGAGGCGAGCCGCATCAACAGCATCCTCGGGATCATCCGGCTCTCGACGTTGCGCGACCGCGTCGCCGGCTCGCTGTCGCACGGGCAGAAGCAGTGGCTCGAGATCGGCATGCTGCTGGCACAGGAGCCGAAGCTGCTGCTGGTCGACGAGCCGGTCGCCGGCATGACCGACGCCGAGACGCGGCAGACCGCCGAGCTGCTCAAGGAGATCAACCGCGACCGCACCGTGGTGGTGGTCGAGCATGACATGACCTTCGTGCGCGAGCTCGGCGTGCGGGTCACCTGCCTGCACGAAGGCGCCGTGTTGGCCGAAGGAACCATCGACCAGGTCTCGCAGAACGAGCGCGTGGTCGAGGTCTATCTGGGGCGCTAACTCATGCTGCAGGTCAACGCCATCGATCTCCATTATGGCGCCGCCCAGGCGTTGCGCGCGGTCTCGCTCACCGCCGAGCCCGGCAAGGTGACCTGCGTGCTCGGCCGCAACGGCGTCGGCAAGACCAGCCTGCTCGACGCGCTGGCCGGCCAGCAGCCGATCAGCAAAGGCACGATTACCTGGGCCGGGGCTGACATTTCGCGGCTCAAGCCCGATGAGCGCGCCCGCCGCGGCATCGCCTACGTGCCGCAGGGCCGCGAGATTTTCCCGCTGCTCACGGTCGAGGAGAACCTCGAGACCGGCTTCGCGCCGCTCAAGCGCGGCGAGCGCTCGATCCCGGACGACGTGTTCGCGCTGTTCCCGGTGCTCGGCGGCATGCTGCGCCGGCGCGGCGGTGACCTGTCGGGTGGCCAGCAGCAGCAGCTCGCCATCGGCCGCGCGCTGGTGATGCGGCCGCGGCTGCTGCTGCTCGATGAGCCGACCGAGGGCATCCAGCCCTCGATCATCAAGGATATCGGCCGCGCCATCGGATATCTGCGCAATCTGGGTCAGATCGCCGTGGTGCTGGTCGAGCAATATCTCGACTTTGCGCGCGAGCTGGGCGACCATTTCGCCGTGATGGACCGCGGCGCGATCGTCTATTCCTGCAGCCGCGACACCATGGATGAGGCGGCGCTCAAGCGCGCCATGGCGATCTGAACGTATTAGGGTGAAGCGTGAAAAGCGCGGCAGCCGAGGCGGCCCGGACTTTCGCGGCGAACCGCGCCGTCGGGCGCATCGCGCTCGCCGTCAAGGCGAACGGCGGCGTGACGCGCCGTTGGCGCGTTCGCGAGGAAGGCTCGTTGCGTGTGCGCTGCCCGGGGCCTCCGGCCGGCGAGCTCGAAGCCGTCATCGTCAATACCGCGGGCGGCGTGGCGGGCGGCGACCGCTTGCGGCTCGAAGTGTCGGTCGAGCCGGGCGCGCGGCTCGTCGTCTCCACCGCGGCGGCCGAGAAGGTCTACCGCACGCTCGAGCCCGACGCCGCGATCGACGTGACGCTTGCGGTCGGCGCCGGCGGCTCGCTGGCGTGGCTGCCACAGGAGACGATCCTGTTCGACCGGGCGCGGCTTGCGCGCTCGATCGAGGTCGATCTCGCCGAGGATGCGCGGCTCATCCTGGCCGAGGCGCTGGTGCTCGGCCGCTCCGGCATGGGAGAGGTGGTCGACGACGGCGGGCTCGTCGATCGCTGGCGCCTGCGCCGCAACGGCCGGCTCATCCATGCGGAAGCGATGCGCCTCGAGGGCGGCATCGCCGTCAAGCTCAAGGAGCCCGCGGTCGCCAACGGCGGGGTTGCGGTCGCGACCGTCCTGGTGGTGCCGGGAGACGACGCCACCACCGCAGCCGTGCGCACTCTCGAAAGCAGGTTTCGTGGCGAGGTCGGCGCATCGGCGTGGAACGGCTTCGCGGTGGTGCGGCTTTGCGCCGCCGATGGCGCCGCGCTGCGGCACGATCTGGTCGCCGTGCTTGGCGCGCTGCGCGGCGCCGCGCTGCCGCGGCTCTGGCTCAATTGAAAGGCTCAACCGAAAAGGTAACGCATGAACCTCACGCCCCGCGAAAAGGACAAGCTGATGGTCGCGATGGCGGCGATGGTGGCGCGCCGGCGGCTCGAGCGCGGCGTCAAGCTCAATCATCCGGAGGCGGTGGCGCTGATCACCGATTTCATTGTCGAGGGGGCGCGCGACGGCAAGACCGTCGCCGAACTGATGGAGGCGGGCGCGCACGTCCTCACGCGCGCGCAGGTGATGGACGGCATCCCCGAAATGATCCACGACATCCAGGTCGAGGCGACGTTTCCCGACGGCACCAAGCTGGTGACGGTGCATGAGCCGATACGATGATCCTCTCGGCTGTCATTCCGGGACGGCGCGCAGCGCCGGGCCCGGAATCCATACTCACGGACGGTGGTTATGGATTCCGGGATCGCCGCCATCCAAGTCGGCTATCGCCGACTTGGACACTCTTAAGTGACCGATCTCGGGTGACCCGAGATCGGTGGCGCCCCGGAATGACGACGAGTGCGGAGAGATAGCGAGGCACCCATGATCCCCGGCGAGATGTTCATCACGGACGGCGAGGTCGAGCTCAATGCCGGCCGCAAGACGGTGATGCTCACCGTCACCAATACCGGCGACCGGCCGATCCAGGTCGGCTCGCACTATCATTTCTTCGAGACCAATCCGGCGCTGAAGTTCGATCGCAAGAAGGCGCGCGGCATGCGGCTCGATATCGCGGCCGGCACGGCGGTGCGCTTCGAGCCCGGCCAGACCCGCGACGTGACGCTGGTCGCGCTCGCCGGCAAGCGCACGATCTACGGCTTCAGGCAGGACGTGATGGGGAAGCTCTGAACCTCTGACCCGGAGGAGGACAGGCCATGTCCAAGACATCGAGCAGGCCTCTTGAGATCGGCGTCGTTCTGCAGGGCGGCGGTGCGCTCGGCGCCTATGAATGCGGCGCCATGAACGCGCTGCTGGAGCTGATGGACGAATTTGCCGCCGAGGGCCACGAGATCGTCCTCAAGGTCGTGACCGGCGTATCGATCGGGTCCATCAACGCGGCCTGCGTGGTCGGCGCCAAGAACGGTACCGATGCGCGCGCGCGCCTCGATGCGCTGTGGGATGATCTCACCCTGCAGGCGCCGCCGTTCTGGTTCTCGGCGGCGCAGCGCGACCTCGCCTATTTCGGACTGCCGGGCTTCTACACGCCGCGGCCGGATTTCTGGACGGCTCCAACCTGGACCTACGTCTACGATACGCGTCCGCTGCTCGCGACCTTGGCACGGCATGTGGACTTCGCGGCGCTCAACGCAAGCGAGACCGCGCTCGTGGTGACGGCGGTCGAGGTCGTGACCGGCGAGCTCCGGCCGTTCGCCAGCAAGGCGATCGGGAAGGTGCCGGCGACGAAAATCGAGCCTCGCCACGTGCTGGCGAGCGGCAGCCTGCCGCCGGCATTTCCATGGACCGAAATCGACGGCATGCCGTATTGGGATGGCGGCATCGTCGACAACACGCCGCTCGGCTTGGCAATCGACGCGTTCAGCGCCAATCCTGATGTCGAGCGCATGCTGGTGGTCATGAACTTGTATCCGCTGCGCGCCAGATTGCCGCGCAACCTCGCCGGTGTCGAAGATCGCATGCACGAGCTCAGCTACGGCAATCGCATGCGCCAGGACCACGACACCGCACGGCGGATCAATGCGCTGGTCGAGACCGTCGAAGATCTTGCCGCCCTGGTTGCGCCCGATGCGATCGATGACCGGCTGCGTGCGCGTCTCGATGAAGCACGGCGCTACAAGGTCGTCGACGCGATCGTGAACGTCGACTTCCAGGACCCGGCCGTCACGCTGGTTCCGGGCGCGCAGGCCGCCGCCGACGACAAGGACGGCATGCGCGATTTCTCTCCGGATACCGTGCACCGCCGGCGTCGCGACGGATTTCGCTTCGCGGAGGACGTCTTGCGCCCCGCGTTCGAGAACCTCTGGCGGACGCCGGAAGAAGGCCGCGCCGTGATCGGGAGCCGCAAAATAGCAGCGGGCAGGCCGAAGCCTGCCCGCCGAGCTCAAAGGTCCGCTCTGGACGACAAGGAGCCTTCATGAACCCGGTCGAAGGTCGATCGTTTTCACGACCAACGACGGCCGAGCGTCTCGAGGCAGCTTCCTGTCACCAACGTGAACGCTACTGAGCTGATGCAATCGTACTTGAGCTGGTCCGGGAATCAATCGAAACGCGTCCGGATCGGCTGTGGAAAGCGGGAATGGATTATGGCGACAAAAATCTCACGTGCCGTCTATGCCGACATGTTCGGGCCCACGACCGGCGACCGGGTGCGGCTCGCCGACACCGACATCATCATCGAGGTGGAGAAGGATCTCTGCAGCTACGGCGAAGAGGTAAAATTCGGCGGCGGGAAGGTAATCCGCGACGGCATGGGCCAGAGTCAGCTCAGCAACAAGCAGGGCGCCGTCGACACCGTCATCACCAACGCGTTGATCCTCGACCACTGGGGCGTGGTCAAAGCCGACGTCGGACTCAAGGGCGGCCGCATCGCCGCCATCGGCAAGGCCGGCAATCCCGACATCCAGCCCAACGTCAGTATCGTGATCGGGCCCGGCACCGAGGCGATCGCGGGCGAGGGCAAGATCCTCACCGCCGGCGGCTTCGACACCCACATTCATTTCATCTGCCCGCAGCAGGTCGAGGACGCGCTGATGTCGGGCATCACCTCGATGCTGGGCGGCGGCACCGGGCCCGCACACGGCACCTTCGCCACCACTTGCACGCCGGGACCGTGGCACATCGGCCGCATGATCCAGGCCGCCGACGGATTGCCGGTCAATCTCGGCTTCGCCGGCAAGGGCAACGCGTCGCGGCCGGCGGCGCTGGAGGAGATGGTCAAGGGCGGCGCCTGCTCACTCAAACTGCACGAGGACTGGGGCACGACGCCGGCGGCGATCGACTGCTGCCTCTCGGTCGCCGACGACTACGACGTGCAGGTGATGCTCCACACCGACACCCTCAACGAGTCGGGCTTCGTCGAGGACACCATCAAGGCGTTCAAGGGCCGCACCATCCACGCTTTCCACACCGAAGGCGCCGGCGGCGGGCACGCTCCCGACATCATCAAGGTGGCCGGGCTCAAGAACGTGCTGCCGTCGTCCACCAACCCGACGCGGCCGTTCACCCGCAACACCATCGACGAGCATCTCGACATGCTGATGGTGTGCCATCATCTCGATCCGTCGATCGCCGAGGACCTCGCGTTCGCCGAAAGCCGCATCCGCAAGGAAACCATCGCCGCCGAGGACATCCTGCACGACGTCGGTGCGATCTCGATGATGTCGTCGGACAGCCAGGCCATGGGCCGGGTCGGCGAGGTGATCATCCGCACCTGGCAGACCGCCGACAAGATGAAGAAGCAGCGCGGGCGGCTCAAAGAGGAGAAGGGCGACAACGACAATGTCCGCGCCAAGCGCTACGTCGCCAAGTACACCATCAACCCGGCGATCGCGCACGGCGTGTCGAAGCACGTCGGCTCGGTGGAGAAGGGCAAGCTCGCCGATCTGGTGCTGTGGTCGCCGGCCTTCTTCGGCGTCAAGCCCGAGACGATCATCAAGGGTGGCTCGATCATCGCCGCCCAGATGGGCGATCCCAACGCCTCGATCCCGACGCCGCAGCCGGTGCACTACCGGCCGATGTTCGGCGCCTTCGGCAAGGCGCTCACCGCCTCCTCGGTGGTGTTCGTCTCGAAGGCGGCGCTGCGGAGCGGATTGCGCAACAAGCTCGGGGTCGAGAAAGCGCTGGTCGCGGTCGAGAACACCCGCGGCGGCATATCGAAAAAGAGCATGGTGCACAACGACGCCACGCCAAAGATCGAGGTCGACCCGGAAACCTACGAGGTGCGCGCTGACGGCGAGCTGTTGACCTGCGCGCCGGCCGAGGTGCTGCCGATGGCGCAGCGGTATTTCTTGTTCTGAGAGCGTGATCGATGCGGCGCGCGTCCGAGGTGAGGAAGGCCGGAACCTGGAACGCCGCGACGGCGATCGACGCCGTCGTGCTCGACGCCGACGAGCGCCACCGCCGCCGCATCACCCTGGCCGGCGAGCGCGGCACCGTGTTCCTGCTCGACCTGCCGCAGGCGCGCGCGCTGCGCGATGGCGACGGCCTGGTGCTCGAGGACGGCGCGATCGTGCGCGTCGCCGGCAAGCCCGAGCCGCTCACCGAGATCGCGGCGGCGTCATCCGCCGAGCTGGCGCGGCTCGCCTGGCACATCGGCAACCGCCACACCGACCTGCAGGTGGTGGGTGGCAAGCTGCGCATCCGCCGCGACCACGTGCTCGAAGACATGCTGCGCGGGCTCGGCGCCGAGCTCACGCCGATCGAGGCGCCGTTCGATCCGGAGCCCGGCGCCTATCACGGTCATCGTCATCGCGGGGGGGACGATGTCTAGACGACCGACACCGTTCGACTCCGCCGCGCTCTATCGGCTGATGGCGTGGTTGTCGCCGGCCTACCCGGTCGGCGCGTTCTCCTATTCGGGCGGCATCGAGTGGGCGGTCGAGGCCGGCGACGTCGGTGACGCGGCCTCGCTCGAGCGCTGGCTCGCCGTGATGATCGGCGAGGGCGGCGGATTTTGCGATGCGGTTTTCCTCGTGCACGCGCACCGCGCGGCCGCCGCCGGCGACGATGCCACGCTGCGCGCGGTCGCCGAGCTTGCCGCCGTCTTCGCGCCCTCGAAGGAGCGCCACCTGGAGACCACGGCGCAGGGCCGCGCCTTCCTTGAGACGACGCGCGCCGCCTGGCCGTGCGCGGCGCTCGACCGCCTGCTCGCGGTCTGGGACGGACCGGTCGCGCTGCCGATTGCGGTCGGCGTCGCCGGCGCCGGACATGGCCTGCCGCTGGTGCCGGTGCTGCACGCCTGTCTCCAGGCGATGGCCGCGAACCTCGTCTCTGCCGGCGTGCGGCTCGTTCCGCTCGGGCAGACCGACGGCCAGCGCGTGCTCGCCGGACTCGAGCCGGTGGTGGCGGCGACCGCCGAGCGGGCGCTCGTCACCGCCCTCGACGGCATCGGCAGCGCCTCGTTCCGGGCCGACCTCGCCAGCATGCGCCACGAGACCCAGTACACGCGGCTGTTTCGGAGTTGAGGATGGCGTCGACCCACGGCCCCCTGCGCGTCGGCATCGGCGGCCCGGTCGGCTCCGGCAAGACCGCGCTGATGGATGCGCTGTGCAAGCGGCTGCGCGAGCGCTTTGAGATCGCCGCCATCACCAACGACATCTACACCAAGTGGGACGCCGAATACCTGGTACGCTCCGGGGCGCTGGCGCCGGAGCGCATCGCCGGAGTCGAGACCGGCGGCTGCCCGCACACCGCGATCCGCGAGGACGCCTCGATCAATCTCGCGGCGGTGGCGGAGATGTGCGGGAAATTTCCCGCGCTCGACCTGGTGCTGATCGAATCGGGCGGCGACAATCTGGCCGCCACCTTCTCGCCCGAGCTCGCCGACCTCACCGTCTACGTCATCGACGTCGCCGCCGGCGACAAGATTCCCTCGAAGGGTGGTCCCGGCATCACCCGCTCGGATCTCCTCGTGATCAACAAGATCGACCTCGCGCCCCATGTCGGCGCCTCGCTGGAGGTGATGGAGCGCGACGCCAGGCGCATGCGCGGCGCGCGGCCGTTCGTGTTCAGCAATCTGCGAGCCGGGCAGGGGGTCGATGAGATCATCCGCTTCATCGAGGAGAAGGGGGGACTGTAGGGTGGGCAAAGGCGCGGACCACAGGCAAGTGCGTCGCCCAGCGCAAGACGCAGCGCCGTGCCCACGCATCAGCGCCGAGCGGGATCGAACAATCCCGCGTGCACGGCGCACGCAATCACGGCTGCCTGAAAGATATCGTGCGCGGCGCGTGCGCCTTTGCCCACCCTACGGACCCTACGAAACCGGCAGCGCGCATTCGATGTTGAGATACTCATCGATCTCGGCGCGTTGGCCGGGATAGAGCACGGTGGTCGAGGTCTGCTCCTCGATGATCGCGGGCCCTTCGATCCGCATGCCCGGCTGCAACGCACTGCGGCGAAACACCGGCACCTCGCGGGCGATTTCGGCATCGAACCAGGCTCGCCGGGTGGCGTGCGGCTGTGCGGCTTCAGTTGTCCTCGCGAACGTCTTCATCACGGGCTTCGGGATCAGCCCGACCGCCGTGACCTGGAAATTGACGATCTCGACCGCCTCCGCCTGCGCCATGTGGCCGTAGCGCCGCCGATGGGCGTCGTGAAACCGCCGGGTGAGGTCGGCGACATCCTCCGGTCCGCGCAGGCTCGGCACCGGCACCGCCACCTCGTAGGACTGGCCGCGATAGCGCATCCCGGCGTGCCGCCGCGTCTGCAGCCGTTCCCGCGGAAACTGCTCGCGCATCAGGGCTTCCAGCGCTTCCGTTTCCATTTCGGCGAAGATCGCGTCGAGCTCGCCCGCCGTCGTCCCGTCGACCGGCGTGATGCGGGTCAGGCTGCGCTCCTGCTGCACGTCGGTCACCAGCATGCCGTAGGCGCTGAAGGTGCCGGGGTCGCGCGGAATGAGAATCCGGCCGATGCCGAGTTCGGCCGCGATCAGCCCGGCGATGGTCGGGCCCATGCCGCCGAACGGCACCAGCGTGAACTCGCGCGGGTCGTAGCCGCGCTCGACCGTGATCGTGCGCATCGCCACCATCACGTTGGTGACGAGCACGCGCAGGATGCCCCAGGCCGCCTCGATCGGCGTGATCCCGAGCGGCTGCGCCACCCGCGTCACCAGGGCGGCGCTCGCGCTTTCGGCCTTGATCGGCATGGCGCCGTCGAGCAGCGCCGCCGGGTTGAGATGGCCGAGCAGGACGAGCGCGTCGGTGAGCGTCGGCTCGCTGCCGCCGCGGCCGTAGCACGCGGGCCCCGGATCGGCGCCGGCGCTCTGCGGTCCGACCTTGAGCACGCCGCCGTGCTGCACCGAGGCGATGCTGCCGCCGCCGGCGCCGATGGTCTCGATGTCGACCGTGTGCGTCCGCAGCGGATGGCGCGCCACCCTCACCTCCGACTTGAACAGCGGCGGCCCCGGCAGCACCGCCATGTCCGAGCTGGTGCCGCCGGTGTCGAAGGTGATCAGGTTCGCAATCCCCTTCACGTCGCCGAGGTGGCGGCCGCCGATGACGCCGGCGACCGGCCCCGACATGACGGTCTGGATCGGCGTGCGCGAAAGCATGCCGGCGCTCGCCGCCCCGCCGTCGGACTTCATCATCAGCGCGCGCGAGCGCGGGAAACGTTGCAGCGACAGCCGCTCCAATGTGTTGAGATAGCGCGAGACCGGCGGGCCGATATAGGCGTTGGCCACCGTCGAGGCCGTGCGCTCGTACTCGCGCCATTCCGGGTTCACCTCGTGCGACAGCGAGACGTAGAGATCGGGCGCGATGGCGCGGATGATCCCGGCCGCCGCCTGCTCGTGGGCCGGATTGGCATAGGCGAACAGGAAGCACACCGCGACCGCCTCGACGCCGTCGGCGACGAGTTTGCGAACCGCGCCGGCGACGTCTTCCGTGACCAACGGCTCGATCACCTCGCCCTGGGCGCCGATCCGCTCGCGGATCTCGACAATGCGGTCGCGGGTGAGCAGCATTTTCGGCGCCGGCGCGAAGATGTTGAATACCTCTTCGCCGCGCCACTGCCGCCCGATCTCGTAGACGTCGCGGAACCCGCGCGTGGTCAGCAGCCCAACACGTACGCCCTTGCCTTCGAGCATGGTGTTGAGGGCGGCGGTCGAGCCGTGCAGGATCAGCGAGACTGAATCGGCGCCGAAGTCGCGCGCCAGCTCCTGGGTGATCTTCTCCATCACGGCGGCCGGCTGCGCCGGATCGGAGAGATATTTACGGATGGCGACGAGCTCGCCTTGATCCTCGTCGAACGCGGTGACGTCGGTGAAGGTCCCGCCCACGTCGATGCCGACACGCAATTTCATGAGCGGGTCTTTTCCCGGCGCAATCGCGCGGTGGCGTCGGCGTCGACCTCGAGCCCGGGGGTGAGCACGACGCCGTAGTCGTCACGCGCGGCCTTCGGCGAGACGTAGTCGCGCGCCACGTCCGCGCGCACCCGCTCGACCTCGCGCCGGTAGGGATCGCCCCAGCCGCCGCCGCCGGCGAATTCCACCGACAGCAGATCGCCTTTCTGCAGGCGCAGCCCCGCGACCTTGGAGGTCAGCGCCCGCTCGTTTGCGTCGCCGGGATTGAGCACCGCTTTCGAGGCCTGCGCGGGCTTGGCGCCGAACACGCCGTGCGTGGAGAACTTGAAGCGGTCCATCCGCAGGTTGACGGTGGACTCATCTGCCAGGATTCGCCACTGCCGGCGCACCCCGAGGCCGCCGCGAAACGTGCCCGGTCCGCCGGAGTCGCCGGCCAGCTCGTAGCGCTCGACCCGCACCGGGAACTCGGTCTCGATCGCCTCGACCGGCGTGTTCATGACGTTGACCACGAGCTCGTCCATGGCGCTCACCCCGTCGCCGTCGGGGCGCGCGCCGGTGCCGCCGTTGAGGATCTCGTATTGCGAATACCAGCGGCCCGACTTCGGATGCCGGCCGGCACTCGACAGCGAGCCGCCCGCCGCGCTGCCCGGCGCCGGCACCCGGCCGGGCAGCGCCTGCGCGAGGAGCCGCATGATCACCGAGGTCGTCACCTGGCTCGGCCGCACGTACATGTTCACCGGCGCCGGAAAGCGCGGATTGAGCAGCGAGCCTTCCGGCGGATAGGAGACCCGCACCGGCCGCGACAACCCGTCGTTCACCGGCAGCGACGGGATGAAGATCATCTTCACCAGGCATTCGATGAAATTGCGCGACACGCAGGGCCGCAGGTTGATCGGCCCGCGCGCCTGGATGTCGCTGTCGAGGATGAAATGCAGCGTGTCGCCCCTAACTTCGAGCGAGGCCGAGATGCGGTGCGGCTTGGCGAGGTCGACGCCGTCGTCGTCGAGATAGTCGGTCTCCGGGCCGTAGCGCCCGTCCGGCACCTTGGCGATCTCCTGGCGCAGCTCGCTCTCGCAGATCTCCATCCAGCGCCGCCAGCACGCGAGCACCGTGTCGACGCCGTATTTCCCGAACAGCTCGGCGAATTTGCTCAAGCCGTAGGTATTGGTGTTCACCTGCGCGGTGATGTCGCCCCAGGTCACCTCCGGGGTGCGGGTGTTGGCGCAGATCAGCGCTTCGACGTCGCCGTTGACCTCGCCGCGGCGAAGAATTTTCAGCGGCGGGATCAGCAAGCCCTCTTGGAAGAGGTCGGTGGCGTCGCCGCTGTTGGTGCCGGGCACCTTGCCGCCGAGGTCCGGCTTGTGGGCGATGTTGCCGATATAGGCGACGAGCCGCTCGCGCACGAACACCGGCGAGACCACCGTGATGTCGGTCGCGTGGTTTTGGCAGGCCTGGTAGGGGTGATTGACGATGAAGGAGTCGCCCGGGTCAGTCGCGTCGCGGAAGCGCCGGCGGATCTCGTTCACCTGCGCCGCCAGCGGCCCGATATGCAGCGGTTGCGGGATGCCCTGCGCCACCATGCGGCCGTCGGCGTCGAAGATCGCGAAGGTGAAATCCTGGCTTTCCTTGATGATAGTCGAATAGCCCGTCCGCAGCATATTGAGCGTGAGCTCGCGGGCGATCTGCAGGGTCGACTGGTAGATGACTTCGAGGTCGATGGCGTTCACACGGGCCTCCGAACGCGGGATATTACCCGTGCGCGTCATACCTGCGAAAGCGGCACCGGCAGGCTTGGCGGCCGGGCCGCGCGCCGTGTAGCGTTCAGCCTCCACCCGGCGAGGCACCACCATGGCCGTGAACGAGCGCTTTGATCTGACCGGACGCACCGTCGTCATCACCGGCGGCGGAAAGGGGATCGGCAAGGTCTATGCCGAGGAATTCGCCAAGGCCGGCGCCCAGGTGGTGACCGCCGACATCGATGCGGCCGCCGCCAGGGCGGTCGCCGAGACGCTCGCCACGCAGGGCTGCGAGGCGCTGGCGCTGGAGACCGACATCGCCAGCGAGGAATCGACCAAGTCCATGGCGGAGGCCACGCTCGAACGTTTCGGCTCGATCGACGTGCTGGTCAACAATGCCTCGCTGATGAGCGTGCTGCCGCGCCGCTCCTGGCTGGAAATTCCGATCGAGGAGTGGGACCGGGTGATGGCGGTCAACCTGCGCGGCATGTTCCTGTCCTGCCGCGCCGTGTTCCCGGCCATGAAGGCGCAGCAGCGCGGCAAGATCGTCAACATCTCGTCGTCGCGGGTGTGGGAGGGGACGCCCAACCGGCTGCACTACACGACCTCGAAGGCCGGCGTCATCGGTTTCACCCGCGCGCTGGCGCGCGAAGTCGGCGAATATGGCATCACTGTCAACGCCATCACGCCGGGCTACACGCTGAGCGAGACGCAGGTCGCCTCGTCATCGAGCAACTACCTGGCGTCGCGGGTCGAAGGCCGCGTGTTCGAGCGCGCGCAAGTCCCCGCCGACCTGGTCGGCGCGGTCATGTTCCTTTCGTCGTCGGGCAGCGACTTCATGACCGGCCAGACCATCAACGTCGACGGCGGCAAGGCGATGCATTGAATCGTAGGTTGGGTCGAGTTCTTCACGAGACCCAACAATCACGAAACAAACGTTGGGTCTCGCAAGCGCTCGACCCAACCTACTTCACGCTGATGCGTGCCTTCTCGATGACGTCCTTCCACTTCGGCACGTCGTCGGCGATGCGCTTGGCGAATGCGTCCGGTCCGCGTCCAGTCGCCGCGAAGCCGGCGTGGCGCAGCTTCTCGCGCACGTCGGGGCGCCGCGCGATCTCGACCAGCGCCGTGGCGAGGCGGTCGACGATCTCCTTCGGCGTGCCGGCGGGAACCAGGATCCCTTGCCAGGGCTCCGACACGGATTCCGGCACGCCGCTCTCCGCCACGGTCGGGACGTCCGGCAGGTCCGGCCAGCGCTCGGCGCCGGTCACCGCCAGCCCCTTGAGGTTGCCCGATTGGATCTGCGGCATGGCGACCGAGATCGACAGGGTGCCGAGCTCGACGGTCTTGCCGATCAGCGCCTGGGCGGCCGGCGCGGCGCCCGCATAGGGGATGTGGACCATGTCGATGCCGGTGCGCTGCTTCAGCAGCTCGGTCGCCAGGTGCGGCGCCGTGCCGGGGCCGGGCGTCGTGTAGTTGAGCGCGCCAGGCTTCTCCTTGGCGAGGGCGATCAGCTCCCGCAGCGTGTTGACGCCCAGGTCCGGACGCACCGCGAAGACGTTGGGGAAGGCGCTGATCTCGGCGACCGGCTCGAAGTCCTTGAGCGGGTCATAGGCGACCTTGTCGTAGAGGCTCGGATTGACCGCGAACGAATTGGGCGCCAGCAGCAGCGTGTAGCCGTCCGGGCGGGTGCGCGCGACCCAGGCAAAACCGATATTGCCGCCGGCGCCGCCGCGGTTCTCGATGATGATCGGCTGGCCGAGCGCGTCGCCGAGCGGCTGCTGGATGATGCGCGCCACGATGTCGTTGGCGCCGCCCGGCGCGAACGGGACCACCAGGGTCACCGGCCGCTCCGGGTAGGTGGCGAAGGCGGCGCTCCAGGGAGCAACGATCAGAAAACTCAGAAGCAGCGCGCGTAGGGTGGGCAAAGGCGCGGCCAGAGCATTCGGCATTCGCCAAGCAATCGGTCCAGCGCCATGCCCACCGCACGGCCGCTGGTGGGCACGGCGCTGCGCTGGAAACTGGGAGAGAGCGGAGCTGGTCACCGCGCCTTTGCCCACCCTACGAGTCCGCCAGGCTGTAGCGCCCCTCCGACGGATCGCGCTTGAGGCGGCCCTGCCGGTCGAGCTCGTCGAGCGCCAGAACGATCTCGCGGCCGTCGTCGCTGCCGAGCGCCGCCATCAGGTTCTCGAAGAATTTCGGCCCGTCGCGCAACGCCGCCTCGACCGATTCAAATCGCTTTCCTTCGAACCGCGGCGGCTGCGGGATCTCCGATTCCAGCGCCCGCTGCCCGCCGAACGGCAAGGTGAGATCGTAGCCGGCCTTGGCGCCGGTCACCGCCTCGCCGAGCGACGGGTCGAGCGGCAGGGTGCGGAAGCCGTCGGCGACCACCAGGTCGCGGTTCGGCTGGAAGCGCGTCGCCAGCGCCCATTCCATCTGCTCGTCCGAGAACACGTCGATGTCGGGATCGACCACGAACACGTTCTTGACGTTGGCCTGCGAGCCGAACGCCGCCATGATGGCATTGCGGGCCTCGCCGGGGACCCGCTGGCGCATGGCGATGCGCACGTTCATGGTGCCGCCGGTCGCGGCCGGCGCGTAGACGGCAATCGGCTCGCGGATCGCGGTCTCGAGCGCGCGCCAGATCAGCACCTCGGTGCGCAAGGTGGTGAGCTGCGCGGTGTCGGTACGGCTCATGGTGGCGCCGCCGATCGTCAGGGTCTGGAACAGCGCGTCGCGCCGGCGCGTGATGGCGGTGACGTGGAAGAGCGGATTGGTCTTGACCCCGCCGTAGTAGCCCAGGAACTCGCCGTAGGGTCCCTCCGGCTGGTGGTAGCCTTCCTCGCCGAGATAGCCTTCGAGCACCCACTCGGCGTCGGCCGGAACCCGGATGTCGTTGGTGATGCTCTTGACCACCGGCATCGGCGCCGCCCGCAGCGACGCCAGCAGGCCGAGCTCGTCCACCGGCAGCCGCATGGACGCGCCGAAATAATCGATCGGATGCCCACCGACCACGGCGCTGAGCGGCAGCCGCTCGCCGCGCTTGAGCGCCGCCAGATAGATCGCGCGCAGGTCGCTCGGTGCCACCAGGTCGATGCCGGTGGTGGCGCGGCCGCGCAGCATCAGCCGGCGCAGCCCCACATTGGTCCAGCCGGTCGCCGCGTCGCGCGCGAAGTCCATCGCGCCTGAGATGAACGGCCCGCCGTCCTTGCCGTGCTGGAGATGGACCGGCAGCTTGGTGAGGTCCACGTCCGTGCCGGTCAGCACCACTTGCTGCACCGGCGCCTCGTCGCGGCCGACCTCGATGAATTCCGGCTTGAGCCGAAGCCGCCGCAGGATCTCGGGCAGCAGCTTTTGCGGCGCAATGCCGAAGGCCTGCGCGATTCGCGTCCGGCCTGCCAGCACGTTGCCGACCAGCGGGTGCCCGCCGGCCTGCTCGAACAGCACCGCTCTGGGATTGGCCTCCAACGCGCGCGCGATCTCGCTGAGCTTGCTGACGCCGGCGCGCCGTTCCAGCTCGCTGTCGTCGAGCCCGTCGACGAAGGACTTGAGCCGAAAGCGGTCGAAATCGACGGCGGGGACGACCGACAGCGCAGGGGCGGGTGCCATGGGTGTCAGCCCGTCTTCACCAATCCGACCTTGGCGAGCAGCGGCTCGTCGGTCACCCGGAACATGATCGTATCGCCTTCGGCCTCGATCGCGTGCGCGTGCCAGCACGGCACCGTGATCACGTCGCCGACCGCGAGGCTTTCATCCACGCCGCCGTCGATCTCGACGCGCGCCTTGCCGCTGATCACCGAGTAGAGATTGTTGACGGTGGTCTTCGGCAGTTGCCGCCGGGTGCCGGACGGCAGCCGCAACAGGTGCAGGCCGATGGTCGGCAGCGCGCCCTTGGCGATCTCCACGTCCTTGGCATCGTTGCCCGGGCCCAAGGCTTCGCGCGCCGGAATCCGGTGCGGCGAGGGACCGTTGCGGGTGACCTTCTCGAAGCCCGCCGGGTTGGGCTCGAAGAACATCGCCTCCGAATGCTGCACGAACGGCACGTCGAGGAAGTCGATCCAGTAGCTGGTTTCGTCGCTTTCGTTGGCGTGGCCGTGCCAGCACCAGGACGGCGTGAGCACCACGTCGCCCGGTGCCATGTCGACGCGGGCGCCGTCGACCACCGTGTAGGTGCCTGGCTTGGCCTGCACCACCAGGCGCAGCGCCGCCGCGGTGTGGCGGTGCGAGCGCGCGGTCTCGCCCGCCTTCACCATCTGATAGGCGGCGACGATGTTGCGGCTGGTCGCGTAGATGTTGCCTTCGATCGGGTTGACCATGATCAGGTTGCGCCGCTCGGCCTGCTCGACCGGGACGAACTCGCCGGCCTGGTCGAGCGCCGATTTGGCGGCCGCGAACCGCCATACCGCCGGCTTGAATTTCGGCTTCGGCGAGGCCCACATCGCGGGCTCCGGCCGCGCCCAGCCGGGCGAGAAGCTCTGCCGCCCCAGCTCGCCATAATAGGGAGCACGGATGTCCTGGTTCATGGCCTGACCTCCTCACGCTTTAGTTTGGGCGCCATCGGCCATCGCGTCCTGTTCCTGCGCTTGCCGCATACTAGCGTAGCACCGCGCGCCGCGCACGACGTCAATCACCGCCTGCGCGTCTTCGGGTTCCGTGTCGGCGCGCCACGCCACATGTCCGTCGGGGCGAACCAGCACGAGCCGGCGCTGATAGAGCGCGGCGACCTCGGGCGCATCGAGATCGACCACGGCGAGCGGCACGCCGGCGGCAGCTGCCGCGGCGCGCAGGCGCTCGGCTTTCGGTGCATCTGCACCCAATCTCAGCAAGGTGAAGCCGCGGCTGAACAAGTCGAGGGTCGAGCGGCCGTCGGCCAGCCAGGCGTGCGGCGCGCGAGCGCCGGGCCGCGCGGTCTGGGTATAGGTCGAGGTCTCCAAGGGCGGCGCCGGCGTGCCGTCCGGCCAGACGATCGGCGAGGCGTCGTAGCGGTAGCCGAGATGGAAGCCGATGGTGAACCACTCCCGCTTCATCGTTTCGGTGAACCAGGCGCCATACTCCGCCCGGGCGGCGTCGCCCTCCGCGCCGGGCGCAAAGATTTCGGGCGGCGGCCGGCGCTGGCGGGTGGAGAGCATGCGGCCGAGATTGCCGCTCGCCTCGGTGACGTTGCGGATGGCGACCGGACGCCGCTCGCTCTCGTAGGAGCGCAGGAGCTCGTCGCCGCCCCAGCCATGCAGGCGCGCCGTAAGCTTCCAGCCGAGATCGACCGAATCCTGGATGCCGGTGTTCATGCCGAAGCCGCCGGTCGGCGACATCAG
>JBEVIH010000199.1:0-17803 GCA_040510815.1 Xanthobacteraceae bacterium | reverse complement strand
GCCGACAGCCAGCCCACCGGCGCGGTCATGATGGCGGCCGCCACGATGTAGGAGGTCAGGACCCAGGTGATCTGGTCCGAGGTGGCCGACAACGTGCCCTGCATGTAGGGGAGCGCCACGTTGGCGATCGTGCTGTCGAGCGCCTGCATGAGCGTCGCCGCCATCGCGCAGATCGTGACGATCCCGCGGTTCGCCGCGGTTGCCGTCCCGTCGGTTGCGGTCGCGGTCATCGCATGGCGCTCCGTCAGAACAGCTCGAAGAGCGAGCGCCGATGCCCGGTGTCGATGTCGACATTCACGCTCATGCCTGCCCGCAGCACGGGGTCGTTGGGCTTGCGGTCGACGCGGATCCGCACCGGAATCCGTTGCACCACCTTCACCCAGTTCCCGCTCGAATTCTGCGCCGGCAGGATCGAGAACTGCGAGCCGCTCGCGGGACTGATGCTCTCGACGGTTCCCGACCAGGTCCGGCCCGGATAGGTGTCGACGGACACGTCCACGTGGTCGCCGACCTTCACGTAGGTGAGGTCGGTCTCCTTCATGTTGGCGTCGACCCAGACCTTGTCGGTCGAGACCAGGCCGACGGCGCCCGTGTTGGTCAGCGCAGCCGTCTGCGAGACCAGATAGGTTCCAGGCTGCAGCGAATCGACCTGGGTCACGCGGCCGTCGAACGGTGCACGCACGACCACATGGTCGAGTTGACGTTGCGCCTCATCGACCTGCGCCTTGGCTTGCAGATATTGAGGATGCTCGGCGACGGGAATCTCCGGGTTTCCGCCCAGCCTCGCCAGTTGCACTTGCGCCTGCTGCTTCAGGGATTCGAGCTTCCCTTGGTCGGCCGCGAGCGTGAAGCGGGCCTTGTCGTAGTTGGCCTTGGAAATGCTGTCGGAACGCACCAGCGCCGCATAGCGGTCGAAGGTGGCCTGATCGAGCGCGACCTGTGCCTGCTCTGCCGCGATGTCGCTGAGCATACGCTTGTAGTCCTGCTTCATCGCCTCGATCGTCAGCGCAGCCTGCGCGAGGTTTGGCCTTGGCGTTGTCGAGCGCGATTTGGAACTGTCGGGGGTCGACGCGGAACAGCACGTCGCCGGCTTTCACGAGCTGGCCTTCGTGGACTTCGACCGAAGTCACGATCCCCGAGACGTCGGTCGAGACCATCAGCTTGGCAGCCCCCACATAGGCGTCGTCGGTCGAGGCGTAGCGACCGCCATGCAGCCAAGCGACAGCCGAAGCCACGGCAACGATGGCGATGCCGCCCGCCATCAAAAGCGCCCGCGGCGTGAGGCGGCGGCGCGGCGCCACCTCCGGCACGATGGGAGCTGGTTGCATGACGGCACTGTCCGCACGAGCGGCGGGAGCGCTCGCCGGCGCTTCGGCGATCGGGGGCCGCTGCTGGATAGGTTGTCTGTCGTTGGCCGTGGATGGTTCGAGCTCGGCCGATGTGGTCGGGGCGAACGTTTCGATCTTGTCAATTTTTGACATCGTCCGATCCTGGTTGCCGTGAACGTGCGCGGCTGAGGTTTGTCTTCAATTTCAGCAGTCCGGTCGCCATGGTTTTCAACGTGGCGCGATCGACCCCTGCCGTAAGCTGGTCGTTGAGCTCGGCACGGTAGCCGTGGATCTTGCGCAGCACCGGCGCGGCGGCTGGCGTCAATCTCAGTCGCCAGACGCGCCGGTCCTTCGGGTCGGGATGACGCTCGACCAGCCCGCGCGCTTCGAGACGATCGACCAGACGGGCGACGGTGATCGGCTCGACTTCCGCGAGCGCCGCCAGCTCGTTCTGGGACAGGTTGGGTTGGCGCTCGAGCCGCAGCAGGATGACCCATTGCGCCCGGGTCATGCCGTGCTCGCGCGCGCGCTGATCGGCCTGCGTTCGCATGTGGCGGGCGAGGTCGGAGATCAGGAACAGGAAATCCTTGTCGAAAGCGCTCGGCATGGCATCGGCCGCATGTTTGCCATAGGCTGGCTTATGATAAGCAACGTTATGTTTGGGATGGCGTTTTCAAGCCGCGCTGCCCGCATTCCTGCCCTGTGGGCGGTGCACGTCTGCCCGACCGGGCGCCGTCACTCCGCCGCGATCGCGCGCGGCCTTTCCTCCGCAGGCCGGGCGTCCCGTCCGGTGAGCCAAGTCTGCAAGCGGTCGAGATAAAGATAGACGATTGGCGTCGTGTAGAGCGTCAACAGCTGGCTCAGCGCGAGTCCGCCGACCATTGCATAGCCGAGCGGCTGGCGCAGCTCCGAGCCGGTGCCGGTGCCGAGCATCAACGGAACGCCGGCCAGCATTGCGGCGGCGGTCGTCATCAGGATCGGGCGAAATCGGAGCAGGCAGGCCTCGCGGATCGCCGCGATCGGCGCCATGTGGCGGTCACGCTCGGCGGTGATTGCGAAGTCGACCAGCATGATGCCGTTCTTCTTCACGATGCCGATGAGCAGGATGATGCCGATGATGCCAACCACCGAAAGGTCGAAATGCCCGGCGCGGAGCGCGAGCAGGGCCCCGATGCCGGCGGAGGGCAAGGTCGAGAGGATGGTGAGGGGATGGATGAAGCTCTCATAGAGCATCCCGAGAATGATGTAGACGACGATCAGCGCGGCACCGATGAGGGCCGGCTCACTCGACAGCGAGGTCTGGAACGCCTGCGCGTTGCCCTGGAACGTGCCGATGATCGATGCCGGCTTGCCGATCTCCCTTTGCGCCTGCTGGATCGCGTCGACCGCTTGGCCGAGTGCCACCCCCCGCGGGAGGTTGAACGACAGCGTGACCGCCGGGAGCTGGCTCTGGTGCGAGACCAGCAACGGTCCGACCTGCGTGTTGTCGACTGTGACAAAAGTCGACAGCGGCACTGCCGTCCCGTTGAGCGGAGCCTTCACATAGATCCGGTCGAGCGTGGACTGGACGCCTTGGAGATCCGGATTGACTTCGAGAATGACAAAGTAGGTGTTGATCTGAGTGAAGTACTGCGTGATCTGGCGCTGGCCGAATGCGTCGTTGAGGGTATCGTCGATCAGCTGCGGCGAGATGCCGAAGCGCGCAGCCTGATCGCGGTTGACGGTGATCTTGAGCTGCGGCGCATTCGACAAGAGGTCGGTCGCCACGTCGGCGAGCTCCGGCAGGGTCCGCATCTTGGCTAGCATCTTCTGGGACCAGGCGCTGAGCTCCGCGATGTCGGCATCCTGCAGCGTGTATTGAAACTGCCCGCGCGACAGGCGGCCGCCGACGGTGATGTCCTGTGCGGGCTGCAGCAACAGGGCGGCGCCTTCGACGGCCGCAAGCTGGGGCCGCAACCGGTCGATCACCTGCGATGCGGTAAGGGTGCGCTGGTCGCGCGGTTTGAGGACGATGAAAAAACGGCCGCTGTTCGAGGCGTTGGCGCCGCCCCCGCTGCCCATGTTGGAGCCGAACGCCGCCACGTCGGGATCCCGCAGCACGACCTCGCCGAGCGCCTGTTGCAGCCGCATCATCTCTTGCGGCGAGACATCCTGTGCCGCCTCCGACAGGCCGATGACCAGTCCGGTGTCCTGGATCGGGAAGAAGCCTTTGGGAATTTCGACGAACATGAGCAGCGTCAGGACGATGGTCGCGAGAAACACGGTAAGGGCGATCCGCTGGTGCCGAAGCACGATGTCGAGCGTGCGCCGATAACCGTCGAGCAGGCCGTCGAAGCCCGCTTCGATGACGCGGTAGAGACGGCCGTGCTGACGGGATTGCGGCCGCATGAAGCGGGAGCACAGCATCGGTGCGAGCGTGAGCGAGACCAGCGCCGAAACCACGATCGACGCCGTGACGGTGAGCGCGAACTCGCGGAACAGACGCCCGATGATGCCGCCCATCAGCAAGAGCGGGATGAATACCGCGATCAGGGACAGGCTGATCGACAGCACCGTGAATCCAATCTCGCGCGCGCCGTCGAGCGCCGCCTCGAACGGCTTGGCGCCATGCTCGAGATGCCGGTAGATGTTCTCCACCACCACGATGGCGTCGTCGACCACGAACCCGACGGAAATGGTCAGCGCCATCAGCGAAAGGTTGTCGAGGCTGAAGCCGAGCACATACATCGCCGCGCAGGAGCCGAGCAGCGCAAGCGGAACGGTGACGCTGGGAATCAGCGTGGCCCAGGCATTGCGCAGGAACAGCAGGATGACCATCACGACCAGGCCGATGGTGAGCGCGAGCGTGAACTCCACGTCGCTCACCGAGGCGCGGATGGTGACGGTCCGGTCGAGGATGGTGTCGACCTTGATGGTTGGCGGGATGGTGGCGGTGAGACGGGGCAGTTGTGCCTTGATCTGGTCGACGGTGTCGATGACGTTGGCGCCGGGCTGCTTGAAGACCAGCAGCAGAATGCTGCGCTGGTTGTTCTCATAGGCCGCGACCGTGTTGTCGGTCGCATCCTCCACCGCCTGTCCGACGTCGCGCACACGGATCGGCGCGCCATTGCGGTAGGCGATGACGACGTCGTCATATTGCTCGGGCAATGTCAGTTGGTCGTTGGTCGCGATCGTAAAGCTCGTCTTCGCGCCGTTGAGCGTGCCTTTGGCGGCGTTGGTGGTGGCGAGGATCAGCGATCCGCGGACGTCCTCGAGCGTCAGTCCGCTGGCGGCGAGCTTGGCGGGGTCGACCTTGACCCGGATCGCCGGCTTCTGCTCGCCGGCGATGTTCACCTGGGCGACACCCGGCACCTGCGAGATCTGCTGGGCGAGGACGTTGTCGGCGTAGTCGTCGACTTTGGTCAATGGGAGAGAATCCGAGCGCGCCGACAGGATCAGGATCGGGGAATCGGCCGGATTGACCTTCCGGTAGGTCGGGGGGACGGTGAGAGTTTGCGGCAGCTGCTTTCCGGCCGCGGTAATGGCCGCCTGCACGTCCTGCGCCGCCGAATCGATATTCCGGTTGAGGTCGAACTGCAGCACGACGGTGGTGGCGCCCAGCGCGCTGGTCGACGTCATCTGCGTCACGCCGGCGATCTGGCCGAACTGGCGCTCGAGCGGGGCGGCGACCGAGGACGCCATGGTCTCGGGACTTGCGCCCGCGAGGCTCGCCGAGACCTGGATGGTCGGAAAGTCGACCTGCGGCAGCGGCGCGACCGGCAGGAAGGGAAACGAGGCCAGACCGACGAAGGCGACCGCCGCCATCAACAGCGAGGTAGCCACCGGCCGGCGGATGAACGGCCCGGATATATTCACGAGGCGTTCCCCGCGCCGGACGGTTGCGGCGCCGAGACGGCCACCGGCGCGTTCTGCTGCAGCCGGTACTGCCCGCCAGTGACGACGCGGTCGCCTTCGGCAAGTCCCGTGACAACCACGGTCTGATCGCCCGAGGTCGGGCCGACGCGCAACGGGTGCATCTCGGCAGTGCCCGCGCCGGTCACGACCCAGGCAAACAAGCCGTTCGGCCCGCGCTGGACGGCGGACGAGGGGATCGTGAGCGCTTGGTGGCGGGTCTCGAGCAATAGCCGCGCGTTGACGAATTCGCCCGGCCACAGTCTCTCATCGTCATTGGGGAACATCGCTTTGAGGCGGATGGTTGCGGTCGTCTGGTCGATGACGTTGTCGACGAGCAGAAGCTGCCCGGTGCCGAGGGCCGCGCGGTTGTCCTGGTCGAACGCGGTCACCTCGACCGGCCCGCGCGCCATGGCGTCGCGCACGTCGTCGAGCGATCGCGACGGCAGCGTGAACAGCACCGCGATCGGCCGCGTTTGAGTCAAGGTCGCGATTGCCGTCTGGTCGGCGGCGTGCACGATATTGCCGGGATCGACCAGGCGCACGCCCATGCGCCCGTCGCTGGGCGCGACGATGGTGGTGTAGTCGAGCTGCGTCTGGGCGCTTTCGATCGCCGCCACGTCGGCTTCGATCGACCCCTTGAGCTGGTCGACCTTGGCCTGCTGCTGATCGATGTTTTGCTGGGTCTCGAAGCCCTTGTCTCCCAGCGTCGTGAAGCGGACGAGGTCCTTGTCGGCGGCGATGAGCTGCGCCTCGTCCTGCGCCTTCTTCGCCTTGGCCTGATCGAGTGCCGCCTGAAACAGGCGCGGATCGATCCTGGCGAGCACGTCACCCTTATGGACCTGCTGTCCCTCGATGAACGGCACCTCTTGCAGCGTGCCGTCGACCTGCGCATGGATCGACACCGTGATCGACGCCTGGACGGTGCCGAGGCCGCTGAGATAGATCGGCACATCGCGGCGGGCGGCCGTGGCCACCGTCACCTGGACGGCCGGAGGCGCATTCGATTGAGCGGCACGAGCCTGTTCAGGTGTGGCGCGCCGCCATAGCCCGGCTGCAACAGCGGTCAAAACAATCGCGATGCCCACCAGCCATATCCAGCGCCGCCGTGGTCGCAGCAAAGGTCTGACTTCATGACCGGACATCGCTACCGCCCCGGTTAGCCTAAAGTTGCTCCCTCATCGCTGCATCGCATCGCTGGGGTTCGCGAAAGTTGATCTAGGTTTCGTGAACAGATGCCGCAATGCAAAAGTTCCAACTATGTCTGAAAGTTAATGTTTATCAATAAATTATGCGGCGCCGCGAGACGCTGCAGCGCGCCCGCGGAATCACTTGAACAGCAGCGACTTGATCACGATCGGCACCACATTGGTCACCTCGATGACGCTGCCGATGTCGACGTAATCGAATTCCTTGAGCTGCACGCCGTCGATCGCCATCACGTCGGCGCCGGGTGCGACCTCGTGGCGGATGACGCGGCCGAGGCTCATTCCGACGTCGCCGTCGATCAGCAGCACCAGCGGCAGCGCCTCGGCCAGCGTGCGCGGCAACGCGGTGCAAATGCCGGAGGCGACGGCGTGCAGGCGAGCGTGGGACGGGTCGCCGCTCCAGGGAAACGAGAGCGCGATCGGGCTCGCCCCGTCCTCGATGTCGCAGCGGGTCAGGGCGCCGCGCACCTCGGCGGCGATGGCGTTGGCGTTCACGTCGTTCGCCAAGTCGAAATGGCACGACATCACCGGCAGATTCTGCAGCGGCAGTTTGGCCGGATCGGCGATCAGGATGGTGTTGCCGCTGATCTGGACCGAGAACTGGGCAGCGCCGATCACGGTGGCGCGGATGCCCTGGCCGGGGTCCCAGACCGGCGGCAGGTCGCGCCGGTGCGCGAGCGAATGGCGCAGCGCCTCGGCCAGCTCGAAGCCGAGATCGCCGAATTGCGCGGTCTCGCGCTTGTAGAGATATTCCGCCACGCCGCCCGAAAAGGTCATGGCGTCGATGCGCCGGTTGGCGAGCGCGGCGGGCCAGCCTTCGGTCACCAGCAACCGGCGCGCCAAGTCGCCGGGCTGGCGCAGATCGATCATGCCCATGATCAGCCGCGCCATGCGCTCGGCGATGCGCTCGCGGTGCTCGGCGGCCAGCGGCTGGCCCATGGCAAGCTCGATACCGAGCGCGCGGGCGACCTCGATCGCCGGAGGCTCGACCCGGGTGAGCCCGGCTTTCGCGTCCTCGACGACGAGGCGGCCGCCGACCGCGATCGCGGCGGTGGCCAGGATCCGGCCGTTCTCGATCAGGGTGAATTTCGTGGTGCCGCCACCGATATCGACATTGAGCAAGGTCACGCCGTGCCCGCGCGAGAGCGCCACCGCGCCGGAGCCGTTCGCCGACAGCTGGCATTCCATGTGGTGCCCGGCCGAGGCACAGACGAACTTGCCGGCCTCCTCCGAGAACAGGTCGGCAATGGCGCGGGCGTTGCGGCGCTTGATCGCTTCCCCGGTGAGGATCACGGCGCCGCTGTCGATCTCGCTGCGTTCGATGCCCGCATAGGCGTAGCAGCCGCCGATGAAACCGGCGAGCTCATCGACGTCGATCGTGTAGTCGGGCAGATAGGGGGTGAGCAGAATCGGCGACTTCCATAGTACCTTGCGGCCCACCACCACGAACCGGCTCGACAGCGCGGTGCCGAGCCGTTGCAGGTGCACGCGCGCGAACATCAGATGCGAGGTCGACGATCCGATGTCGATGCCGACCGTGGTCAGCTCGACATTGTCGGCGGCCCACGCAACCTCGTTGAGCGGCTCGTCCGCGGTGCCGACGTGGAGATGCTCGAATTCGAGATCGTGCATGGTTTGCTCCGCCGGCCGTCAGGGCCGACGGTGATCAGGCCGCTTCGTTGACGAATTTGGCCATTCCCGACTTCACCCCGTACTTGGCGAGCTCCGCCAGGTAGATCTGGTGGATGCGCGGGTCCTGGTGCTCGTACTCGATCTGGCAGCCGCCGTCCTTGACGCTCACGTCCATACCCATGAACACGTGGCGCTTGTCGGTGGTGAACGGATAGCGCAGGCTGCCGAAGGCGACCGCCAGGTAGCGCGCGGGGTCGGGCGCCGTGTTGAAGTGCTGGTGGAACATCTGGTCCGGGGGCGCGAACACGACGCCGTGCTGCCAGTCGACGCGCTCGAAATCCTTGTCGCCCTCGTACCAGAACAGCGAATAGCCGTGGCCGGTGACCGCGAAGACGTGGAAATCGGCGCCGTGGCGATGGCCCTTCTTGTAGGTGCCGACCGGCATCTGCGAGGTGTGCGCATGCATGGTGCCCTCGGCGAGGATGAACATCATGTTCGATCCGCCGGCGCCGCGCTCGGCCCAGTATTTGAGCTCGAAGGCGGCGAGGTCGGGGATGAAGTTGGTCTCCCACATGTTGCGGCCGGGGCGCACCGGGATGAACTCGCCTTCGCCGCTGAAATATTTCGCGGCGCCCTGCCGCTCGGGGAATTGGTAGCCGTTGTCGAACACAAAGGCTTCGTTGTGAAACAGGTTGAGCATCATCGCGAGATTGTTGGTGGAGGAGAGCCGCGCGCGTTCGCGTCCGCTGGAATTGAAATGCTGATAGCGGGCGTTGAGCGGCAGCGCGAACAGGCTCTTGGGACCCCATTCGAAGCTGTGCTTGCGGCCGTCGGACGTTTCGATGGTGGTGCTGCCGTGCCCGGAGAGCACATAGACCACCTCCTCGAACAGGTGCTTCTGCGGCGCCGATTTTGCGCCGGGCGCGAGGTCGAGCACGAAGATCGACACGAAGTCGCCGCGGCCCTTGAGGTTGACGATGCCGCCGTCGGTGCCGAAGCGCGGCCAGGGCGCGGTCGGGACCTTGAGCAGGTCGACGCCGAAATCCTCAGTGATCGGCACGCCTTCCTTGGCGGCCCACGCGCCATAAGGATCGAGCAGCATCTTGGGGTGCTGCATGTCGGTGATCGGCTTGTTCATCGTTGCACCTTCGTGGGTCGCGAGCGGGTCGGGTCGGGCCCCGGATAGGCCAGTCGCCGGTTCGGGTCCAGGCCGAAGAATAGTTGATCGGGATCGCTTGATCGAGTGGCGCATGGCGCGGCGCGGGGGCGCGTGCTAAGCCTGCGCCCGCGTTCAGGGCCTGGGGGATCCGTAGTAATGGCCAAGTTGCAGTTGTCGTTCGCGTGCGGGCTCTATGACCGGATGCAGCCGCTCTATACCGGCGAGGTCAAGGCCGAGGGCATCGATCTCAATTTCATCGCCATCGATCAGCCCAGGCCGATTTTCGATCGGATGGCCGGCGGGCTCGAGTTTGATGTTGCCGAGTTCTCCAGCTCGGAATTCGTGCAGCGCTTCGCCAACAAGCAGTGCCCGTTCGTCGCCATCCCGGTCTTCCCCTCGCGCGCCTTCCGCCACGGCTTCATCGCCATCCACCGCAAGGCCGGCATCAAGACGCCGAAGGACCTCGAGGGCAAGCGGGTGGGCGTGCCGCTGTTCACGATGAGCGCGGCGATCTACATCAACGGGCTGCTGCAGCACGAATACGGCGTGGACCTGAGGAAGATTCATTGGGTCCAGGGCGCGATGAACACCGGCGGCGCGCATGGCAGCCCGACCGTGCTGCCGCTCATCAATCCCATGCCGATCGAGCAGAACACCTCGAGCAAGTCGATGAGCGATCTCATCGAGGAGCGGGTTGTCGATGCGACCTTGGGCACCAGCCTGCCCGAGGCGATCCGCGCCAATCCCGACATCGCGCGCCTGTTCCCGAACTACGTGGAGCTCGAAAAGGAATTCTACCAGCGCACGCGGATCTACCCGATCATGCACCTCGTCGCCATTCGCAAGGATCTCCATGAGAGATATCCGTTTGTCGCCTCGAGCCTCTACGATGCGTTCTGCCGGTCGAAGAAGATCGCGCTGGAGAAGATGTTCAATCTGCGGGCGCTCCGCTACATGACGCCGTGGCTGATGCGCGACATCGACGAGATCTACGAGATGTTCGACGGCGACCCGTGGCCCTATGGCCTGGAGCCGAACCGGCCGACGCTGGAGGCCTTCGTCACCTATCTGGTCGATCAATCGTTGATCGCCGCGCCGGTTGCGGTGGATGACCTGTTCGTCCCGACCTACGGTTAGCGGTCACAAGGTGAAGTCAGTTGTAGCCCGCATGGAGCGAAGCGAAATGCGGGATAGCCGCCCCGGATTTCGCTGCGCTCCATCCGGGCTACGAGCGATACGATCAAAGCACACCTCAGTCCGGGTCATCACAGCATGAGCAACGTCGACACCGTCATCCAAGACCTCGTGATCGCCAACCGCATCCTCGCCAAGGAGGATGTGGTCGACGCCTACGGCCATATCAGCATCCGCCATCCGGATAATCCGAAGCACTTTTTCATCTCCCGGTCGCTGGCGCCGGACCTGGTGGAGCGCGGCGACATCGTCGAGCTGGGCCTCGACGGCCAGCCGGTGCGCGACGAGACCCGTTCGCTCTATCTCGAGCGGTTCATCCACGCCGCCATCTACGAGGCGCGGCCGGATATCCAGTCGGTCGTGCACGCCCACGCCGAGGACATTCTGCCTTTCGGCGTTGCCCAGGCGACGCCGCTCAAGCCGGTGATCCATTCCGGCAGCTTCATCGGCGCCAACGTGCCGGTCTGGGACATCGCCGACAGGTTCGGCGACACCAATCTGCTCGTCGTCAATATCGAGCAGGGCCGCGATCTCGCCAAATGCCTGGCCAACAACAACGTCGCGCTGATGCGCGGGCACGGCTTCGCCTCGGCCGGCCGCTCGCTGATCGAGGTGGTGCGGCTGTCGGTCTACCTGCCGCGCAACGCCCGCGCGCTCCTGCGCGCCAAGCAGCTGGGAGGCGAGATCAAATACCTCTCGCAAGGCGAGATTGCCGCGCGTGCCGCGGGCTATAGTCCTTATTCGCCCGAGACGTGGCGCGCCTGGGAGTACTGGGCGAACAAGGCCGGCTGCGGGCACCTGCTCACCAAGCCCGAGGCGGCGCACACGCACAGCCACAAGAAGTAGTCCGTTCTCGCGCCAGGGAGACAGAGGGAGCGAGCCATGAGTTCGACGCCAGAGAGCCTCGACAGCTATTTGTCCGGTCGCTGGGTGCGCGGGGAGGGCGTCGAGACGCGTCTCGTCGATCCGGTCAGGGGCGATGAGCTCGCGACGGCGTCCGCCAAAAGCGTCGATCTCAAGGGCGCGCTCGACTACGCCCGCAAGCAAGGCCAGGGCGGCCTGCGCGATCTCGGCTACGCCGCGCGGGCGAAGCTCATCGGCGCGGTCGCCGATGTCCTGGTCGCCAACCGCCCACGCTACGAAGAGATCGCCATCGCCAATTCGGGCAACACCAAGACCGATGCGGCGATCGACATCGACGGCGGCATCGGCACGCTGAAATACTACGCGCGGCTTGGCCAGAACCTCGGCGAGGCGCGCACGTTGCTCGACGAGAAGCCGGTGCGGTTGGCCAAGGCCGAGAACTATCAGGCCATCCACCTGATGGTGCCGCGCCGCGGCGTCGCCATCCACATCAACGCGTTCAATTTCCCGAGCTGGGGCCTGTGGGAAAAGGCGGCGGTGTCGCTGCTGGCCGGCGTCCCGGTGCTCGCCAAGCCGGCGTCCTCGACCGCTCTGCTGGCGCACGCGATGGTCAAGGACGTGATCGCCGCCAACGTGCTGCCGGACGGGGCGCTGAGCCTGCTCTGCGGGGGCGCCGGCAATCTGCTGGACGCGCTCACCTCCGACGACGTGATCGCCTTCACCGGCTCGGCCGACACGGCGGCGCGAGTGCGCGGCCACGCCAACGTGGTGGCGAAGAACGTGCCGGTCAACATCGAGGCCGACAGCATCAACGCCGCGCTGCTGGCCCCCGACGCGGCGGCCGGCAGCGCCGCCTTCGATGCCTTCGTGCGCGAAGTGGTGCGCGAGATGACCGTGAAGGCTGGGCAGAAATGCACCGCGATCCGCCGCATCCTCGTTCCGGCCGACAAGGCCGACGCCGTCGCCGAGGCGCTCGCGGCCAGGCTCAAGGGCACCAAGGTCGGCGATCCGCGCCAGGACGACACCCGCATGGGGCCGGTGGTGACGCGCGGCCAGCAGGCGGCGGCCTTCGACGGCATCCGGCGCCTTGCCGGCGAAGCCGCGGTCGTGTGCGGCGGCGCGGAGGCGCCCAATATCGACGGCGTCGACAAGAGCAAGTCGGCATTCGTGGCCCCGACCTTGCTCAAGGCCAAGGATCCCGCTTCCGCACAGGCCGTGCATGAGGTCGAGGTGTTCGGTCCGGCCGCCACCATCGTGGCCTATCGCAACGAGCAGGACGCCTGCGCGCTCATTGCGCGGGGAGGGGGCTCGCTGGTCGCCTCGGTCTATGGCGAGGACAAGGATTGGCTCGGCCGCATCGTGAGCGAGATCGGACCCGGCCACGGGCGGATCCTTGTGGTCGATCCGGCGATCGCCGGCGCCCATACCGGCCACGGCATCGTCATGCCGCAGTGCAATCACGGCGGTCCGGGACGGGCCGGCGCGGGCGAGGAGCTCGGCGGGCTCCACGGCCTGCGGTTCTATCACCAGCGGCTGGCGGTGCAGGGTTCGAGCGATCTGCTCGCCGGCCTGCAGGCGAAGGCTGCAAGTCTGCATTAGCGATCTACGGCTCGCGGCGGAGCTGCTCGGCGAAGAAGTCGAGCGCGCGGGTCTGGGCGTCCTCATTCGCGGTCGCGTTGGCCTTCACGCTTTGCCGGTTGCGGCCGGGGTCGTCGAACCCGTGGGTCGCGCCTTCGTAGAGCCGAATTTCGACGTCGGCACCCTGTGCGCGGCTTTTTTCCACCAGCGCGCCGCACCGCTGCGGCGACACCTCGTCGTCGGCCGTTCCCATGAAGATGCGCACGGGTGCATAGGGACGATAGCCGCTGTCGAAGCGGCCCTTGAGGCCGCAGGCTGGGTAGAAGGCGAGCGCGGCGCGAAAGCCGCTCGCCGGCGTCGCGCCTTGATGCCGGGTGCGCCTATCGACATCGCCGCCATCGTCGCACTGCCGCCGTTCGACCAGCCGAGCAGCCCGACCCGATCCATGACCACGTCCGGCCGTGATCGCAGATAGGCGAGCGCGCCATAGGCGTCGAGCGGCCGGATGGTCACCTCGTTGATCTCGCCCGGCCGAAAGTCGTAGCTGCCTTGCGGGAAACCCTGCGGATAGCCACGCGGGCCGAATCCATCGACCAGGAGGGCGAGATAGCCCTGCTCGGCCCACAGGCGCCCCCACATCCGATGGCGTTGCGACAGCGTGGAGGCGTCATAGACGCCTTTTGCCAGCGTGGAGTAGGCGCCGGCGCGGCCGTGCATCATCACCACCGCCGGGAGGCGGCCTGCCGCCGCCGTTGCCGGCTTGAACAGATAGCCCTTGAGGGGGGTCTTGCCGTCGGCACTCGGGAACGTGACGGGTTCCGGGGATTCCGTGGCTCCTGCATGCTCGATCGGCCCCACGGGCGCCGCCGCCGCGGCGAGCGCCATCAAACTCACTCGCAGGGCAATGCGAAAGCGCATGCGTGGCTCCTAAGCCGCCTCGTCGTCATGTCTCGTTATGTCTACAGGAGCGCAAGAACGGTTCGATGACAAAACGAGACCATGCTGGCATGGCCGCTCCGGTGCCCCTCGAACCGGAGCGACAAATGTATTATCGTGAGGCTTTCAGCGGGCTGCGAGCGTTCCAGTGTCATCATCCGAAGAAAGATCGGCGCGGAGTTTCGTCGAGCGCCACAGCTTGTGGAGCAATCAGCAATTCGAGGCGGCGGCCAACGCCGACAAGTGGATCGAGGAGCAACGGCTCGAAGTCGTGCGTCTCTCCTTTGCCGACCAGCACGGCATCCTGCGCGGCAAGACGGTGATGGCGAACGAGGCCGCGCAGGTGATGCGCAACGGCTGCGCGATCACCACTACGCTGCTGGCCAAAGATACCTCCCACAAGACCGTTTTTCCCGTCTTCACCGCCGGCGGCGGCTTCGGCATGGAGGAGATGGAGGGCGCCGGCGACTTCCTCATGGTCGCCGACCCGACCACGTTCCGCGTGCTGCCGTGGGCGCCGACCACCGGCTGGATGCTGTGCGACATGTATTTCGGCGACGGCCGGGTGGTGCCGTTCTCGACCCGTCATCTTTACCGCCAGGCGCTGCGCAAGCTCGCCGAGGCCGGCTTCGATTATTTGGCCGGCCTCGAGGTCGAGTTCCATGTGTTCAAGCTCGACAACCCGCGCCTGAGCCCCACCGACGCCTCCTGGCCGGGCGAGGCGCCAGAGGTGAGCCTGATATCGCAAGGCTATCAGTATCTGACCGAGACGCGTTTCGATCAGGTCGAGCCGATCCTCGAAACGGTCCGCCGCGAGGTGATTGCGCTCGGCCTGCCGCTGCGCTCGGTCGAGCTCGAGCTCGGCCCCAGCCAATGCGAATTCACCTTCCAGCCGCAGGTCGGGCTCGCGCCGGCGGACACCATGATGCTGTTCCGCAGCGCGGTGAAACAGATTTGCCGCCGCCTCGGCTATCACGCGACCTTCATGTGCCGCCCGAAGGTGGCGAACCTGCTGTCGAGCGGCTGGCACCTGCACCAATCGCTGCGCGACCGGCGCAGCGGCGCCAATGCCTTCATGTCGAACGACAAGGAGCTGCTCTCCCGCATGGGCCGCCACTACCTCGCCGGCCTGCTCACGCACGCGCGGGCCGCGGCGGCCTTCAGCACGCCGACGATCAACGGCTACAAGCGATATCGCGGCTACTCGCTGGCGCCCGACCGCGCGATCTGGGGTCGTGACAATCGCGGCGTCATGATCCGTGTGCTGGGCGGGCAGGGCGATGCCGCGACGCGGCTGGAGAACCGCATCGGCGAGCCGGCCGCGAATCCCTATCTCTACATGGCCTCGCAGATCTTCACGGGGCTCGACGGCATGGAGCGGATGCTCGACCCGGGTGCCTCGGCGGACACGCCCTACGAGGCCAAGGCGCCGCTGTTGCCGAGGAGCCTCGAGGAAGCGCTCGCCGCGCTGCGCCAGGATTCCTGCCTGATCGAGGGCTTCGGCCGCAATTTCGTCGATTACTATCTGCGCATCAAGGAAGCTGAGATTGCGCGCTTCCAGTCGGAAGTGACCGACTGGGAGCAGAAGGAATATTTCGAGCTGTACTAGCGCATGTCCCGGAAAAGTGGGGACCGGTTTTCCGAATAGGACATGCGCCAACGCACAAAGCTAGAGCGCATCCCAATTCCTCGCATTTGGGATTCGCTCTAAGCGGCGGAATCCGCTGGACAACGCTGATCGGCCGCGCGACCATCATTGCTCGCAAAGTGGCGGCAAGCGCGCTGCATGGACGATGGAACCGCGTCCGAGCGCGCAACCTCATCCGCTCGATACCCTGAAGGGAGAAATCGCCATGCGTTCCAGTTTGTCGCGCCGTACGTTGATCAAGAGCGCAGCCGGCTCGGCGCTGCTGGCCGGCGTCGGCATGCCGGCCATCGTCAAGGCGCAGGCCGACGCCATTCGCATCGGCCATCTGACGCCGCTCACCGGATTCTTGGGACCGCTCGGCGAATACGCCGTCATGGGCGTGCGGCTCGCGGCCGAGGAGATCAACAATTCAGGCGGCGTGCTCGGCCGCAAGATCGACTTGGTCATGGAGGATTCGGTCAACCCGCAGACCGCCTCGGCCAAGGCCGAACGCCTGATCGAGCGTGACAAGGTCGCGATGATCATCGGCGAGATTTCGTCGGCGTCCGGCCTTGCGATCGGTCAGGTGGCCAACCGGCTCAAGACCGTGTTCATCAATACCGGCTGCAACTCCGACGCCCTGCGCGGCACCAGCTGTAATCCGTACATGTTCCATATCGAGGGCGCCAACTCGATGTACGTGATGGCGGTCGGCCAGTATCTGCTGCGCGAAAATCTGGTGAAGGGCAAGAAGTGGTATTCGCTGACGGCCGACTACGCCTTCGGCCACGACCTGCTGCGCGTCGCCAAGAAGTTCATGGAAGCGAACGGCGGCCAATTCGCCGCCGACGAGCTGGTGCCCACCGACGCCACCGACTTCTCGCCCTACCTCCTGAAGATCCGGCAGTCGCGGCCCGACCTTGTGGTATCGAATCTCGCCGGCAATCAGATCACCAACTTCCTCAAGCAATATTCCGAGTATGGGTTGCCGTTCCCGCTGGCCGGCTTCGGCTTCGACACCGTCGTGGCCTGGGGCGCCGGCAAGGGCAACTTCTCGGGCATCTGGCCGCTCGTTTGGCACCACCTGGTCGACACGCCGAGCTCCAAGAGCTACGTCGAGACGTTCCAGAAGAAGTACGGCAAGCTGCCGGACAATCAGTCCTGGGGCGACTACAACTCGCTCAAGATCGTCGCCCAGTCGATGACCGAGACCAAGTCCGCCGATCCGCAGAAGCTCGCCGAGCACCTGCGCAAGGGCGCCAAGTTCAACGTGATGAAGGCGCGCGAGGCGTATTTCCGTCCCTACGACAACCAGATGGTGATGGAGATGTACGCGGTGCGGGCCAAGGAGCCCGCAAAAATGAAGGACCAATGGGACATCTATGACGCGCTCGGCGCGGTGCCCGGGCCGAACGAGGACATGGAAGTCATCGCCCCGCCGAAGGACGGCACCTGCAAGATCGGCTGACGCAACGCCGCCCGACCTTCCGGGGCGTGCCGCTCGCGCCCGCCTCGGAATGATGCCGGAGAGTCCAATTCGAGCATCGCGTGCATCTGGTCTTTATCCTCGAGCAGGTTCTCAACGGCCTCCTGGTCGGCGCCTACTATCTGCTCATCGCGCTTGGCCTCTCGCTGATCTTCGCGCTCGGCGGCATCGTCAATCTGGCGCATGGCGGCTTCTACGCGATCGGCGCCTATCTCGCGGTCATGCTCGCGCCGCGCATCGGCTTTGCCGGCGCCTTTGTCGTCTCGCCGGTGGTGGTCGGGCTAATCGGGATCGCGGTGGAGCGGCTGCTGTTCCGCCGCTTCTATCGCTCCGACCCGATCCTGAGCCTGCTCCTGACATTCGGGCTCGCGATGGTGATCGAGCAGGGCCTGCGCATCTTGTTCGGCGCAGCGCCGTTGCCGTTCTCGATCCCGCCTGAGCTGCGCGGCCAGATTTTCGTCGGCGATTTCATCTATCCGCGCTACCGCCTGGTCATCCTTGCCGTCGCCGTCGCGGCGGTGACGGCGACCTGGTTCATCGTCTACCGCACCGCCTTCGGGCGAGTGGTGCGGGCGGGCGTGCAGAATCCCGACGTGGTCGGCGCGCTCGGCATCTCGCTCGCGCCCTACATGACCGCGATTGCCGCGCTCGGCGTCGGCCTCGCCGGGCTTGCCGGCGTGCTGCTTGCGCCGATCGCCGGCGTGCACCCGGCAATGGGCGCCGAGATCCTCACCGCTGCCTTCGTGGTGGTCGTCATCGGTGGGCTGGGCTCGTTCTGGGGCGTGATCGCGGCCGCCGCCCTGGTCGGCGTGGTGCGCGGCGTCACCATCTACTTCAACCCGTCCTGGGGCGAAGCCTCGATGTATCTCCTGATGGCGTTGGTGCTGCTGCTGCGGCCGC
>JBEVIH010000198.1:0-8039 GCA_040510815.1 Xanthobacteraceae bacterium | reverse complement strand
AGCGCGCATCGGGGCTGCCGGCGGCGCCGAGCACGGCGCAAGCCACCGCTGCGAGGACGGTCAGCCGGCTACGCATCTGGCTTGCCCGCCATCAGGGCAGGCCGGCGATGCTGCGCGCCGCACCGGTCAATTCCAGGATATGCATGCCGGTATTGGCGCGGTCGACGATGTAGATATAGCCGCGATCGTCGGTCTCGACGTTGTTGGTCTGCACCGACGTGGTGCAGCGTTCCTGGCCGTCGATCTTGAAGCAGCGCTTCTCGGTCGCTTCCGTCATCGCCGGAATGAAGAAGCCGACCTCCCTGGGCCGATAGGGATTGCGCACGTCGAGCGCGCGCACGCCGGCCGCGAAAGAGCTGACGAAGGCGAGCTTCTTGTGGAACACCGGCGCCGTGCTTTCATTCGAGGCGTGCGCGCCGAAGCGCACCGCGCGCTCGCAGTAATTGCCGCTCGCCTCAGGCACCGAGAAATTCGAGACCATCATCGGCTTCGACTCGACGCTGATGTCGGCGAACCACACCATCTGATGGGTCTCCTGGCAGCCGTTGGTGCGGCCGGTCGCCTCGCTGACGATCATGACGAAATCACGCACCGCGCCGACCCGCGACTTGGCGAATTCGGAAAGCGGCATCTGCAGCAGCGGAAACGATGTGTGCGCCCCGTGCAGCGGCGACATGTCGAGCCTGCTGACTTCCGGATAGCGCAGGTTCTCGGGCGTCGGCTCCTTCGGTCCCGTCAGCAGCTTCTCGCGGTCGAGAATCTGGAAGATGCCGCCGTTGAGCGGCCCATAGGCGAGATAGAGCCGATTGCCCTGCGGTCCGGTCGAGATCGGACCGTGCAGGTCCGACGGCACCGGACCGGTCGCTCCCGGCTGATGCCCGGGCAGCCCGAAGTCGCGGATTTTCACGGGCTTCGACGGATCGCGAAGATCGTAGACTTCGAGCATGCGGTGGCCGCGCCAGCTCGGCACGCCCGAGACCACGAAGCCGATCCCGGTGTCGCACTCCCACCAGCTCTTGTGGGTGTCCTTGTAGTCGCCGCCGATGCGGGTCACGAGCTTGGGGCGAGCAGGATCGGCGACGTTCCAGATTTCATGCGCCACCCGGCCGAACGACCGCAGCAGGTAGACCGCGTTGGCGTCGCCGCGTGGCAGGCTCTTGCCGTCGCAGATCCGCGTCATCTGCGCGCCGCCGCTTTCGGGACCGCCTTCGGCGCCGGGAATATGCGCCAGATACCGCGGCTGCGCCGGATTGGTGACATCGACCACCGAGGTGCCGTTGAACTCCGGCTGCCCGCTCACCGCGTTCACCGGCTTGGGCACGTAGCTGGCGCCGTGGTGGCCCACATAGGCGATGTAACGATCACCATGCTTGTGGATGGTCGGCTGATAGGCGCTGCGCGCCTGCAGGTCGTTGAAGCCGACGAGCCGCATGTTCCTGGTGTCCGGCGGGTCGCCGATCTTCTGCGCCTGGATGGTGCTCATTGAGGCAATCACGGCGATCACGAGCCCGACACCGGTCGCACACGGTTTCCAGGCGCTGAAATTTGTCATGAACCGCCTCCACTGATGCATCATGGCCGGACTTGGTCCGGCCATGATGTATCCAAACATCCCAGCGATCTACTGCAATCCGGCCACGCTCCGCGCCTCGCCGGTGACTTCGAGGATGTGCATCCCGGTATTGGCGCGATCGACCACGTAGATGTAGCCGCGGTCGTCGGTCTCCACGTTATTGCTCTGGATCGCGGTCTTGCAGCGATCCTGGCCGTCCACCTTGATGCAGCGCTGGCTCGTCGCTTCGGTGATCGGCGGGATGAAGTAGCCAGCCTCCTTGGGGCTGTAAGGATCGCGAATGTCGATGGCGCGGACACCGGCATTGAACCAGGTGACGAAGGTGAGCTTCTTATGGAACACCGGCGCCGTGCTCTCGTTCGCCGAATGGGCGCCGAAGCGGCCCCCGCGCGTGCAGAAATTGCCGCTGGCCTCGGGCACGTTGAAGTTCGACACCACCATCGGCCGCGATTCCACCGTGGCGTCGACGAACCACACCATCTGGCGCGTCTCATTCGCTTGGCATTCATTGACCAGCGACTCGTTCACGATCATGACGATGTCGCGAATGCCGCCTGCCAGATCCTTGGCAAACTCGGGGATCTTCACCTTGCCGAGCGGAATGGCGGTGTGCACTCCGTTGAGCGGCAGAAGATCGAGGCGGCCGATCTCCGGATATTTCAAGTTTTCAGGGGTCGGCTCCTTGGGACCATTCAACAATTTCTCGCGGTCGACGATTTGCAGCACGCCGCCCTTGTTGGTGCCGTAGGCAAAATAGATGCGGTTGCCCTGCGGTCCGGTCGAGATCGACCCGTGCAGTTCGGTCGGAACCGCCCCGGTTGCGCCAGGATGCTGACCTGCGAGTCCGAATTCGCGGATCTTCACTGGCTTCGCCGGATCGCTCAGGTCGTAGACCTCCGTCATCCGCCGGGTGCGCCAGGTTTCGAGGCCGGAGACCAGGTAGGCGATACCGGTGTCGCATTCCCACCAGTTCTTGTGCGTGTCCTTGCCGCTCGGCATGCGCGCGACAATCACCGGATTGGCCGGGTCGGCGACGTTCCAAATTTCGTGGGCCTGCCCACCGAACGAGCGCAGCAAATAGACTGCGTTCGGATCGCCCTTGGGCAGGCTCCTGCCGTCGCAGGCCCGCACCATCTGTCCGCCGCCCGCTTCGCCAAGCCCCTCCAGGCCGGGAATATGCTTGAGATATTTCGGCTGCTTGGGATCGGTCACGTCGATGATCGAGGTGCCGTTGAACTCGGCCTGACCGGTGAGCGGATTCACCGGCTTCGGCACCGCCTGCGTCCCGCCGTGGTGGCCGATATAGGCGATGTAGCGGCTGCCCTGCTTGTGGATGATCGGCTGATAGGCACTGCGCGCCTGCAGGTCGTTGTAGCCGACGAGGCGCATGTTCTTGGCTTCCGGCGCGTCGCCGATTTTCGGCGCCTGCGCGGGCGCGCTGGCTGTCAGGGCCAGCAAGCCCGCCGCTGCGCCGGCCGCGATCGCCAAGCCGTGCCCACCGCCGCCAATCGAGTTCGTTCGTCGCATTGCGTGTCTCCGTTGTTCTTGCTTTCGGAAAATGACCGCCCCACCCGCAAGACGCGTCGCTGGACGCGCCTCGGGCGGGGCGATGGCCTTCGGCTACCCGAGCGCCTTCTTGACCCGCTCGGGCGTGAACGGGGTGTGACGCAGGCGAACGCCGGTGAGCTCGGCGACCGCACTCGCGATCGCCGGCGCCACCAGCGGGCTCGCCATCTGCCCGGCGCCGGTCGGATGGTTGTCGGTCGCGATGACCTCGATGTGCATCGGCGGCACGTCCTTCATGCGCGGCACGTGGTAGTCGTAGAAATTGTTCTGCTCGACCGCGCCGTTCTTGATCGAGATCGTCTCGGTCAAGGCGAGGCCGAGGCCGTAGACGATGCTGCTTTCGGTCTGCGCCACCACGTTGTCGGGCTGGACCGGGACGCCGCAATCGATGGTGCACCAGAAGTTATGCACCTTGATCTCCCCGCTCGTGCGGTTGAGCGATATCTCGGCGATGCCGGCCACCAGCGAACCGGAATAGTCGAGATAGGCGAAGCCGAGCGCGCGGCCGCCATCGCGTTTGCGCCCCCATTGCGCCATCTGCGCCACCCGTTGCACCGCCTTGATGCCGCGTGGGTCCTTCAACAGCTCGAGATGGTAGGCGACCGGGTCGATGCCGCGCTTGCGCGCGATCTCGTCGACGAACGACTCGGTGGCAAACCTGTTGGCCAGGAAGCTGATCCCGCGCAGCGGGTTGGTGCGTACGCCGGTGTCGCGGTAGAGCTGCTCGACCAGTTGGTGCGGAACGTCATAGCCGCGGAGATCGGCGCCCAGCATGGCGATGAAGTCCTTGCCGCCCGCCATCTGGTAGCGCACCGGGTCCATGTAGGGCCCGACCCGATCCACCGCGATGCGGTGGTGCCACGCCGAGAGCTTGCCGGATGGATCGAACCCGGCCTTCACGAAGTGGGCGGAGATCGGGCGGAAGCGTCCGTTGTGGACGTCGTCCTCGCGCGTCCACATCACCTTCACCGGCCGCCCCGCCTCTTTCGACAACAGCACCGCGTCGATGATGAAATCGACGTCGCGGTTGCCGCGCCGGCCGAAGCCGCCGCCCATCAGCATGTCGTGAAGTTTTACTTTGTCGCGTGGGATACCGAGGAGCTTGGCGGGAGCTTCGCACGCAGTGGTCTGGCTTTGCGTTCCAGCCCAGATCTCGACCGCATCGCCTGCCGGCGACACCGAAGCGATGGCGTTGAGCGGCTCCATCTGCGCGTGATAGGCATAGTCGCAACGGTACTCCGCCTCCATGGTGGACGCGGCCTTCGGCATCTCGCCGCGCAAGTCGCCCACTCTGCTCCACTCCGTTGCGCCCCTGGCGAGGTTCTTGGCATCGGCGGCGAACCGCTCCAGGCCCTTGTCGCTGTCGAAGCCCCAGGCCGTGCCGGTCCTGGTCCATGTCACCGACTGGGTGAGCGCCTGGCGCGCCTCGAACGCTGCCCAGGAAGCGTCGGCCAGCACGCCGACGCCGTAGGGCAGCCGGACGATCTTGACCACGCCGGCGACCGCCTTGGCCTTGGCGTCGTCGATCTTGTCCGGGACCGAGCCCTCCACCGGCGCCCGCAGCACGGTGCCGTAGAGCATGTTCGGGACCTGCACGTCGATGCTGTAGCGGGCGCTGCCATTGACCTTGCCCGGCAGCTCGACCCGCATCACGTCCTTGGTGATCAGCCGGAACTGGCTCGGCTTCTTCAGCTCCTCCGGCTTGATCTCCGGCGCCTTGGCCGGCACCTCGGCAATGGCGGCGATGTCGCCGTAGCTGAGCTTGCGGCCAGACTTGGCGTGCACCACCACGCTCGGCTCGGTGGTCAGCTCCTCGACCGGCACGCCGAGCTTCCTGGCGGCGTTGTCGAGCAACACCCGGCGGACCTGCGCGCCGAACGTGCGCAGCGGCCGGTAGTAGCTCGTCACCGCGTTGGAGCCGGCGGTGTACATCATGCCTTGGAAGCCTGGATTGCCGTAGATGGCCTCGACCGGCGGCGCCGGCACCACGCGCACCTTCGACCAGTCGGCGTCGAGCTCCTCGGCGATGATCAGCGGCAGCGAGGTCATCGACCCCTGCCCCATCTCGGTCGCCGCCGACATGATGGTGATGGTGCCGTCGGGCGCGATCGACACCCAGGGGCTGAGCGCCTTGCCGGTCCGCTCGGCCGCCAGCACCGCGGCGCTGGCGCGGCCGCCAACGGCAAGCGCGAAAGACAATCCGGCGACGCCGATCATCACTTGCCGGCGCGACAACGGAGCGTTCAGGCTCTTGGTTGGGACATGCTGTGTCATGGCTCAGCCCTCCCGCGCGGCGCGCTCGATCGCGCGCACGATCCGCTGATAGGTCCCGCAGCGACAGATGTTCGTGTTCATGTGCTCGACAATCTCGTCGCGGGTCGGCTTCGGCTTGGTTTTGAGCAAGTCGGCGGCGCTCATGATCTGGCCGGACTGGCAGTAGCCGCATTGCGGTACCTGCTCGGCGAGCCAGGCCTTCTGCAGCGGATGCGATGAATCCGGCGACAGCCCTTCGATCGTCGTCACCGACTTGCTGGCGACCTCGGACACGCGCGTCTGACAGGAATAGGCGCGCTTGCCGTCGATATGCACCATGCAGGCACCGCACAGCCCGGTGCCGCAACCGTACTTGGTGCCGGTGAGCTTGAGGCCTTCCCGGAGCACCCACAACAGCGGCGTCTGCGGCGGCGCCTCGGTCGACGCCGCCTTGCCATTCACAGTGAAGTTGATGGCCATGGTTACCTCCCTCAGAAATGACTGCGAATAGCGAAAATAGCGATTGGCGAGCAGTGTTCGCGCTCTATTCGCTATTCGCCGTTCGCTCTTCGCCGGCTTAGGCCAGCGTCGCTTTGACCCGCGCCGGATGGAACGGCAGGTCGCGGATGCGTTTGCCGGTAGCATGGGCGAAGGCATTGGCGACGGCGGCGACCGCCGGGCCTTGCGAGCCCTCGCCGGATCCGAGCGGCCGCTCGGTTGGTCGGTTGATCAACTCGATCGCGACCTTCGGCGCCTCCGGCATGGTGAGGATCGGATACGTGGCGAAGTCGATCGCCAGGATGCCGTTCTTGTCGAAGCGCACCTCCTCCTTCAGCGTCCAGCTCACCGACTGGACGATGCCGCCCTCGATCTGCGCCGACAGCCCGTCCGGATTGATGATCAGCCCGGAATCGACCGCGGCGAAGGCGCGCGGCACGCGCACGACGCCGGTTGCCCGGTCGATCTCCACGTCGGCGATCACGGCGACGTAGCAGGCGAGGTTCTTGTACTTGGAAAAGCCGATGCCGCGGCCGCGCGTGCCGTCGCCCTTCTCGCCTTCCTTCCAAGCGGCCTTCTTGGCGACCGCCTCGATCACCGCGCGCGCCCGCGGATCCTTCATGTGCGCCAACCGGAACGCGACCGGATCGGCGCCGGCCGCCGCCGCCAGCTCGTCCATGAACGACTCCAGCGCGAACACGTTGGCGTAAGCGCCGAGCGTGCGCAGCGCCGAGACGCGGATCGGCATGTCCTGCACGAAGTGGTGGATCACCCGCTGGTTCGGGAACTCATAGAGCGGGATCGAGTTGCGGTCGCCGCCGCCCGCCGGCTGCGGCGGGCTGGTCGGAGGCCCCATTGCCTGCGGCTCGGCCAGATACCACGCCGCCAGCACATTGGTGCCGTTGGTGGAGGCCGGCCGGGTCGAGTGGCTATTGCTCCACAATTCGTATTCCCAGTCGGCGATCTTGCCGTCGCTGCCGAGCGCAGCCTTGGCCCGCATCACCATGGCGGGGCCGTAGGGCTCCCACTTGAACTCGTCGTCGCGCATCCATTGCAGGCGCACCGGGCGGCCGGGCACCGCCCGGGCGAGCAGCGCCGCGTCGACCGCGACGTCGTCGGCGCCGTTGTGGCCGTAGCAGCCGGCGCCTTCCGCGTGCACGCAGCGGATCGCATTGGCCGGCATCTTCAGCGCCTTGACGAGCTCGCCGCGCAACGGGAAGACGCCTTGCGAGTGCGTCCACACCGTCATCTTGCCGTCCTTGAACTCGGCCAAAGCGCAGGACGGCCCGATCGAGCCATGCGCCATGTAGGGCTTGGTGTAGACCGCCTCGAGAACGCGAGCGCTCGCCAGGACGGGCCCCTGCTTGACGCCGATGGTCGCGTCCTTGCTCGGCAGCGACTTGATCACCTCGAAGATGCGCGCCGGATCGGGCAGCTCCGGCCCCGGGGTCCATTTCGCGCTCTTGATCAGGGCGTCGCGCGCCTTGACGGCTTGCTCCTCGCGCTCGGCGACGACCCCGAGGAACGACCCGTCGCGGACCACCGCCACAACACCCTTTATGGCCTTGGCCGGCGCCTCGTCGACGCTGTCGAGCTTGCTGCCATAGCGCGGCGGTCGCACCACGCGGCCATGCACCATGCCGGGCAAACGCATGTCCTGGACGAACGCCGTCCCGCCGGTGACCTTGGCCGGAATATCGAAGCGCTGAATCGACTTTCCGACGATCTTGTGACTCGTTGGCGGCTTCGGTGTCGCCTTGGCGGTCGCCTCGCGGTTGAGATCGACGCTTGCGGCGAGCTCTCCGTAGCCGACCTTGCGGCCGTCGGGCGCCGCGATCACGCCGTCGGTAATGGCGAGCTGGTCGGCAGCGGCGCCGAGCCGCTTGGCCGCCAGCTCGATCAGGATGGCGCGCACTTCCGCTCCGGCCATGCGCAACGCGGTGCCGCTGTTCTCGACCGACTGGCTGCCGGCGGTCTGGCCCTCGTTCGGGGTCTGGCCGGTGTCGCCGGAGATCATCTTGATCCGGGCGAGCGGCAGGTCGAGCTCCTCGGCCGCGATCTGGGCGAGCGCCGTGAGGATGCCCTGGCCGAGCTCGACCTTGCCGGTGAACACGGTGGCGGTCCCATCGGCATTGATCCGCAGCCAGCC
>JBEVIH010000197.1:0-12193 GCA_040510815.1 Xanthobacteraceae bacterium | reverse complement strand
ATGATCTTGGCGACCTCGTCGGGCGTGCCCAGGCGATGCAGCGGGATCTGCTCGACGATCTTCTCGGTCCCCGGCGAGAGCATCGCGGTGTCGATCTCGCCCGGCGCGATGGCATTGACGCGGATGCCGCGCGGGCCGAAATCGGCCGCCATCTCGCGGGTCAGCGCCGCCAGCGCCGCCTTCGAGGTGGCGTAGGCGGCGCCTGCGAAGGGATGCACGCGCGAGCCCGCGATCGAGGTGACGTTGACCACCGATCCCTTGGCGGTCTCGAGCTCGTCCACCAGGCCGCGCGCCAGCATGATCGGGGCGAAGAAATTCACCCGGAAGACGTGCCGCCACACGTCGAGCGTGGTGTCGATCGAGGACAGCCGCGCGCCGCCGTCGGTCTTGGGCGAGATCGCCGCGTTGTTGACCAGGGCGTGCAGCTCGCCGTGCTCGAGCCGCTGCTTGATCTCGGCGATCGCGCCGAGCGTGTTGTCGGGATCGGCGAAGTCGACCTGGATGTGATCCTCCGGCCCCATCTCCCATGGGCAGTTTTCCGGGAACGCGTGGCGCGAGCAGGTGATGACGCGCCAGCCGGCGGCGGAGAAGCGCTTCACGGTCGCGTGGCCGATGCCGCGGCTCGCTCCGGTGAGCAGGAGCGTACGGCGCGGCTGATTCGAGTGCGGCGTCACCATGAGCGTCAAATCCCAAAACGTCCGCGCATGCTAGCTCATGGATAGAGCCGCGTCTTGCGCCAAGGAGCGGTGGGGGCCTCGCGGCGGAACTCGACGCGGTCGTGCAGCCGGTGCGGGCGGTCCTGCCAGAACTCCATGATCAGCGGGACGAGGCGGTAACCGGTCCAATACGGCGGCCGTGGAATCGTTCCAATCGCGAATTTCGCCGTGTAGAGCGCAACCGCCTTCTCGAGCGCGAGGCGGCCTTCCAGCGGCTCCGACTGCTTGCTCGCCCAGGCGCCGATCTGAGCGAGCCGCGGGCGGGTGGCGAAATAGGCGTCGGCTTCGGCATCCGTGACCCGCTCCACCGGCCCGCGCAGCCGCACTTGCCGGTTCGAGGACTTCCAGTGAAACAGCAGGGCGCCCTTCTCGCGCTCGTCCAGCTCGCGTCCCTTCGCGCTTTCGACGTTGGTGTAGAACACGAAGCCGCGCTCGTCGAAGCCCTTCATCAGCACCATTCGGACGTTGGGCAGGCCGTCGGCATCGACGGTGGCGAGCGACATGGCGGTGGGATCGCGTGGTTCCGCCCGCGCCGCCTCCTCGAACCAGGCGGCGAACAGCCGCAACGGCTCGTCGGCCTCGGTGAAATCACCAGTCGTTAACCAGGTCGGGTGTTTGATCGGTGCCGATTCGGACATCTGCGGAGTATCCGGTGAGCGTGGCGTCAGGCTTCTTGTCCCGGCCGTCCTGTTATAGAGGAAGGCCGCGCTTATGGCACGCGGCGCCCCGGCGCTTGCCGACCGCGGCCGTGCTGCTGACGCTGGCGCTGTCCGCCGGCGGCTGCAGCTTCTCCTACCAGCTCGACAACCTGTTCACGAAGAAGGACGAGGGCGAGCGCACCGGCGCGCTGCGGTCCTTGCCAAGGGTCGCCGCCGAGCTGCCGGCCGAAGCCGACCTCGCCATCGCCCGCGCCGCCGTCAGCGAGGTCCTCGCCAGGGGCGGCAAGGACTCGAGCCTGCCTTGGGAAAATCCGTACACCGGCGCCCGCGGGACCATCACCCCGCTCACCTCCGCCGACAACCAGGACGGCGGGACCTGCCGCGACATGTCAAGAACGGCTCGGAGTCCTGGCTGCAGGGCGAGGCCTGCCGCGCCGAGCGCGGCAGGTGGGAAGTGCGCAGCCTGCGGCCGTGGAAGCGGACGTGATCGTCCGCCTCACACCCTCACCGACGTCATGATCCCGCGCGGGAAAATCTCCTCGGGCTTGGCGTGGTGATGCGCGATGCCCTGCTCGTGGGTGTAGCGCAGGAACTGCGTGAGCGTCGGCCGGTTCTCTTCGATCCCGTAGGGGAAGGGATCGCCGTCGAACAGGTCGCGCATCTTGCGGGCATAGGTCGGCAGCCACGCCAGCGGATAACGCGAGACCGCGGGGTCGAGCAGGCGCTCGAGGCTGCGGCGCTTCGACTCGACGAAGGCATTGTAGAGATTGCGCGCGACCCAGGGGTGCTGGTCGAGGACCCGTTGCTGGATCGCGATGATGTGCATGATCGGCCACACCTTGGTGCGCGCGTAATAGGCCTCCTCCATTGCGAGATAGTCCGGGAACAGGCGCACCACGTCCGGGTGACCGGCCAGGAACGAATTCGGCGGCCGCGCGATCAGCGCGCAGTCGATCTCGCCCGCCGCGATCATGTCGCTCAGGGACTTGTCGGACACCCGCGTGAGCTCGACGCCCTGGGGCAGGCTGAGCTCCACCTTCTCGACGCGGCCCGGCTCGTTGGCGCCGGCCTGGTACCAGTGCACGTCGTTGAGCGCGATGCCGTGCTCGTCGGTGAGCCAGCCGCGCATGTAGACGGCGGCGGTGTGCGCCCATTCGGGCGAGCCGATACGCTTGCCCTTGAGGTCGGCGGCGGTTGCGATCTTGCTGTGCTTGTTGACGTAGAACGACGAGAACCGGAACAGGCGCGAGCAGACGACCGGCAGGCCGATGATGTCGGTCGGCTGGCGCGTCACCTGGGCGCAGAATTTCGCGAACGACAGCTCGCTCACGTCCCATTCGCGGTTGAAGGTGAAGCGCGCGAACACCTCGTGGTGCCCGAGCGTGAGCCAAGTGTGGTCGATGCCCTCGGCGTTGACCAGGCCGAGCCGGAAATCCCGGAAATGATCGTAGTCGGTGGTGGCGATGGTGAGCTTGACGCGGGACATGCAATCCCCCCGGACACCTTTGCCGAGGGCCTTGCCGCCGCAAGCGCCAATAGTCAAGGCTCCGGCAGCCCGGCGCCTCCGCGAAACCCCCAGCTTGCCAAGTTTTCCTCGTTGCGGTCGGCCTCCGCGCTCCCCACATTTGGCAAATGTGGTGGGGGCAATTGCCCGGCATGACGAATGGCGACTGGCCCGGGAGGGAATGACGATGCGCGACCCCTATGACGTGCTCGGGGTGTCGAAGACCGCCAGCGCTGCGGACATCAAGAGCGCGTTCCGGAAGCAGGCCAAGAAGCTTCACCCGGACGCCAACAAGCACGACCCGAAAGCGGCAACGCGCTTCGCCGAGCTCAACGCCGCCTACGAGATCCTCGGCGAGGACGACAAGCGCAAGGCTTTCGACCGCGGCGAGATCGACGCCGAAGGCAAGCCGCGCTTCCAGGGCTTCGGCGGCGGCCGCGGCAGGGGCGGCGGCTTCGGCCGCGAGGGTGGATTCGAGACCTTCACCTGGGGCCCGGAGGGATTCCAGCAGGGCGGCGGCCGCGCCGCTGGCGGCGGCTTTCGCGGCTTCGGCGGCGGCTTCGAGGAGCTCTTGAAGGAGGCGTTCGGCGGCGCCGCCCGCGGCGGCCGCATGGGCGGAGGTTTCGATTTCGAGCAGGAGAACGTTGGCGGCCACGATATCGCGGCCTCGCTCACCATCACGTTGCCGGAGGCCGCCACGGGCGTGAAGAAGCGCGTGCAGCTCCCGACCTGCAAGGAGGTCGAGGTCAAGATTCCCCCCGGGCTCGCCGAGGGCCAGACCATCCGGCTCAAAGGGCAGGGGCTCGCCGGCCCCGGCGGCCGCGCCGGCGACGTGCTGATCACGGTTGCGGTCGCGCCGCATCCGCAGTTCACCCGCGAGGGCGCCGACCTGCGGCTCGAGCTTGCGGTCACGCTTTACGAAGCGGTGCTCGGCGGCAAGGTGCGGGTGCCCACGCTCGACGGTGCGGTCGAGCTGGCGATCCCCGCCGGCACCAGTTCGGGCCGCACCTTCCGCCTCAAGGGCAAGGGCTTCCCGGGCAAGAACGGCACCGGCGACCTGCTCGCCAGCGTGCGCATCATGCTGCCGGAAGGCGGCGACGCCGAGCTCGAGGCGCTGATGAAGAAGTGGCGCGACGGCAAGCCGTACGATCCGCGCAAGGGGACGGGCTAACAATCGTCCCGCTCGCGCGGGCGAGCAGCGCTTCGCGGCGTCCCCGAACAGCGAACGCGTCGACGCCTACGTCCCGCGTCGCGACATCAGCCGATTGTCCGAGCTGCGCGTCGGCGGCCGGCTCTCCATCTGGTCGTAGATCGCCTGCGCGATCGCCAACAGCCGCTCGCGATCGGCCGGGCCGCTCACCACGTAGCCGATCTCGGCCTCGACCCAGTGCACCGCCGCCACCTGATCGACGGTGCTGTAGCGCAACGCCGTGCGCGGCTCCTGCTCGCGCGAGCAGTAGATCGTGTAGCGCTCGCCGGACGGGCCCTCGTACATGAACAGCGCCGCCGGACCGTTCGGCCCCGGCAACAGCCGCCCGCCCAGAAGCTTGAGCGAGAACAATTCGAGCTCCGGCGCCCGCAAGCTGGTGCCGACCCGCCGCGACAGCCAGGGCAGCAGGTGCTGCTCGCCGGCGCGCACCTCGATCGGGTGGCGCACCTCGGCGATGTAGAGCCGGTGCGCGGTCAGCGCCTCCACGGTGAAGCTCTCGAACGGGGTGGGACCGGCGACCGAGGCGCCGTGCGCCAGCCAGCCGGCCGCGCCGCCGGCGGCGAACGTCGCCAGCAGGACCGCCGCCGCGGCCGCGCGCCACCAGCGCCGGCTGCGCGTGAGCTTGTCGAGGTCGAAGCGCGCCGACGGGGACTGCGACGCGACCGCGCCGTAGCGCGCACGAATGGCGTCGGCCTGCGCCCGCCATTCGGCGACGCGCGCGGCCTGTTCCGGATGACTAGCCAGCCAGGCCTCGACGGCGCCGCGGCGGTCCGCCGGCAGCTCGCCGTCGACATAGGCGTGAAGCTCGTCCTCGGTCACGGGTGAATTGCGATCGATCATCGGAATGTCCCTTGACTTATTTGACGCGGCGCAGCGCTGGGCGCTTGCCGTCGAGATAGGCCTTGATCTGCATGCGAGCGCGCGCGAGCCGCGACATCACGGTACCGATCGGAACGCCCTGCACGTCGGCGACCTCCCGGTAGGTGAGCCCTTCGAGCACGACCAGCAGCAGCGCCGCCCGCTGGTCCTCGACCAGCGTCGCGAGCGCCCGCTCGATGTCGCGCGCGCCGGCCTCGGGTCCCGCCATGTCGGGCGCATCGTTGTCGTCGATCGCCGTGATGGTCGGCCGCCGCGCCAGCGAGCGCAGCCGGTTGCGGTTGAGGTTGGTCAGGATGGTGTAGAGCCAGCTGCGAATCTCGCCGCCATGAAACAGGTGCTCCGACCGCAGCGCCCGCACCATGGTGTCCTGCACCAGGTCGTCGGCCAGCTCGGCGTCGCGGGTGAGTGCTCGCGCATAGCGCCGCAACGCTGGAATGGCCGCTTGGACCCCTTCCCGGAAATCGCTCAACACGCCTCCGCCTCAGCTACCCGGAACGCCTCTCGTGCATCGCCGCTACCGGCAACCACGACGCATCCGGTCACGATACTCTGCTCGTCACTCCTTGCATGCAAACCACACTATCACAGCAAACACTGTGATTCGCTCGATATTCCCGCACAATGGCGGCTCCTTGAAGGGCCTTGGACCCTATGCCATAGGGAGAGGCCGGCCCCCCGGCGGAGCGAGGAGAGCATGTCCGAAGCCGCCGGCCTCATGCGCGCCAAGCGCGGCCTGATCATGGGGGTTGCGAACAACCGGTCGATCGCCTGGGGCATCGCCAAGGCCTGCCGGGCGCAGGGCGCCAACCTCGCTTTCACCTACCAGGGCGACGCGTTGAAGAAGCGGGTCGAGCCGCTCGCGCACGAGGTCGGCGGGCTGGTCGTCGGCCATTGCGACGTCACCGAGCCGGCGACCATCGACGCCGCCTTCGCGGCGGTCGCCCAGGCGTGGGGCGCGCTCGATTTCCTGGTGCACGCCATCGCCTTCTCCGACAAGGACGAGCTCGATGGCCGCTATGTCGACACCTCGGCGGACAATTTCACCAAGACCATGCTGGTGAGCTGCTACTCGTTCACCGCCGTCGCGCAGCGCGCCGAGAAACTGATGCCGGAGGGCGGCGCGCTCCTGACCCTGACCTATTACGGCGCCGAGAAGTGGATGCCGCATTACAACGTCATGGGCGTGGCCAAGGCCGCGCTCGAGGCCTCGGTGCGCTACCTCGCCGCCGATCTCGGCGCCAAGAAGATCCGCGTCAACGCCATCTCGGCCGGCCCGATCAAGACCCTGGCGTCGTCGGGGATCGGCGACTTCCGCTACATCCTCAAGTGGAACGAGCACAATTCGCCGCTGCGGCGCAGCGTGACGATCGAGGAGGTCGGCGACACCGCGGTCTATTTCCTGTCCGACCTGTCGCGCGGGGTGACCGGCGAGATCCAGCACGTCGACGCCGGCTACCACATCGTCGGGATGAAGCACCCGGACGCGCCCGACATCGGCAAGGAGCAATGATCGACCAGGCCGCCGAATCTCGGCGGGAGACTTGGATGGAGAGTCGTCGTACCGCCGCCCGAACCGTCCCGTTTGACGCGCTTTCGGATCAGCAGCGAGACGAGGCCGCCGCCATCCTGATGAGCGCGCTCGCTCACGTCCCCTCGGCGTGGCACGACGTGACCTCGGCGAAGGCGGAAGTCGCGGCCTTCTTCGACAATCCGGAGCGCTGCGCGATCGCCGCCGTCGATCAGGGCCGCCTGGTCGGATGGATCGGCGCCATCAGGCATTCCGCGCATGCGTGGGAGCTCCATCCGCTGGTCGTGCATCCGTCCCATCAGCGCCGCCGCTGCGGCACGCTGCTGGTGAACGCGATGGAGGCGACGGCAGGACAAGCCGGCGCCTGCACCATCTGGCTCGGCACCGACGACGATTTCGGCGGCACCAACCTCTTCGGCACCGACCTCTATCCGCACGTGCTGGAGCGGCTGCTGCGGCTCGAACCGGTCGGCACGCATCCCTACACGTTCTTTCGCCGGATGGGATTCTCCGTGGTCGGCGTCCTGCCCGACGCCGACGGCATCGGCCGGCACGACATCCTGATGGCGAAGCGGATCTCCGCGACGGACCCATGATGCGGCGACCGACGCTCTACTACGTCCGCCACGGCCTGACCGACTGGAACGTCGAGCAGCGGCTGCAGGGCCGCCGCGACGTGCCGCTCAACCGGGACGGCCGCGCGCAGGCGCTGCGCTGCGGCGAGATCCTGCATGACTTGTTCGTGCGCGATGGCCGCGCGCCCGATTCCTGCGACTACGTGTCGAGCCCGCTCATCCGGGCGCGCGAGACCATGGAATTGATGCGCGCAGCGCTCGGCTTGGAGCCGGACCGCTATCGGGTCGACGCGCGGCTTGCGGAAATCGCGTTCGGCGAATGGGAGGGCCTGACCTATGAGGACGTCCTGGCGCGCGACCCGGACGTGGTGGCCCGGCGCGAATCCGACAAGTGGGGATTCCTGCCGCCCGGCGGGGAAAGCTATGCGCAGCTCACGCTGCGCCTGCGCGCCTGGCACGATACGCTTGCCGCCGACACCGTGGTCGCGGCCCATGGCGGCACCGCGCGCGCTCTGATCGCGCATCTCGCCATCGCGGCGCCCGAGGACGCCACGCATTATTCCATCGATCAGGGCGTGGTCTACGTGTTCGCCGGCAACCAATTGGCGCGGTACGGTTGAAGGACTTGGCATGTTGACTTGTTATGAGTTTTTACTCATAGTACAAATCGATGAAGTTCGCGCGCCCGCTTCGTCCGCTGTTATGGATCGGATCCAGTAAGCGCGACTACATGCAGTTTCCGGCGCGCGTCCAGGACGAGTTTGGCTTCGCATTGTTTCTCGCGCAGACGGGGCAAAACCCGATCTCGGCCAAGCTCATGAAAGGTCTCGGCAGCGGAGTAGTGGAGTTGGTCGAGGACTTTGACGGCGATACTTATCGCGCCGTCTATACGGTGCGTCTTCGCGAAGCCGTCTATGTCTTGCATGCCTTCAAGAAAAAGTCGCGGCGCGGCATCAGGACGCCTCGGAGCGACATCGACCTGATCAGGCGAAGGCTGCGAGACGCCGAACAGGACTATGCATTGCGATATGGACGGGAGAGCAAACGATGAGCAAGAAAATTCAGGTTGAGTTGGGAAGTGACAATATTTTTGCCGATCTCGGCTTGGCTGAGGCGGATGCCCACTACCTCAAGGCCCAGATCGTGGCTGAGATTTATCGCCTGACGAAGCAGCGCAAGTTGACCCAGACGCGAGCTGCAAGGCGCATGGGCATCAGCCAGCCCGAAGTGTCGCGGATGTTCAAAGGTCACTTTCGGGAATACTCAGTGGATCGCCTCATGGAGTTTCTGACTGCGTTCGACCGGGATGTCGAAATCGTCGTGAAGCCCCATAAGAAAGCCGGGAAACAAGGGCGCATCACATTCATTCCCGCGGCCGCGTAGCACGGTGGATTTCGGGCGGTCGGCCCCCGTTGTCGGCCGCATTGTCGGCGATTTGACCCGCGCCGACCTGCGGGCTACCACACCCGCAACCGGTGGAATCCGATGTCGTTCAATACCTTCGGCCATATGTTCCGGGTCACGACCTTCGGCGAAAGCCATGGCGCCGCGATCGGCTGCGTGGTCGACGGCTGCCCGCCGCGCATCCCGCTGACCGCGGCCGACATCCAGCCCTATCTCGACAAGCGGCGGCCGGGCCAGTCGCGCTTCACCACGCAGCGGCGCGAGCCCGACGAAGTAAAAATCTTATCGGGCGTGTTCGTCGACGAGGCGACCGGCGCCCAGGTGACGACCGGGACTCCGATCGCGCTGGTCATCGAAAACGTCGACCCGCGCTCCAAGGACTATTCCGACATCAAGGACAAGTACCGGCCCGGCCACGCCGACTTCACCTACGACGTCAAATACGGCCTGCGCGACTATCGCGGCGGCGGCCGCCAGTCGGCGCGCGAGACCGCGATGCGGGTCGCCGCCGGCGCGATCGCGCGCAAGATCGTGCCCGGCATGAGCGTGCGCGGCGCGCTCGTCCAGATGGGCGAGCATAAGATCGACCGCGCGCGCTGGAACTGGGACGAGGTCGAGCGCAATCCGTTCTTCTGTCCGGATGCCGAGCGCGCGCGATTCCTCGAGGGCTACCTCGACGACATCCGCAAGCGCGGCTCGTCGGTCGGCGCCGTCATCGAGGTGGTGGCGGACGGCGTCCCCGCCGGGCTCGGCGCGCCGATCTACGGCAAGCTCGACGGCGATCTCGCCGCCGCGCTGATGGGTATCAACGCGGTCAAGGGCGTCGAGATCGGCGCCGGCATGGGCGCGGCGGCGCTCACCGGCGAGGAGAATTCCGACGAGATCCGCATCGGCAACGACGGCGGGCCGGTGTTCCTCTCGAACCACGCCGGCGGCATCCTGGGCGGAATCTCGACCGGGCAGCCGATCGTCTGCCGGTTCGCGGTCAAGCCGACCTCGTCGATCCTGACCCCGCGCCGCACCGTCGACCGCTACGGCGCCGAGACCGAGATCTCCACCAAGGGCCGCCATGATCCTTGCGTCGGCATCCGCGCGGTGCCGATCGGCGAGGCCATGGTGGCATGCGTGATCGCCGACCATTATCTGCGTCACCGCGGGCAGGTCGGCGAGCCGCCCGCCTGGCCGTTCGCGCGCAAGAGCTGAGGAAGGCGAAAAAAGTGACCGACGATCATCAGCGCGTCGAAGCCGTGGTCGCCGCCTTTGCCAAAGGCGAGATCGTGGTCGTCACCGACGACGACGACCGCGAGAACGAAGGCGATCTGTTCGTCGCCGCCTCGCTCTGCACGCCCGAGAAGATGGCCTTCATCATCCGCAACACCTCGGGCATCGTCTGCGCGCCGCTCTCCGCCGCCGAGGCCAAGCGGCTGCACCTCGACCCGATGGTGGCGGCCAACGACGCCCCGCTCGGCACCGCCTTCACCGTGTCGGTCGACGTCCGCCACGGCCTGACCACCGGCATCTCCGCCGAGGAGCGCACCAACACCGTGCGCGCGCTCGCCAACGGCAACAACGGCGCCGCCGACTTCGTGCGCCCGGGCCACGTCTTCCCGCTGGTCGCCAAGGACGGCGGCGTGCTGATGCGCTCCGGCCATACCGAGGCGTGCATCGACCTCTGCCGCCTCGCCGAGCTGCCGCCGGTCGGCGTGCTCGCCGAATTGATGAACGACGACGGCACCGTGATGCGCGGCTCGAGCGTCGCCGCCTTCGCCGAGCGCCACCAGCTCAAGCGGATCTCGATCGCCGACCTGATCGCCTTCCGGCAGGTGCGCGACAAGCTGGTCAAGCGGATCGGCGAGTTCCCGGTGCAGAGCAAGATCGGCACGCTCGCGGGCTACGCCTATGTGACGCCGTTCGACGCCATCCAGCACATGGCCTTCGTCTACGGCCGCATCGGCGACGGCAAGGACGTGCTGGCGCGGCTGCACCGCGCCGACATCATCCGCGACGTGTTCGGCGGCGCCAATCCGGTGCACACCTCGCTCGAGCGGTTCAAGGCGGAAGGGCGCGGCGTGCTGGTGTTCCTGCGCGACGGCGCCGCCGGCGTGCCGACGCACGAGATTCCGCAAGCCGGCTCGACCGGCTCCGAGGTGGCGCGCTCGCGGCAGTGGCGCGAGGTCGGGCTCGGCGCCCAGATCCTCAAGGACCTCGGCATCTCGTCGATCCGGCTGCTGACCGCCCGCAAGCTCACCTATGTCGGGCTCGCCGGCTTCGGCATCGAGATCGTGTCGACCGAAAAGCTCGACGGCTAAGATGCTGGTCGGCGTCCCCAAGGAGATCAAGGACAACGAATACCGCGTCGGTCTGGTGCCCTCGACGGTGCGCGAGCTCACCGCCAAGAACCATCAGGTGCTGGTGGAGCGCAATGCCGGGCTGGGCGCCGGCCTGCCCGACGCCGACTATGCGGCCGCCGGCGCCGAGATCGTCGCCGATGCCGCCGCGGTCTATGCCCGCGCCGAATTGATCGTCAAGGTCAAGGAGCCGCTGCCGGCCGAGCGCAAGAAGCTCCGCGCCGGCCAGATCCTGTTCACCTATCTGCATCTCGCGCCCGACCGGGCGCAGACCGAGGATCTGATGGCGGCGGGCGTCTCCGCGATCGCCTACGAGACGGTGACCAGCCCGCACGGCACCTTGCCGCTGCTCACCCCGATGTCGGAGGTCGCCGGCCGCATGGCGCCCCATGTCGGCGCGCGCTGCCTGGAGAAGGAGAACGGCGGGCGCGGCGTGCTGCTGGGCGGCGTGCCGGGCGTGCCGCCGGCCGACGTGGTCATCCTCGGCGGCGGCGTCGCCGGCAGCAACGCCGCCTTCATCAGCGCCGGGATGGGCGCCACCGTCACCGTCATCGACCGCAACCCGGAGGTGCTGCGGCGGCTCGCCAATCAGTTCGGCGCCGGCGTGCGCACCGTGTTCTCAACCCGCGACGCCATCGAGGCGCTGTGCCGGCGCGCCGATCTGGTGGTCGGCTCGGTGCTGCTGCCGGGCGCGGCGGCGCCCAAGCTGATCAGCGCCGCGACCGTCAAGGCGATGAAGCCCGGCTCGGTGATCGTCGACATCGCCATCGACCAGGGCGGCTGCGCCGAGACGTCGCGTCCGACCACCCATTCCAACCCGACCTACCTGGTCGACGAGGTGGTGCATTATTGCGTGACCAACATGCCGGGCGCGGTCGCCCGCACCTCGACCTTCGCGCTCAACAACGTCACCCTGCCGTTCGTGCTGGCGCTCGCCGACAAGGGCCTGCGCCGCGCGCTCGGCGAGGATCCCCACCTGCGCAACGGGCTCAACGTGCACGAGGGCAAGGTCACCTGCCGCGCGGTCGCCGAGGCGCTCAAGCTCAAATTCACCCCGCCCGAGGCCGCCCTGCGATTGTGATTTCCTAGAGCATGATCCCGAAAAGTGGACACCGGTTTTCGGAAAAGATCATGCTCCACCAAAGAGCTAGAGTGGGATGGCGATTCGAAGAAAAGTCATCCCGCTCTAGCCTGGGCAATCCCGAAACGGCGGAACACCCACTTTTCCCCGACGTGGCTCCGTGGCACCATTTTCGAGTCGGACGGGAGCGGAGGGCTTCGATGCGCGCGCGCTACTCGATCTTGGCGATGCTGGCCGGCTTGGGCGGCGGCATCGTCGCCGTCACCGCCTGGAGCCTCGGCGTCGCGGC
>JBEVIH010000196.1:0-12565 GCA_040510815.1 Xanthobacteraceae bacterium | reverse complement strand
TGGATGAAGCCCAACGGCGGCGGCGACAAGCTACCCGGCAACCTCGAGAAAAAGATCATCACCGATCTCGGCTCGGTGGCGAAGATGAAAGAGGACTTCATCCAGGCCGGCGTGGCCCAGTTCGGCTCCGGCTGGTCCTGGCTCACCGTCAAGGACGGCAAGATCGCCGTCACCAAGACCCCCAACGGCGAGAACCCGCTGGTGCACGGCGGCAAGCCGATCCTCGGCTGCGACGTGTGGGAGCATTCCTACTACATCGACTATCGCAACCGGCGGCCGGACTATCTCAAGGCGTTCACGGATCATCTGGTCAATTGGGAATACGTGGCCAAGATGTACGACGCCGCGATGAAGTAACTGCGCGCCGCAATGCTCGACGCTGCGCTGCGCCATAGTGGGCGAGAACCCCCGCCAAGCAAAAGCTGAGACCCGTGGCCCTCGCAGCGCCGATTCCCGCCCTCGCTTCAGGAGAACTGACCAGAACCCGCGTCTTCGACGGGCTTGCGGTCGCGGTGCTCGGCATTGTCGCGGTGGTCGCGCTCGTCACCTTCCGCGACTACGGACTGAGTTGGGACGACTACGCTCATTCCGAATATGGCGACCTGCTGGTGGCGTTCTATGCCTCGGGCTTCGCCGACCAGCGCGCGCTGTCGTGGATCAACCTCTACAGGTACGGCGGCGGCTTCGACCTGCTCGCCGCCCTTGCCGCCAAGACGCTGCCGTTCACGGTGTTCGAGACCCGCCGGCTGCTCGGCGCGGTGGTCGGCGTGCTCGGATTGTTCGTCACCTGGCGGGCCGGCCGCCGCATCGGCGGACCGCCGGCCGGGCTGATCGCGCTCATCCTGCTCGCGACCTGCCCGCTCTTTTACGGCCACATGTTCATGAATCCCAAGGATTCGCCGTTCGCGGTCGCGATGGCGATTTTCCTGCTCGGCCTGGTGCGCGCATTCGAAGAATATCCGCGGGTGTCGATCGGCACCGGCGCCCTGGTCGGCATCGGCTTCGGCCTGTCGTTCGGATCCCGCGTTATGGGGGCGTTCGGCGCGATCGAGGCTCTGGCAGCGCTTGCGCTCATGGCTGCGATCGAGGTGCGCGCCGTCGGTCTCGCGCCGGCCGGCAAGCGCTGCGGGCGCTTCGTGCTGTCGCTCGTACCCGCCATGCTGCTCGCCTATGCGGTGATGGCGCTGGTCTGGCCCTGGTCGGTGGCCGATCCGCGCAATCCGTTCCGCGCGGTCGAATATTTCTCGCGCTTCTTCGAGGAGCCGTGGGAGGAGCTGTTCGGCGGCGTGCTGATCCCCGTCCCCGATATGCCGCGCAGCTATGTGCCGACGCTGTTGGCGCTCAAGCTGCCGGAAATCTTCCTCGTGCTCGGCTTCGGCGGTGCCGCGGGCGCGCTGATCGCGGCGTTGCGGCGCGACATCGCGGCGAACCGGCGCGCGGTCCTGCTCCTGGTCGCGCTCGCCGCGTTGCTCCCGCTCGCAGTCACGATCGCGTTGCGGCCGGCGATGTACAACGGCATCCGGCATTTCGTGTTCGTGCTGCCGCCGCTCGCCGTGCTCGGCGGCCTTGCCGGCACCTGGCTCACCGCGGCGCTGGCGCGGCAATTTCGCTTTGCCCCGCTCGTCGCTGCCGCGATCTTCATCGCCGGCATCGCCTTGCCGCTGATCGGCATGGCGCGGCTACACCCCTACGAATACACCCACTTCAACTGGCTGGCGGGCGGCGTCAAGCGCGCGCACGACCGCTACATGCTCGATTACTGGGGGCTCGCCTTCAAGCAGGCCTCGCAGGCCCTGCTGGCCAAGCTCGCCGAACGTCACGAGAGCAAGCCCGCCGGCCGCCGCTGGAAGATCGCGGTCTGCGGCCCGCATCGCTCCCCGCAGGTCGAGCTGGGACCGGATTTCGAGACCACCTGGGACCCGCAGGGCGCCGACTTCGCGATGATGCTCGGCGTCTTCTATTGCGCCAAGCTCGACGCGCCGGTGCTGGCCGAGGTCGAGCGCGACGGCGTGGTCTATGCGCGCCTCTACGACATCCGCGGAAAGTCGTTCGAGACCCTGCTCACGCAACCCGGGCTCTGATCGCCGTTCGGCGTCAGGCGTGCGCAAACTCCCAATAGAGCGCGCGTGCCTTGCGGAACATCGGCCCCGGCTGCAGCGAGCGCTCGCCGATGCGGGTGACCGGCAGGACCTTGGATGCATTGCCGGTTGCGAAGATTTCGTCCGCGGTCTCGAAATCCCGATAGCGCAGCGTGGTCTCGATCACCGTGACGCCTTGTGCGCGCAGGAGCTCGATCACCCGCTGGCGCGTGATGCCGTTGAGGAAGGTGCCGTTCGGCATCGGCGTGAAGATGACGCCCTCCTTCACGATGAAGGCGTTCGAATTGGCGAACTCGGCGACATTGCCCAGCATGTCGCACACGACGCAGTTGTCGAAGCCGCGCGAGCGCGCCTCGAGCATGGCGCGCGCGTTGTTCGGATAGAGGCAGCCGGCCTTGGCGTCGACCGGCGCGGTATCGAGCGTCGGCCGCCGGAACGGCGATAGCGTGACCGCGAACCCATCGGGCTTGCGCATAGGCGCCTCGTAGAGCGTGAGACACCAGCGCGTGGACTCAGGGTCTGGCGGCATCGCCTGCGGACCCGCCCGCTCCGCCCAATACATCGGCCGGATGTAGAGCGTCGTGTCGGGCTCGAAGCGCCGCATCCCGTCCCGCACCAAGCCGACCCACTGCTCGACCGAAACGATGGGCTTGAGCGCCATGGTCTTGGCCGACGCGTTGACGCGCGTGCAATGCAAGTCGATGTCGGGCACGACGCCCTCGAAGGCGCGCGCGCCGTCGAACACCATGGAGCCGAGCCAGCTGGCATGGCTGCGCACGCCCATGATCGGCAGATTGCCTTCGTGCCAATCGCCCTCGAAGAATGTCCAGGTCTTTGACCAGCCGCTGCTGGTTGGCATCCGCAACTCCACTGCATCGTGATCTTCCGCCGCATAGTATAGCTTTTGACGCGAGAAGGAGTCCGCCATGCCCCGCGCCTTCGTGTTCGACGCCTATGGGACGCTGTTCGACGTGCATGCGGCGATCGGCAGGCACCGCGCCGCGGCCGGGCCCGACGCCGACCGCTTCTCGGAGGTTTGGCGGGGCAAGCAGCTGGAATATACCTGGACGCTGACGCTGGCCGGCCGCTATGTCGATTTCTGGGCGCTGACCGAGCGCGCGCTCGATTTTGCCTTCGCGCGCGTCCCCTCGGTCGACAAGGCGCTCAAGCCCAGATTGCTCGACGCCTATCTCACGCTCGACACTTTTCCCGACGCACGCGCGGTGTTGCGCGAGCTCAAGCGCCGCGGCGAAGCGACCGCAATCTTGTCGAACGGCTCGCCCAAAATGCTCGCCGCCGCGGTCGAGGCGGCCAAGATCGGCGGCGACCTCGACGCCGTTCTCTCGGTCGACGCGATCCGCATCTACAAGCCGCGGCCCGAGGTCTATGGGCTCGTCACCGAGCATTTCAAGCTTGCGCCCGCGGACGTCGTCTTCGTCTCATCGAACCGCTGGGACGTCATGGGAGCGGCGGCGTTCGGCTTCCGCACCGTCTGGGTCAATCGAGCGAACATGCCGGAGGAATACGGGACACCGCCCAATGCGGTGCTCGCCGACCTCCACGGGCTCATGACGATGGCTCGCTGATGCCTCCGCGTTGACGGCCCGGAGGCCGGATCGTTACTATCGCCCAAAAGCAACCAGATATTGGGGGAGTGACCATGCGCCTTGTGCTTCCGATCTTGCTCGCCATGGTATTGACGCCGATCGTTTCGATGTCGACCGCGCACTCGCAGGACGCCACCGTCTACATCGTGAGCTACATCGACGTGACGCCGGCCGCACGCGGCACGGTCGCCGGCATGTTGCGACAGCTCGCCACGGCGAGCCGCAAGGACGAGGGCAACACGCGGTTCGAGATCCTGCAGCGCACCGCGCCGTCCAACCAGTTCGCGATCGTGTCGATCTGGAAGGACCAGAAGGCCTACGACGCTCATGTCGCCGCCGCCCACACCAGGAACTTTCGCGAGAACATCAAGCCGCACCTGATCAGCGCGATCGACGACCGCGTGCACAACGGCATGGAGATCGCCGGCGCCGCCGCCAACGCCCCGCGCGGCGCGATCTACGTGGTCACGCATGTGGACGTCCCGCCGCCGCGCAAGGACGAATGCATCGCCGCGCTCAAGACGCTGGTCGCGGACAGCCGCAAGGAAGGCGGCGGGGTGCGCTTCGAGGTGTTCCAGCAGGGCAACCGGCCGAACCATTTCTCGGTGGTGGAGACCTGGAAAAACCAGAAGGCGTATGACGACCACATCACGGCGCCGCACACCCGGAAATTCCGCGACCAGCTCACACCGATGAGCGGCGCGCTCTACGACGAGCGGACCTACAAGGCGCTGTGACGGCCGGATAAGGCTGCGCCGGCGGCGGTGACGCCGCATATCTGCTTTGACTCGTGAAGGTCCTGCCGGTCACACTGCCGGCCCATGCACCCTGCACGGCCGATCGCGTTCTGGATCACGATGCTCGCCGCCCTCGTCGCGGCGGTCGTGCTGCTGCGCGAAATCCTGCTGCCGTTCGTCGCCGGCATGGTGCTGGCCTATCTGCTCGACCCCTTGGCGACCCGGCTCGAACGGCTGGGCATGAACCGGCTGCTGGCGACGCTGGTCATCGTCGCGCTGTTCATCGTCGCCGTTGTCGCGTTGGCGATCCTGATGGCTCCGATCATCGTCAGGGAGCTCGCCTATTTCATCGAGCATCTTCCGCGTTATGTCGGCCAGTTGCAGTCGTTCGCGACCGACCCGAGCCGGCCCTGGCTGAGCAAGATCATCGGCGAAGGGCTGGGCCACGCCGAGAAATCGATCGGCGAGCTCACTACTCTGGCGGCGGGTTGGCTTGCTACCTTCCTGCGCTCGGTGTGGTCGGGCGGCCAGGCGCTGATCTCGGTGTTCTCGCTGGCGATCGTAACCCCGATCGTCGCCTGCTATCTGATCTACGATTGGAAGAAGATGATCGCGGTGGTCGACAACTGGGTGCCGCCGGCGCGCCGCGATACCGTGCGGGCGCTGGCGCGCGAGATCGACGACACGATCGGGGGATTCGTGCGCGGCCAGAGCGCGATCTGCCTGATCCTCGGGGTGTTCTATGCGACGACGCTGTGGCTGATAGGTCTCAACCACGGCGCCATGATCGGGCTGGCCGTGGGATTCCTCAGCTTCGTTCCTTATCTCGGCTCGCTGACCGGGCTGCTGGTCTCGACCTGCATCGCGGTCGTGCAGTTCTGGCCGAACTGGGGATTGATCATCGCCGTTCCGGCGATCTTCTTCGTCGGCCAGTCGGTCGCGGACTATGTGCTGTCGCCCTACTTCGTCGGCCGGCGCGTGAACCTCAGTCCGGTCTGGCTGTTGTTCGCGCTGTTCGCCTTCGGCTACCTGTTCGGCTTCGTCGGCCTGTTGATCGCGGTGCCGCTGGCGGCGGCGATCGGCGTGCTCGTGCGCTACGCGCTCGCTCAGTACTACGCGAGCCCGTTCTACGCCGCCAACCCGGCTGGGCCCGCGAGCGAGTTCGACCCTTCACCGCCCAAGCCGCCCCGCTGACAATCCCAACGAGCGCGTTCGTCAGTGGGTCTTCCAGCGCGCCCTGGCCTCGGCGCCCGACTGCTTGAGGTGGACCTTCGAATCGACGTGATCGACCCAGGCAAGCGGAATGAAATGATGCTCGTCACCGGCGTCTTCGTCGGTTTTCGTCAGCTTAACCTGGTCGGCGCCTTCCATGTGGTCGACGGTGCCCACGTGGACGCCGTCGGAACCAATCACTTCCATATGTTCCTTGATCATGACTGGTGCGACCATCTGAGCCTCCATTGTACTGAACGATAACTCACGGCAATGGCTGCTGGTTCCTGGTATGGCGATCAGGCTGCGTCAGGCGCCGTTTCTGCCGCCAATTTGTCCTCCTTATGCCGCCAGCGCCGCCAGAATCCGTGCCCAGCTGCGCGTGCCCTTGTGGAAGGACGTGAGGTCGTACTTCTCGTTCGGCGAATGCACCCGGTCGTCGTCGAGCGCGAAGCCGACCATGATCGTGTCCATGCCGAGCACGCGCTTGAAGTCGCCGACGATCGGGATCGATCCGCCCTCGCCCACCGTCACCGCTTTGCGGCCCCATTCGGCGGCAAGTGCGGCGCGGGTCTTGGCCAGCGCCGGATTGTCGAACGGCAGCTCGGTCGCCGGCGCACTGGCGAAACTCTTGAACTCTGCCTTGGCGTCGGCCGGCAGCCGCGCCCGTACGAAGGCATGGAAGGCGTCGCGGATTTTCTTCGGGTCCTGCGCACCGACCAGCCGGAACGATACCTTGGCGGTGGCCTGGCCGGGGATCACGGTCTTCGCCCCCTCCCCGGTATAGCCGCCGATCATGCCGTTGATCTCGGCGGTCGGGCGGGTGGCGATCTGCTCGATCACCATGTGGTCCTTCTCGCCCGCCGGCACGCTCAGCCCGACGCTGCCCAGAAACTCCTCGGGCGAGAGGTTGAGGCCCTGCAGGTCGGCCTTGATGTCGGCCGGCAGCTCCTTCACCCCGTCGTAGAAGCCCGGGATGGTGACGCGGCCGTTGTCGTCGTGCATCGCCGCCAGAATGCGCGCCAGCACCCGCAGCGGGTTTTGCGCGGCGCCGCCGAACAAGCCGGAATGCAGATCCCGGTCGGCGCAGGTGAGCCGCACCTCCTCGTAGACCAGCCCGCGCAGCGAGGTGGTCACCATCGGCGTCGCCGGGTCCCACATGCTGGTGTCGCAGACCAGCGCCAGATCGAGCTTGAACTCGTCGGCATTGGTCTTCACGAAGCCGAACAGATGGTTCGAGCCGCACTCCTCCTCGCCTTCGATCATCATGGTGATCGGCAGCGGCAGGCTGCCGGTGACCGCCTTGAACGCCCGGCACGCCTCGACGAAGGTCATCACCTGGCCCTTGTCGTCGCAGGCGCCGCGCGCGACGATGATCTTTCGCCCGTCCGGCAAGGTCGCAATCCGCGGCGCAAACGGCGGCGCCTCCCACATGTCGAGCGGATCGACCGGCTGCACGTCGTAGTGGCCGTAGAAGAGCACGCGCGGGGCTTTGCCGTTGGCTCGCGCGCCGCCCTTGCCCACCACGATCGGATGGCCGTCGGTGGGGCGCACACTGGTGTCGAAGCCGATCCCTGCAAGATCCTTGGCGACGTACTCGGCCGCCACCTTGCATTGGTCCTTGTAGGCGGGATCGGTCGAGATCGACTGGATCTTCAAGAAGTCGAACAGCCGCTCCAGGCTGCGGTCGAGATCGGCGTCGATCTTGTCGAGGACGGCGGGAAGGGCTTGGGTCGGAGTCATTATGGGGTTCCCTTGGGGCGCCGTGGACGCGGCTCACGGGCACGGATGCATATCCCTTCAATAAGGTACTTGGCGAAACGACGGCAAGGCGGTCAGAGCCGCGGATCCTGCGCGGGCAATCCGAATTGGACCCGGCCGCCATTCACCGCCTGGACGTCCCAGGCCATGGTGATTTGCGAGACGGCGGCGTGGATGTCACGCCAGGCCAGCAGGAACAGGCTATCCTCCCTGAGACCACGGGCGCCGATGAGCGGATGCAGCCGTTCAATCGCACGCAGGCAGAGCTGGCCGGCGTACGCATTATTCAGCCGCCAGCGCGCGCGCTGCAACAGCGGCGGCTTTTCGCCGCTGGCGCCGATCCGCATCGCGTCCTCGCAGTCCTTGAGCAACAACGCTTCGGCGGCGTCGATCTCGGCGGAGGCTTCGGCGACGCGGACCTGTACCGTCGGAAGCTCGGCCATCTTCACGCGGCCGACCGAGAGCCGCGTGCTCATTTCCTCGACGATCATGTCGAAGGCGCCGCGCGCGAGGCCGAGACAAACCCCGGAGAACACCTTGGTGCCGACCGAGAATGGCGGCACCTTGTAGAGCGGACCCGGATTGACCGCGCTGCCGGGCGACGGACCGCCGCCGATGAGCTGGGTGTTGAGCACCCGGTGCTCCGGGACGAACACGTCCTTGAATTCGATCGACTTGCTGCCGGTGCCGCAGAGCCCGTTGACGAACCAGTCGTCCTTGATGGTGAAATCCTGCTTCGGCACCAGCACGAAGCGGTGGTCGGGCGGCGCACCCTCTTTGGGGATGAAGACCTGGAGGTTCTCCCAGTCGACGAAGTCGATGCCGCTGGCGAAGCTCCACAGGCCGTTGAGCACGATCCCGCCGTCGACATACCGTCCGCTGCCGCCCTGGGTCGGGAAGGACGAGGCGCATAGCGCGTCCGGGTTGCTGCCCCAGACGTCGTCCTGGGCCTGCGGGTGGTGCATGCCGATGATCCAGTTCTGCACCGCCAGATTGGTGAAGATCCAGGCGCTCGAGCCGCAGCCGCGGCCGAGCTCGCCGGCGACCTCGACCAGCATGGCGATCGACATCTCGTAGCCGCCGTGGCGGGCGGGCCGAAACAACTTGTAGAAGCCGGCCTCGTGGAAGGCCCGATGGGTTTCGGGCGGGATGACGCGATCGCGCTCGGTTTGCAGCGCCCGGTCGCGCAGCGCGGGGATCAGGCCGCGCGCCCGCTCCAAAAGGTCGTCTCGGGTCGGCGGCTTCGCTGCCCCCACATCCATGTCCTATCCCCAGGCGGACCGTTCAGCGCCGCAGCATCCCGCCCATCGTGCCGCGCACGATGGCGCGGCCGATCGAGCTGCCGGTCTTGCCGCCGATCGATTTGCCGATGTCGGCGGCGACCTGGCCCGCAACCCGGTTGGTGACCGAACGGGTGACCTCGCGGGCGACCAGCTGGCCGGTGGATAGGCGGGTACCGCGCGGCCGGCTGGTCCCGAAGATGCCGCCCAGCACGGCGCCGATGCCGCCCAAGACTTGGCCGAAGCCGCCAGTCGATGACGCTTCCGCGGGTCCGCCCGGCGCTCCCGGCGCGTTCGGTGCGGTGATCGGTCCAGCCGCGGTGCCCGACTGCACGCGCTTCTGCAACACCTCATAGGCGGATTCGGAATCGACCTCCTGATCGTATTTGCCCTTGACCGGGCTCTTGCCGATCAGCGCCTTGCGCTCCTCCGGCGTGATCGGGCCGAGGCGCGCCGAGGGGGGTCGGATCATGACGCGCTCGACCATCGACGGCGTGCCGTTGCCTTCGAGGAAGGAGACCAGCGCCTCGCCCTTGCCGAGCTCCATGATCACCTTGGTGGTGTCGAGCTTGGGATTGGGACGGAACGTCTCCGCCGCCGCCCTCACCGCCTTCTGGTCGCGCGGGGTGAAGGCGCGCAACGCGTGCTGGACGCGGTTGCCGAGCTGGGCGAGCACCTTGTCCGGCACGTCGAGCGGGTTCTGGGTCACGAAGTAGACGCCGACGCCTTTCGACCGGATCAGGCGGACGACCTGCTCGATCTTGTCGAGCAGCGCCTTGGGCGCGTCGTTGAACAGGAGATGCGCCTCGTCGAAGAAGAAGCACAGCTTCGGCTTGGGCTGGTCGCCGATCTCGGGGAGCTCCTCGAACAGCTCGGACAACAGCCACAACAGAAAGGTGGCGTAGAGCCGAGGATTCTCCATCAGCTTGTCGGCGGCCAGGATATTGACCGTGCCGCGGCCGTCGCGATCGGTGCGGATGAAATCCTTCAGCGCCAGCGCCGGCTCGCTGAAGAACTTGGCGCCGCCCTGGTTCTCCAGTACCAGCAGTTGGCGCTGGATCGTGCCGATGGTCTGCTTCGACACGTTACCGTATTGGGTGGTGAGCTCGGCCGCGTGGTCGGCGATAAAGCCGAGCATGGCGCGCAAATCCTTGAGGTCGAGCAGCAGCAGCCCCTGCTCGTCGGCGACGCGGAAGCAGATGTTGAGCACCCCTTCCTGGACCTCGTTGAGGTCCAGGAGGCGCGACAGCAGCAGCGGCCCCATCTCCGAGATGGTGGCGCGGATCGGGTGCCCCTGCTCCCCGAACAGGTCCCAGAACACCACCGGGAACTGGTCGGCCTCATAGTCGAAGCCGAGGCTCTTGGCGCGCGTGACGAACGCCTCCTTGGCCTCACCGGGCTCGGAAATGCCGGAAAGATCGCCCTTGACGTCGGCGGCGAACACCGAAACGCCGGCGCGGGACAAGCCCTCGGCCAAAACCTGCAGCGTGACGGTCTTGCCGGTGCCGGTAGCGCCGGTCACCAGGCCGTGGCGGTTGGCGAGCGCCAGGGTCAAGACTTCCGGCTTGGTACCCTTGCCCACGAAGATGGTGCCGTCCTTGTCGACCTCTGACATCGATCGTTTCCTTTTGCGGGAGATAGCTTTGCGTTCATTTTTGGCCCTCTCGCTTCCTCGGTCAACGGCCGCTGGTGTCCCGTTTCCGAAGTTCGTGTGACCTTGCGGCACTCTCTGACACGAACTTCGATACGCCCCGTTCACTCGCCGACGCCGCAGCCGATCACGAAGTTCCGCGCATTGTTGCTGCCGATCACAACCACATCGTCGCGCATTTGCAGGAACGCACCACTCGCAGCCGTCGAGTGCAAGCCAGTGCGACCTGATGCACGAATGCAACGCATCGTCACTTTCGTACTCCGCCACCGTTGTTTTCTCAGTCGGCGCCGGACATTATATGGTTAACCTGCCGCGAGTGCGGGGCTGGCGAGGGGCAGATGCACAAACTGATCGGACGTCTCGTCGCCACTATTGGCGTCGACCGGACGGCCGCGGAAAAGGCCGTCGGCATCATTCTGCCATTCCGGCGCGACCGGCGCCGCGTGTCCGCGGCAACGCAGAAGGCACAAACGAATCCCGATTCCACCGGCACGGCCACCGGCATTCGCATGACGGCGGCGGGACCGAGCGTGCGCGAGGTTCCAACGGTCGGCCGCAAAACGTTCGGCTACGCAAGTCACATGGCCGGGGAGAACGCAGTCGGCGATAGCGTCGGCGCGGTCCCCGGTCGGTTGGTCTGACGCTCGGCGGCGATCCTGCCGGGCGCGAGGAGAATTGAATGTCGTCGTACCCCATCGCCGACATCGGAACCGATGCGGACGAGGCCAAGCGGCTGAGGGCGTTCAGGATCAGAACGTCCGAGCGCCTGCTCGAAGCGGCCAAGGATCCAAAGGGACGGCAGCAGCTCTCGGAAGACACCGGCATCCCGCCGAAACGCCTGTTATGCCTTGCCAACTGCGCCGACCGCATGCGGATCAAAGGCATGGGCAAGGAATACGCGGCGATCCTGCCGGCGGTGGGCGTCGATACCGTGAAAGAGCTGAAATATCGCAATCCCGAGAAGCTCGCCAAAGCGATTGCCGAACTCAACAAGAAGCGAAAGCTGGTCCGCTTCCTGCCGCCGGTGCATCTGGTGACGCGCTGGATCGAGCATGCCAAGAAGCTGCCGCTGAAGATCACCTACCGCTGAGCCTCCACCTGTCGCTGCATGTGGGCATCGACCTGGCCGCTCCGGGCCCGGGCCGCCGCTTGACACCCCTCCTGTGACCGGCGCAAAGCCACGGGCATGACGCTCGCCCGCCCCACCCGCGCAAATTCCGACCGCGCTACGGCAGCAAGCCTGCTCGCCGGCCTGCTGGCGCTTGGCCGGCCGGTGGTGATGGGGGTGCTCAACGTCACACCGGATTCCTTTTCCGACGGCGGCCGCTTTCTCGATTCCGGCGCCGCGCTCGATCGGGCCCGCCGCATGGTCGCCGAAGGCGCCGATATCCTCGACATCGGCGCAGAGTCGACCCGCCCCTATGGCGATGCGGTGGCGGTCCCGCTGGCGGAGGAAATGCGCCGCCTCGAGCCGGTCCTGCCCGCCGTGGTGGCGCTCGGCGTTCCGGTGTCGATCGACACCATCAAGGCGAAGACCGCGGCGTGGGCGCTGGCGGCGGGCGCGACCATCGTCAATGACGTATGGGGCCTGCAGCGCGACCCCGACATGGCCCCTCTGGTCGCCGATCAGGCGGTGCCGGTCGTGCTCATGCATAACCGCGAGGCTGCCGATCCCGCGATCGACATCATGGCCGACATCACGGCGTTCCTGTCCCGCTCGCTCGAGATCGCGGCGGGCGCCGGCATCGCGCGCGAACGCATCGTGCTCGACCCCGGCATCGGCTTCGGCAAGACGCCGGAGCAGAGCGTCATCGCCATCGCCCGGCTCGGTGAACTGAAATCCTTCGGCCTGCCGCTCCTGATCGGCGCGTCGCGCAAGCGCTTCATCGACAGGATTTCGTCCGCGCCGCCGGACCGGCGGCTCGGCGGCTCGCTCGCCGCGCATCTGGCCGCGGTTGCGAACGGCGCCGCGATCGTGCGCACTCACGACGTTGCGGAGACCGTGCAGGCGCTGCGCGTCGCCGCGGCGATCCGGAGCGCGCGATGACCGACAAGGTCTTCGTCAGCGGCCTTGCGCTGCACGCCTATCACGGCGTCATGCAGCATGAGGCCAAGGTCGGCCAGACCTTCCAGCTCGACCTCGTGCTCGACATCGACCTCGCGGAAGCCTCGCGCTCCGACAAGCTCGCTCATACCGTCGGCTACGACCAGGTGG
>JBEVIH010000195.1:0-38471 GCA_040510815.1 Xanthobacteraceae bacterium | reverse complement strand
GATTGCCGGCAACCTCGCTCTCACGCTCGGCGCACGCGGCGGCATTTACGTGGCCGGAGGCATAGTGCCGAAGCTCGGCGCGGCCTTTGGCGCTAGCTCGTTTCGGGAGCGCTTCGAGGACAAGGGTCGATTGCGCCCTTACCTTGCGCATATTCCTACATACGTGGTCACCCATCCGTTCCCCGCCTTCATCGGCTTGGCGGCGCTGCTGGCGGGTCACGACGAAACTACGGTTCGACCCATGCATTGTTAGGATGCGGTTGAGGGATCGTCATGACGAACAAGCGCATCGGCATTCTCACGGGTGGCGGCGACGTCCCCGGCCTCAACTCGGTCATAAAAACCGTCACCTACCGCAGCAGCGAGGACGATATCGAGGTCGTCGGTTTCCGTCGCGGCTGGGAGGGCCTCACGCACCTGAATCTCGAGGATCCGGCCAGCAGGCGCCGCTACGTTTTTGCCTTGGACCGTGAGAACACGCGCACCATCGACCGGAGCGGTGGGACCGTGCTGCACTCGACTCGCACCAACCCGTCCAAAATGAAGAAGCTACCCGATCACCTCGCCGGCAAGGACTTTCCGGTCTCCCTGAGTAACAAGGGTGGTGTCGCCTCCAAGACCTGGGACCTCTCCGGGCAAGTGCTGGCCAACCTCTCGACCCTCGGCATCGAGCACCTTATTGCAGTCGGCGGTGACGACACGCTCAGCTACGCGGCTAAGCTCAACGAACTTGGCGTCAAGGTTGTTGCTGTACCGAAGACGATGGATAACGACGTACGCAACACCGAATACTGCATCGGCTTCTCGACGGCGATCACCCGCGCCACCGACGCCATCCAGCGCCAGCGGACCACCGTCGGCTCGCACGAGCGGATCGGCATTTTCCGCGTCTTCGGTCGCGATTCTGGATTTACAGCCCTCTACACCGCGTACGTCACCTCGACCCGCTGTGTCATCCCCGAATACAAGGTCAATCTCGACAAGCTTATTGGGCTGCTGATCGAGGAGAAGCACGCAAACCCGAGCAACTACGCGCTGATTGTGCTCAGCGAGGGCGCCGAGTGGGAGGGCTACGAAATCCAGCAATACGGCGAACCTGACGCATACGGCCACCGTAAGAAGGCGAGCGTGGCCGAGTCGCTTGCCGAGGAGATCAAGCGCCGCACCGGCGAGGAGACGATGGCGTCCGACCTCACCTATGACCTGCGCTCGGGCGACCCGGACTTCGTCGACAAGCTTGTGGGCTTGACCTTCGGCAACATGGCGTATGATGCCATCCTGGATGGCAAGACCGGTCTTATGTCGGCGCTGGTGGAGGGCTGCTACGAGCTGGTACCCATCCCTGACCCCAAGCTGGGGCCGCGCAAGTTGGATGTCGCCACCACGTACAACACCGAGCGATACCGTCCAATGTACGCTAACAAGCGGGGGCTGCCGGTCTTTCTAAATCGCGCGTCGTAGGCCAGGCATCGAAGCGCCGGCGAGATGCGGACAATGGATGGGCCCGACACCGCTAAGACGCGGGTTCGGTCAACCGATTGAGCCGCTCGGCGCCTTCGCGGGCAAGCCGAGAGCATTCGGGTTCGTGCAACGGGCCAGTGGATAGGTTGAGAGAATTCTTGCGGAATTGGGCCAAAGCGGCTGGATAGCATCAGACAACCGCCGTGAGCGCAGGTCGCCGCATGGCCGCACTCGATGTCGTGATCCGGCCGATCGGCGCGGACGAGCGCGCCGCCTGGGAGCCGCTGTGGAAGGGCTACCAGGCCTTCTACAAGGTGGTGATTTCCGATGCGACCACCGCCGTGATCTGGGCGCGGCTGCACGATCCGGCGGAGCCGATGGGCGTGCTCGGCGCCTATGTGGACGGCAAGCTTTGCGGCATCGTGCACTATCTTTTCCACCGCTCGTGCTGGACCGTCGGCGACTACTGCTATCTGCAGGACCTGTTCGTCGCCGAAGGCGTGCGCAATCTCGGCCTCGGGCGCGCGCTGATCGGGGCGGTGGAGGAGCGGGCGCGCGCGGCCGGCGCCAGCCGGGTCTATTGGCTGACCCACGAGACCAACACCGATGCCCGCGCGCTCTACGACAAGCTGGCGGAGCGCTCGGGCTTCATCCAGTATCGCAAGCTTTTTTGAAGCTGATTCGCGCGTGGCGTAAATGAGCGTCGCCCTGACGATACCGACCAGCCCGACCCGGCGCCTGTTCCTCGGCGTCGAGCGCTCGGTCTGCGGCCGTGCCTGGCGCGACCGGCTCGACGAGCAGGGCGCCGGTCGCGCGCTCGCGATCGCGCAGCGCCACGATGGCGTGCCCGAGCTTTTGGCGCGCATCCTCGCCGGGCGTGGGGTCGCGGTCGAGGAGGTCGCAACCTTTCTCGACCCGACGGTGCGGGCGCTGATGCCCGATCCCGACCTGCTCGCCGGCATGCCGGCGGCGGCGGCACGCCTGGCCGATGCGGTCGGGCGTGGGGAAACCGTCGCGATCTTCGGCGATTACGATGTCGACGGCGCGACCTCGGCGGCCGCGCTGGCGCGCTACCTGCGCCAATGCGGGCTCGCGCCGATCATCCATATCCCCGATCGCCTGTTCGAAGGCTATGGCCCCAACGTGGAGGCGGTGCGCGCGCTCGCCGCCCAGGGCGCGACGCTGCTCGTCACCGTCGATTGCGGCACCAGCAGCCACGAGCCGCTGGCGCAGGCGGGCAAGCTCGGTCTCGACGTGGTGGTGATCGACCATCATCTGGCGGATGAGCAACTGCCTCCCGCGCTCGCCATGGTCAATCCCAACCGCCTCGACGACCTTTCGAAACTCGGCCATTTGGCCGCCGTCGGGCTGGTGTTCATGACCATCGTGGCGCTCAACCGCGTGCTGCGCGCGCGCGGTTTCTGGACGTCGGAGCGCCGCGAGCCCGACCTCCTCGGCCTGCTCGATCTGGTGGCGCTGGGCACCGTCGCCGACGTGGTTCCGCTCAAGGGGCTCAACCGCGCCTTCGTGGCCAAGGGTCTCATCGCGCTGCGCCGGCGCGAGAACGCCGGGCTGACCGCGCTGATGGACGTCGCCCGGCTCGGGGGCCCGCCCGAGCCCTGGCATCTCGGCTTCCTGCTCGGGCCGCGCATCAATGCCGGCGGCCGCATCGGCCGCGCCACGCTCGGCGTCGATCTCCTGCTGCAGGACGACCCGGCGGAATGCGCGCGCCTCGCCGCCGAGCTCGACCGGCTCAACCGCGAGCGCCAGGCGATCGAGCTCGCCACCCTGGCGCAGGCGGAGGCCGAGGCGCAGGCCGCGCTCGGCGCCGAGGAGAAGGGCGCGGTGGTGGTCACCGCCGCCGAAGGCTGGCACCCGGGCGTGGTCGGGCTGGTCGCCGCCCGCCTCAAGGAGAAATACGGCCGGCCGGCTTTTGCGATCGCGCTCGAGCCCGGCGGCATCGGCACCGGCTCGGGCCGCTCGATCACCGGCGTCGATCTCGGCCGCGTGGTGCGCCGGGCAGTGACGGACGGTCTGCTGATCAAGGGCGGCGGCCACGCCATGGCGGCCGGCATCACGCTGCGCAAGGACGCGCTCGCCGGCTTCCGCGCCTACCTTGAGAATGCGCTGACCTCCGTGGTCGAAACTGCGCGGCGCGACGAGGCGCTGCTGATCGACGGCGCGCTCACCGCCGCTGCCGCCGACGTCGAGACCGTGGCGACGATCGCGCGCGCGGGCCCCTTTGGCGCCGGCAATCCCGAGCCGGTGATCGCGCTTCCCGCCCATACGCTGGTCTACGCCGAAGAGGTGGGGCAGGCGCACGTGCGGGCACGGCTGCGGGCCGGCGACGGCTCGATCGTCAACGCCATCGCGTTCCGCGCCGCCGGACAGAAGCTCGGTCAGGCGCTGGCGCAACATCGCGGGCGCGCGGTGCACGCCGCTGGCACATTGTGCATCGACCGCTGGAACGGCACCGAGCGGGTGCAGCTGCGCCTGATTGACATCGCGGCGGCTGACGCCTTGTAGCGCGCTACGACGCGCTCTGGCTCAGCCCTTCACATCCTTGCAAAATACTTCGTGCACCGCGCCGACGATGATGCGCGCGTTCTCGCTCGCAATGCTGTAGTGAATGGCCTTGCCGCTGCGCCGCGCCGCGACCAGGCCGTCCGCCCGCAGCCGCGCGAGCTGCTGCGACACCGTCGGCTGGCGCAATCCGAGCGCATGCTCGATCTCGGTCACCGACTTCTCGCCCTCGCACAGGATGCACAGGATCATCAGGCGGCTTTCGTGCGCCAGCGCCTTGAGAAACTCGCTCGCTTCCTTGGCCTTGGCGGCCATGCCGTCGAAATCGGGCGCAATCGCTTGCAAGCGGACGGCTTCGTTGCGCATGTGGCTTTGGCCGGTTGGAGGGCAGGCGACTATAGCAAAGCGCCGCACGCTGTCGATCCGATGCGCGATCAAGATTTGTCGCAATCGACAACAGCTATGGCGTGGGCAGGCACCCACGCACGGCGCTGCGGCTATCGCGATGGCGGTTCCGATCGCGTGCGCAATCGCGACAGGGTGTCGGCGATCGGCGCCAGCGCATCGCGCGCCGCTTCGCGGCTGCCGATGTCAATGACAATAAGCGCGCCGACGATGCGCGCGTCGACCTGCATGAACATGCCGGCATCCTCGTCGCTGTCGGCGGAGCGCGCGGGGCGATTTGCTGCGTGCCGGTCGATGACGACCTGCCAGGCCTCCCGGAAGCGCTGGACCGCGACCGAGGTCTCCTCGCGACCCCGGGTATTGAGCGTGGTCATGGCGAGACGGTACTGGGAGGAGGCCTGCACGACCGCGGCATGGAAATCGGCAACCTCGTCGGTGGCCGCCAGCGCCGGCCATTGCAGGAGCAGCACAGCCAGCACGGCGGCGGTGCGTGGACGAAGCGCGCGGACCCAGGCTGCACTCATGGTTGCCCTCATGGCCTTGGCGAGGCTATCTAGCCGCGGCAAACCTTGCAGAAAGATTGAGGAAATGTCGAAACTCCAATTATCGGTGGCGGTCGGCAATTACGACCGGGTGCGTCCGCTGATCGACGGCTCGGTCCAGATCGACGGCGTCGATCCCGTGTTCATGAACCTGCCGCCGGAGGAGATCTTCTTCCGCGCCTTCCGCACCGGGGATTTCGACATCTGCGAGCTGTCGATGTCGAGCTTTGCGGTCAAGACCGCGGAGCGCAACAATCCCTATGTCGGGGTGCCGGCCTTCGTCTCGCGCGCGTTCCGCCACAATTCGATCTATGTGCGCAGGGACCGCATCAAGGCGCCCGCCGACCTGCGGGGCAAGCGGGTGGGGCTGCCGGAATACCAGCTCACCGCCTGCGTGTGGGCGCGCATCATCCTAGAGGACGATCACGGCATCAAGCCATCGGACGTGATCTGGGTGCGGGGCGGGATCGAGGATCCGGGCCGGCCGGAGAAGATCACCATCAAGCTTCCCGCCGGCGTGAGCATGGTGAGCGCGCCCGAGGGCACCACCATCTCCGAGCTGCTGGAGCGCGGCGACGTCGACGCCTTCATCGCCCCACGGGTGCCGTCACTGGCTGGCAAGAAAAATTCGAATATCGGCTGGCTGTTTCCCGATCCGATCGCCGCCGGGCAGGACTATTTCAAGCGCACCGGCATCTTCCCGATCATGCACGTCACCGGTATCCGCCGCGAGCTGGTCGAGCAGCACCCGTGGCTGCCGGCGGCGGTGTTCAAAGCATTCGAGCAATCCAAGGCGAAGTGCCTCGAGGCGCTGGAGGACACCGCGGCGACGAAAGTGACGCTGCCGTTCGTCGAGGAGCAGCTGCGCGCCGCGCGCGAGCTGATGGGTGACGACTTCTGGTCCTATGGGCTCGCTCCCAACCGCAAGGTGCTGGAGACGTTCCTGCGGCATCACCATGCGCAGGGTCTCTCGTCGCGGCTGGTCGCGCCGGAGGAGCTGTTTCACCCCTCGACGCACGAGAGCTTCACGATTTGAGCGAGATGGCGAGTAGCGAGTAGTAGGCGGCGGCAGGCAATGCTCCCATTCGCTATTCGCCACTCACCATTCGCTCACTGCTTGACTATTTCTTCCTTGGCGGAATCTGGATGAGCTCGGCGAGCTGCTGCTGGGTCAGCGGCGCGGTGATGAATTTGAGGTTCACCGCCTCCTTGAGCAGGCTGACGAGGCCTTTGATCGCATCCGGGTTGACCAGCGTCTTCGGGAAGAACTCGTCACGCACCCGCCTGGCCGTTGCCTCCGGCACCTGCGCGAAGGCGGCGTAGTCTTTGAACATCTGCGGATTGTCCGAATACATGTAGTCGATGGTCTCGCGGTAGGCGTCGAGGTAGCGCGTGATGATGTCCCTGCGTTTCTCGAGCGCCTCCGCCGTCGCAACGATCACGCGGATGGTCTGGCCGCGCACCAGCGCCGCGTCGGTCGCCTTGGCGACCACGCGGATCTGTCCCGCATCGATCTCCTTGAGCCCGAACGGCGGGGCCGCCCAGCCGACGTCGACCTGGTCGGTCATCACCGTGGTCAGCGTCGCCGACGGGTTGCCGGTGGCGGTGGGCTTGGCGGTCAGCTTGAACTCGTCGATGAAGGCGCGGACGATACTGTGGGTGGACGAGCCCTGGGTCGAGAACGCGATGGTGCGGCCGTTGGTGTCCTGCAGCGTCCGGATCGGCGAGGAGGCCTTGGCGTACCAGTAGTCGGCGGCGCCGGTCGCCTCGGCGCCGACGATGCGCACCGGCGCGCTCTTGGCAAAGGCCGAGATGGCGCCGAGCGTGCCGACCGCGAGACCGAGATCGACCGAGCCGGCGACTACCGGCTGCAGCGTCTCGCCCGAGCCCGACGTGTAGACGATCTCGAGCTCGAGGCCGTGCTTCTTGAAGATGCCGGCCTTCTCCCCGAGATGCGAGATCGAGGTGTCCCAGTTGCCGCGCTGGCCGACGGTGAGCTTGAGCAGGTCGGCGGCCGAGGCGGCGGGCGGATCGAGCAGCACCGCCGCCGCGGCGAGCGCGAGCGCCAAAGTTCTGAGCATTCCTGACTCCTTTTTCTTTCCTTCGCGCCCCGCAGCCTTACTTCTTCTCGGTCCCGCGCATCATCGCGGCAGTCGCCACCGCCGAATAGCCGGGCTCGACCCGCACATCGACCACCGCCACCTTGCCGTCCTCGACCGCGGCGATCGCCTTCTCGAAGGTGGCGACGAGATCGCGCGGCTTTGTGACCGGGTCGAAGCCGACCGCGCCTTGCGCGCGCCCGAGCGCCGAGCAATCGATGTCCGGATCGGAGATGCGCTGGCCGATCCAGCGGTTCTCCGGCGGCCGGTTGCGGATGCGCGCGACCCGCTCCTGATGCAGCTCGTCGTTGAAGAACGAGCGATTGTTGCAGACCACCACCAGCAGCGGAATGCGGTAATGCACCGCGGTCCAGATCGCGGTGACGCCCATGCAGTAATCGCCGTCGCCGCAGATCGCGATCGGCAGCCGGCCCGTGCCCTTGAGCGCGAGCGCCGCGCCGACCGAATTGCCGGGCCCGCCGCCGACACCGCCGCCGCCCTCCGAGCCGATATAGTCGAGCGGATGGCGGAACGGCCAGGTGGCGCCGTTCCAGGACAGCGGCAGGTGGGTCAGCGTCACCTCGCGCTCGCCGACCGCGGACTTGAGCGCCCGGGCGAGGTCGTCGACCCGCAGGGGTCCTTCGGACGGCTGGTACTTCTCTGCTTTCGGCGCGACCGCGGCGGGCTTGCGCGCCTTGGCGCCGCCCAGCGCCGCCAGCAGCCGCGGCACCGCCTCGTCCGCCGTGGTCGACAACATGAGATCGACCGGCGGCAGCGCCTCGTAGTCCATGCTCCAGCCGCGGTGGACGTGGAAGTCGGCGCTCACATTGATGATCTTGGTCTTCGGCACGTCGAAGCCGAACGCGCCGCGCAAAATGCCGTTGAGGTCGACGCAGTCCAGCGCGAGGATGAGATCCGCTTCCTTGAGCGCGGCGATCGCCTCGGGAACCAGCGCGTTGGAGGCCGGCGCGCCGGCGTGCTGCGGATGGTCGGTCGGAAAACCGCAGCCGATCTTGAGATCGGTGATCACCTTGGCGTTGATCGCCTCCGCCAGCGCTACGCGATCGTTCCAGCCGTCGAGACTGCGGGAGACGCGGCCGACCAGCATGACCGGATGCTTCGCCGCCTTGAGCAGTGCGGCGGCTTCTTCAACCAGATCCGGCGCTGCCGACGGCGCCGCCGGCGGCATGTAGCGCGCGACGTCGATCGGCGGGAGCGGCTCGGCGAGCTTGGATTCCTGCATCTCGGCGTCGAGATTGATGTAGACCGGGCCCATCGGCGCGGTGTTGGCCATCCAGTTGGCGCGGACCAGCGCCTCGCGGGCGGCGCCGGGCGAAGCCGGCTGGTCGTCCCATTTGGTGTAGTCGCGCACGATCGCGCCCTGGTCGCGGGCGGTATGGATCCAGTCGATCCAGGGCCGGCGCTTGGCTGCGTCGACCGGGCCGGTGGCGCCCAGGATCACCACCGGCATGCGGTCGCACCAGGCGTTGAAGATCGCCATGGTGGCGTGGAACAGCCCGACATTGGAATGGACCGCGGCGGCCATCGCCTTGCCGGTGACCTTGGCGTAACCGTGGGCGATGGCGACCGCGCTCTCCTCGTGCAGGCACAGCAGCATCTGCGGCGTCTCGTTGCCGAGGAAGTTCACGATCGAGTCGTGCAGGCCGCGGTAGCTGGCGCCGGGATTGAGCGCGATGTAGGGGATTTCGAGCGCACGCAACGTGTCGGCGACCACGTCGCTGCCGAAGCCCGGCGCGTTCGTGCCGGTCAGATTGGCCGGGCGCTCGAGCGCGCGAATGGACGGATGGGCGACGTTCGCAGGCGATTTTTCGGCGGCCGGCGCCGCCTTGGCTTTTGCAGTCGTCACGGGATGATCCTTGGGTTCCGGGGAGCTGGCCCCATAGAACCGGATCACAGGCCCTGGCGCAACCGTGCGAGCAGCTTGACTCCGGCGTAGCCGTCCGCCGGCTCCATGCCGACTTTGCGCTGGAAATTGCGGACCGCCACCATGGTGTCGTTGCCGACTCGGCCGTCGGTGCCGCCGGTATCGAAGCCGAGCGCAGTCAGGCGCTTCTGAATTTCCTGCACCTCGGCCAAGGTCGGCGTGCGCTCGCCGCCTGGGAACGGCTGCACGAACGGTCCGCCGCCCATGACCCGGTCGCCGAGATGTACGATCGACATCGTGTAGTTCATCGACGGGTTGTAGGAGCGCACCGCATAGAAGTTCGGGCCGAGCAGGAAGGCGGGCCCGCCCGGCACCGGCAGCCACAGCTTGGCGCTCGCGCCCGGCTGCGGAAACGGCTGGCCGTCGGCGCGGGTCACGCCGGCCTTCTGCCAGACCTCGTAGGTTCGCGACGCGCCTTCGCCGGTCTTGCCGGCGACCCCGCGGACCTCGTAGCCCCAGTGCTCGCCGCGGCGGTACTTGCCGCGCTTGACCAGGTATTGCGCGGTGCCGGCGAGCGCGTCGTCAGGCTTGCCGAATGGCGACACCCGGCCGTCGCCGTCATAGTCGAGGCCGGTATTGAGCCACACCTCCGGCATCCACTGGGTGTGGCCCATGGCGCCCGCCCACGAGCCGCGCATCTCCTGCGCCGTGCTCCAGCCGCGGTCGATGATGACGAGCGCGTTGAGCAATTCCTGCTCCCAATAGGCGCGGCGGCGCGGCTCGCCCCAGGCCAGCGCGGCGAGTGCCGGGATCACCGGCCGCATGTGGTTCTGCTGCACCAGCGGGTCGCCGTAGGCCGACTCGATGCCCCACACCCCCATCATCACCGAAGGTGCGACGCCGTAATCCTTCTCGATGCGGGCAAGCAGGCCGGCATGTTCGGCCGCCTTCGCCTTGCCTTCGGTGATGCGCCAGTCGGAGACGCGACGGTTGAGATATTGCCAGAGCTGCTCGGTGAATTCAGGCTGCCGGCGGTCGAGCTCAAAGACCGCTGTGTCGGGTTTGAGGTTGCTCATCACCCGCGTGTAGGTGGCGTCGGAAATGCCACGTGCGTGCGCCCGCGCGCGAAAAGCCTCGACCCACTGCTCGAAGCGCGTCGCCGACGCTGCCTGTGCTGGCGGGCTCCACGCCAGCGCCATCGCCCCCGCCAGCATCGGCAGGCAGGCTCGCCGTGACAGGGGGGTGATCCGCTCGTTCATCGCGCGCCACCTCGGAATCGGCTGTTTCCGTCAGTGGCGAATCTACATGGATTTCGGTCGGCTTTGCGGCGAAGGACGTCGGATCGGGGAGCCGTATCGTGCCTGGCGGCGGCGCGTAGGTCGGATCGGAGAGGCGTATCGTGCCCGGCGGCGGCGTCAGCCTCACCGACATGGTCGTGTCCTCCTGGATCTCCTGACCGCGGCCGCGGATCAGCCGCTCATAGGCGGCGACCAGCGTCATGTAGGGATTGACGAACACCCAGCCGTATTTGGTCGGCACCTGCGCGTCAAAATGCAGGTGATAGGTGGTCCCGCGCTCGCGCTTGAAGTAGTTGCCGACCTTGCCGATGACCTCGCCCTCGCGCACCAAGCGGCCGCTGACCAGGCCGTCGGCGTCAAATTGCCTGGGCAGCATGTGCAGGTAGCGGAAGCGCACGCGCTCGTTTCGCGCATTGACCACGAGATAGAGCGACTCCTGTCCGGCCGCCCGCAGCACCGCGCCGTCGCGCACCGCCACCACGTCGTGCTGGTAGGGCTCGCAGCGGTTGGCGCCCGGCATGCGTTGCTTGCAGGAGCCCGGGCGGATGTCCTGGCCCTGATGACCGAGACCGCCTGGGCACTGCCCGACGAAGAAGAACCGGTGCTCGCAGAAATTATCGCGCCACGGATAGGAATAGTTCGCGGCTGCGGATTCGTCGGAGATCAGCGGCTGGCCGTTCACCCGGCAGCGGTAGGCGGCGATCCTGCCGAGCATGCCGGCGCCGAGACGTCCGGTAGCCTCGCAGTTCCCCCAATTCATGAACGACTGGGAATTGGCGAAAGCAGGCGCGTCCGCCATCGGGAAGCGGATCTTGGAATAGACCGTGTAGTCGGCGACGCCGGTCCTACCCTTGAACCCGGTGCCGGGAAGCAGGCTGCCGGGACTGTGATAGGTGAAGACGGTCGACATGGCAGGCGGCCGCGCGATGGTGTCCGCCACGACGGCCTCCGGCTGCTGCTGCGGCGTGCCGCCGGCGATCCGCAGCGCCTTGATGAGGCGCACCGCGACCTTGTCGGCGTCGCGGCAGGAGATCTTGCGGAAGCGCGCGCCGCCGTCGAAGCACTCGATCGAGACCGCGTAGGGCACGCCGTAGCGCACGAAGGTGTAGCGCACGTAGTTCTCGAGGAAGAGGCGTCTGATGCCGGGGAAGTCGGACTCGAGGCCGCCCGTGACCGGCCATCCGATGATGCCCGCCGGTTCGGCGAGCTCGTAGGTGAGCGCCGAGCCGGCGATGTGGACGTAGATCGGCTCCGAATAACCGATGCCGAGCTCACGTATCTCCTGCGCGCGGGCCAGCACCACGGCGTCGTAACCGCCCGGCCCGGGATAGAAGAACGGCGTTCCCTGGAAGCCCGACAGGTAGCTGCCGGCGGCCGGGTTCGCGGTGCCCTCGGCATGATCGCGCAGATAGACCGCCGTATCGAACGGCAGCAGCACCGGCACCGGGCTTGCCGCGATATTGGCGAATCGCTTGCCGGTCGCGCGATTGAGGTCGGCGAGCTGCTCCGCCGGCGCGGCGGCAGGCTTGAGCGCCTCGATCGTGCTCAATTCCGCGCCGACCGCGTCCCAGTCCACTTGGGCGTGGGAAATGCGCGGGCTTTGCATATCCTGCGCCGCCGCCGTCACGAGGCCGGCGGCGAGCGCAAGGCCCGCGATACCGAATCTCCGCACGTGACGCTCCACACCTTGCCGGAGCGGTCGCTGCGACGTCCGGGCAGAATCGGAGTATCGTCGTACCCGCGAGCCCTGCCAAGTAGGGGGAATACGATCGTGCAACAGTGTTGCAAACGGGTTGCGGGCAAGAAATGCCGTCAGTCCTTGGCGCGCTCCACATAGGAGCCGTCCGCGGTCATGACCACGATCTTGGTCCCGGTGCCGACGAAAGCCGGCACCATGGTTCGCACGCCGTTCGACAGCATCGCCGGCTTGTAGGAGGAGGCAGCGGTCTGGCCTTTGACCGTCGGCTCAGTGTCCACCACCTCCAGGATCGCCTTCTGCGGTAGTTCGATCGAAACCGCCACGCCCTCGTGGACCGCGAGCGTGACCTTCATCTCCGGCTGCAGGTAGGCGGCCTGGTCGCCGATGATGTCGGCCGGCAACGCCACCTGGTCGTAGGTCTCGGTATTCATAAAGTGAAAGCCGTCACCGTCCTGGTAGAGATACTGGTGCTCACGGTCTTCCACATAGGCGCGTTCGACCTGCTCGGTGGTCTTGTAGCGTTGCGCCACCTTTACGCCGTCGCTGATCCGGCGCATGTCGACCTGGGTGGTCGGCGTGCCCTTGCCGGGGTGGAAGCTTTCGGCGTTGAGGACAACATAGAGCTTGCCGTCGAGATCGACGATATTGCCCTTGCGGAGCGAGCTGGCGATGACTTTCACGGTCGATTTTCCTCGATGGTCGGGGCGAGGGCCGCGGTGGGACCGCCCAAATCTCGGCCCGCACCATACTGATCCTGCCACCGTTCGCCAGCGATTTTCGCGGGCTTACGGACGGTTGAGGACCGGACGGTGAGGGGAGTTCCGTGATGGCCGAGCCGTCGCCGTTCTGGGCCCGCCATGCCGACCGCCGGCCGTTCCTGCTCGGGCGCATGCGCATCGCGGCGGCGCTGCGCCAATTCTTCGCCGCGCGGGATTTCGTCGAGGTGGAGACCACCACGCTCGCGCCCTCGCCGGGCAACGAGACCCATCTGCATGCCTTCGCAACCGAGCTCATCGCGCCGTCCGGCACCCGCGCGCCGCTCTATCTCCGCACCTCGCCGGAATTCGCCTGCAAGAAGCTGCTGGCGGCCGGCGAGCGCCGGATCGTCGAGTTCGCGCGCTCGTTCCGCAACCGCGAGCGCGGCGCGCTGCACCATCCTGAATTCACTCTGGTCGAATGGTATCGGGCGCACGAGCCTTGCGAGGCGCTGATGGAGGATTGTGCGGCTATTCTCGCGCTCGCCGCCAAGGCCGCCGGTGCGTCGCGGTTCACGTTCCGCGACCGCGCGATCGACCCGTTCACCGCGCCCGAGCGGCTCACGGTGGCGGAGGCTTTTTCACGTCACGCCGGCATCGATCTTTTGGCGGTGCTGCCGCCGGCGCCGCTGGCACGCTTCGCCGCGGCGGCAGGCGTTGCGGGTGTGCGCGTCGCCGCCGACGACAACTGGGGCGACATTTTCAGCCGCGTGCTGGTGGAGAAGATCGAGCATCGCCTCGGGCGCGAGCGGGCGACCATCCTCTACGAGTATCCGGCGGTGCAATCGCCCCTTGCCCGGCCGACGATGTCCGATCCGCGCCTGGCGGAGCGCTTCGAGCTCTATGCCTGCGGCATCGAGCTGGCCAACGGCTTCGGCGAGCTCGCCGACGCGGCCGAGCAGCGAGCGCGGCTCGAGCAGCAGATGGCGGAGAAGGAGCGCATCTACGGCGAGCGCTATCCCATCGACGAGGATTTTCTGCAAGCGCTCGCGGCGATGCCGCAGGCAAGCGGGGTCGCGCTCGGCTTCGACCGCCTGGTCATGCTCGCGACCGGGGCGACGCGGATCGAACAGGTGCTGTGGACGCCGATCGCCGAAGCGTGAATGATCGAAGAAGCAAGACCAAAGGAAGGCACCATGCTGGCGCTCTACCACAATGACATGTCGCTCTGCGCGCAGAAGGCGCGGGTCTGCCTCGCCGAGAAGGGGCTCGAATGGGAGAGCCGGCACCTCGTGCTGCGCGCCGGCGAGCACCAGCAGCCCTGGTACCTCAAGCTCAACCGCCGGGCGGTGGTGCCGACCTTGATCGACGGCGAGCAGGTGGTGCCGGAATCGAACGTCATCCTCGAATATCTGGAGGAGGCTTTTCCCGATCCGAGCCTTGCCCCGCGCGACGCCTACGGCCGCGCCCGGATGCGGCTGTGGACGAAACAGCTCGACGAGGACGTCCACGATGCGTCGGCCGCGATTATCAGCTTCGGCATCGCGTTCCGTCACCAATATCTCGAGCGTGGCGAAGCCGGAAAGAAGATGCTCGAGCAGATCCCCAACGTCTTCAAGCGCGAGCGCCGGCGTGACGTAATCGAGCGTGGCACCGGCTCGCAGCACTTCGTCATCGCGGTCGCGCGCATGGTGCTCCTGCTCGACGAGATGGAGGAGGCGCTCGCCCGCCATGCCTGGCTTGCCGGCGACCGCTACACCTTGGCGGACGTGGCGTTCACGCCCTACCTGGCGCGGCTCGAGCACCTCAACATTCTGAGCATGGTCGGCGAGCGACATCGGGTCGCAGACTGGTACCGCCGCTGCCAGGCACGCCCGAGCTTCCGTGACGCCATCGTCAAATGGGAGAATGCCGACTACCTTGCGCTGATGAAGCGGCGAGGGACCGAGGCCTGGCCGCAGGTCCAGGAGATCATGCGGACGCTGTAGGGCTGGAGAAGCACCGCAACCCGCCCGGCGCAGGATTTCGACCGACGACGAAAGGATATTTCATGCTGGCATTCGGTACCGCACGCCGTGCCCTTCTGCTTTCCATCGCGATCGCCGCCGTTGCGCAGCCGGTGGCGGCCCAGACCTACCCGTCGCAGAACATCACCTTCGTGGTTTCGTTCGCGGCCGGCGGCATCGCCGACGTCATCGCCCGGCTGGTGGGGCAGAAGCTCAGCGAGCGCCTCAAGCAGACGGTGGTGGTGGAAAATCGCGGCGGCGCCGGCGGCAATCTGGCGGCCAAGGCGGTGAGCGGCGCGGCGGTGGACGGCTACACCATCCTTGCCACCACCACGGCGCTTGCGGTCAGCGAGACCGCCACCAAGAACAAGGGCTTCTCGACCGACGACCTGCGCGCCATCGCGATCGTGGCGTTGAGTCCGGATGTCTTCGCCATCCATCCGAGCAACCCCGCCAAGGATCTCGCCGAGTTCATCAGGAACGGCAAGCAGAAGAGCTTCACCTATGGCAGCGCCGGCGTCGGCACCGGGCCCCATATCGGCGCCGAGTATTTTTTCCGCGAAGTCGCCAAGGTGCAGGCCGTGCACGTGCCCTTCACCGGCGGCGGGCCGGCGGTGCAGTCCGCCATCGGCAACCATGTCGACGCGGTGGTGCTGACCTTGCCGACGGTGGTGCCGCCGATCACGCAGGGGCTGCTGCGCGGCATCGGGCTCGCCAGCGCCACCCGCAACAGCGCGGTCCCGAACGTGCCGACTTATGGCGAGATGGGCTTCCCGAACGTCTATTCGGGCTCATGGGTCGGCTTCTTCGCCCCGGCGAAGGCGCCGGAACTCGTGTTCGGCAAGCTCAACGCCGAGATCAACGAGATCATGAAGGAGCCGGAGGTCCAGCAGAAGATCAGGAGCATCGGCTTCGAGCCGCTCCTGAAGACGCAGGCCGAGGCCGCCGACTACTTCAGGAGCGAGGTCGCGACCTGGGGCAAGATGACCCGCGCCATCGGGTTTTCCAGCGATTAGGCCGCGGCCCGCACCATCGAGCGTACGGGGCCTCACCGGGTCAGGTGCACATTGAGCAGCGCGGTCTTGCCGCCCTTCACGGCGGCGAGCGCGTTTTGCAGCGCGCCCTTCAACTCGCCAAGCTTCTCGACCCGCTGGCCGTGGAAGCCGAAATGGCTGCCCAGTTGCTCGTAATCCGGGCCGTCGATCTTCACCCCGTAGTGCAGGTCCTTGGTGGCCGAGGCGCCGTCCGGATAGTGATGGACATGGCCCATGCGCATCGCCTCGTATTTCTTGTTGTTCATGACGATGATCAGGATCGGCAGATTGTGCTGCTTGGAGGCGCCGAGCGCCTGCACGACCGGGTTATAGAGGAACGAGCCGTCGCCGATGATGAGCACCACCGGCCGCTCGGGCGCCGCGAGCTTGATGCCGAGCGCGGTGCCGATGCCTTGCCCCAGCCCGCCGGAGCCGCGGAAGAAGCTCTGCGGCATCGTCTGCGGCAGGTGCTGGCGCAGCAGGCCGGAATGCGTGATGGTCTCGTCGAAGAAGATCGTGTCGCGCGGCATCACCGCGCCGATCTCGCCCAGCAGAGCAAGCGGATCGATCCCGCTTCCCGTGCGCGTCTTCTCCTGCTCGGCGCGTAGCGCAGCGACGTAAGCCTCGTGCTCGCGCGTCCAGCGCTGCCGCCGGGCGCTGACGGTTCCGGCGTCGACTTTGGCCGCCCGCACTTTTTCCGCCAGCAGCTTCAGCGACGTCGCGATATCGCCTTCGAGATAATAGTCCGAGTGCCAGTTCTGATAGGCGAGGTGACCCTTGTGCGGGTTGTCGTGGATGGCGACGATCTTGCCGCTGGTCGGCCGCCGGCGGGCCGGATACCAGGGCGCGCGTCCGCCGACCAGCAATACCAGGTCGGCGTCATCGAGCGCCTTGTACTTGCCCATGCCCTGGTAGAGCGGGTGATCGGTCGGGAAATTGGCGTAGGCGTTGGCGCGCCCGTTGACCACCGGGATGGCGAGCAGGTCGGCAAGCTCGACCAGGGCGGCGAACGCCTTGGGATCGCGTCCCGAGGCCTCGGCCACGATGACCGGATTTTTCGCCTTCGCCAGTAGCTCGGCGATCGGTTCGACGTCCTCGGGCCTCGCTTGCACCGTGGGGGCGGCCGGCACCTCGCGCGCCGCCGCGGGCGGCGTCCAGTCGTGCAGCATGTGCTCGAGCGCGACGTTGAGATAGATCGGTCCCTTCGGCACGCGCTGCGCCATCTCGCCGGCGCGGATCACGCTCTCGTAGAGCGTATGCGGGCTGGTGACGCTGCGCGCCCATTTGGCGACCGGCTCGACGAACCGCTCGATGCCGCCCACGCTGAGCCCGCCATACCATTGTTGCTCGATGTCGAGATCGGGATCTTCGCCCAGCGACTGCGATTCACCGGACATCACCACCATCGGGATTTCGTTCTGCAGGGCACCGTGGACGCCGACGCTCCCTTGCAGCATCCCGACCGCGGCGTGCAGCAGCACGGCCTGCGGCCGGCCGGTCATCAGCGTGTAGCCGGTCGCCATGTTGACGGCGAGCGTCTCGTGCCAGGACTCGACGAAGGTGGGACCCGGCTTGCGGTCGAGCTGCTGGCGGGCGAGCGCCTCCCAGATCGGGGACCATTCGGAGCCCGGCGAGGACATGATGTAGTCGATCTTGAGCTTGCGGAACGCTTCGAGGATCGCCTCGCCGCCGTCGAGATAGTTCTTCATTGCCGTCAAGTCCTCCCCATGGCGCTCCGGTGGCAGCCTGCCCCGGACCTGGATCGGGGCGCAGCCAACACTGAATTGCGGCGGCCCGCAAGGCGAGCCGGCCGCGTTTTTGGCCCGGGGCAGGATTGCACCGCGTTCAAGCATGGGTAGCGGGTGCCGATTGACATTCGAGCGGCGACCCACCATCCAGCGAAAACCTTCGCCCGTCGGCCCGCCGACCGGCCCGTGCAGCAGGATTTCGGCCATGAGACCAGCCGGCAAGACCCTCCGCAGCCCCGACGACCTGATCGCATCCGGGCTCGCCCCGCCCGACCGCCGGGCCGAGCTCGAACGGGTCGCCGCCCGCTACGCGCTGGCGCTCACCCCGGAGGTCGTCGAGCTCGTCGACCGGACCGACCGGCACGATCCGATTGCGCGCCAGTTCGTGCCGGACGCGGCCGAGCTCGACACACGGCCGCAGGAGCGCGCCGATCCGATCGGCGACGACGCCCACAGCCCGGTCGAGGGCATCGTGCACCGTTATCCCGATCGCGTGCTGCTCAAGCCCGTCCACGTCTGCGCGGTCTATTGCCGGTTCTGCTTCCGCCGCGAGATGGTGGGGCGCAGGCCCGCGCTCTCGCGTGCCGAGCTCGCCACCGCGCTCGACTACATCCGCGCCCACTCCGAAATCTGGGAGGTCATCCTCACCGGCGGGGATCCGCTGGTGCTGTCGCCGCGGCGGCTCGGCGAGGTCGTCAAAGCGCTGGCGGCGATGGCGCATGTGAAGATCATCCGCGTGCACACACGCGTGCCTGTGGTCGAGCCGGACCGGATCACGCCCGAGCTCATCCGCGTGCTCAAGGCGCCCGGCAAGGCAACCTACGTGGCGCTGCACGTCAACCACGCGCGCGAGCTGTCCAAGAAAGCGCGGGCGTCCTGCGCGCGGCTGGTCGATGCCGGCATCCCGATGCTGAGCCAGAGCGTGCTCCTGCGCGGCGTCAACGACGACGCGGCGACGCTCGGCGAATTGATGCGCGCCTTGGTCGAGTGCCGGATCAAGCCCTATTACCTCCACCATGGCGATCTCGCGCCGGGCACGTCGCACTGGCGCACCGGCATTGAGGAGGGGCAGGCGCTGATGCGGGAGCTGCGCGGACGGCTCTCGGGGTTGTGCCAGCCGACCTATGTGCTCGACATTCCCGGCGGCCACGGCAAATCGCCGATCGGCCCGGGCTATCTCGATCGCGTCGGCACGAATGGCGCCGCCCGCTACGAGATCGAGGATTTCAAAGGCTGCCGGCACGCCTATCCTCCGCCGTCGCCGGACGCCGGACAGCGGAGGACGCCGGGCGGATGAGCGCGCGTTCCTCGTGCGTCCGTCATCCGACGTCCGCATGGCGCCGGCATCTTCGGTATTACCCGCGCCGTGCTCGCATGCGGAGGGGAACATCGGTTGCGACGCGCCGTGCTGTTTGGTTAAGTGCCGTCGTGTCGGCGGTCGGACACTCGGGTCATGCTCCGCGGAGGTCTCATGTCGTTGGTAGCGTTGACTGCAGTCAAGGGACACGCTGTCTCGAATGACGGCGGGCAAGTTGCGGTTGCCTTCGCGACGAAAGACGGCGATGAACTGTCGGTGATGATGCCGGCCGATTGTCTCGAAGCGCTCATCTCGGCTCTCAATCGGGCCAAATCCGCGGCGAAAAACAAACGGGACAAAGCTTCTGATCAGGTCACCGTTACGTTGCCAAAGACATGGATGGTGACTGCCGACCTGCAGGTGCGCGGATTGGTTTTGCTGGTCTTCGACCCCAAGACAGACGCTCAAGTCGGATACGGGCTGGATCCCGATTCGTCGAAAAAGCTGGCGGCGGGGCTCGTCAAGAATGCCGAAGCGGTCATCGCGCACAAGGCTAAGAAACAGAATTGAAACTCGCGGTGCAGCGGTCCATTCGCGCGCGATGCGCCGAGCGCAACAATCTCATCTTCGCGACCTGGCAAGGACGTGCTCGATGGCTCCTACCATGTCCCTTTGGCGCAAACTGTAAAGCCTTTGGCGGTGGTGAGCTTCGAGTCTGCCGAGCAGTCTTTTGAAAAAGAACAAGGCGACGGCAACGACAAGAAGCGTGAATGTCGCGGGCAACGCGAGCAAAAAGCCGAGCGGCTGTGGGTCATCGGTGGCCGAGACCTCGACCCCCAATATTTGCAGGAACTCCGTCACCGGCACGGGATGCCAATTGCCGCCTTGGCTCCACCCGTACAGCTGAGCGGCGAGCACGAACAGCAGGGGTGCTATCACAATGATCGCGCGCCATAGACCGCGAATTTTGCGCAGCAGATCATCAAATCAAGGACGCCATACCACGTCCAAGACAACAGCCTGCCGATCGACATTGGCACGAGTCCCGTGACCCCGGAATGGCTGCACGCTCGACCCTGGACGACAGACGGCAGATGACGGACGACGAATAGGCGAGCGTCCGTCCTGCGTCGTCACCCGTCTTGTGTTAGCGGCACCACATCTCGCAGGTGGACCGCAGCGTGACGTTGTAAAACACCGCGTCGATGCACTGGCCGTTCCAGTCGCCGGCGAGGAGCCTGATCCGTTCGCCGGCAGCCCAGCGCCAGCACGCCGGCGTCTTGGCAGTGAAGCGGCTGCCGTTGATGATGAAGTTGCCGCTCCAGGGCGGCTGCACAACCTCGATCACGTGCCGCTCGGGCGGCAGATAGATGTAATAATGGGGTTGGTAATAGCGGTGGCGGCGATATTCCCCATCAGCCAAGGCCGGCAGGCTCATGGCAGCGGCCAGCACCAGCGCAACGACCCACTTGAACATTGTCGCCCTCCCCAGTGGCGGGTGACCACAGGATAGAGGCGATCGGCGCTGCTGCCAATGGATGAATGGGATCGCGCTGCGAAAACTCAGCGATTTTCGTTGTTCGTCGGGCCTGGTGTGCTCGGGGCGTCACACATGAAGGCGGCGCTTCCGAGCAGGCACGACCACGCGGCGATCCACCAGAGGATCGGCATGAGCTGTCTCCGTTTCGCTCCCGCGCACGAATCCAACTTGCGGACAATCGCCGCGGTTCCGGGCGCCGGCGACGGGACTGGAGAAAAAAAGCCCCGGCGGCGGGGAACCAATGCCTCCGCCGGTTACGCGGCGCTTCGTGGCGCCCGGCGCCACCTTCTGAGCAACCGGCGGCCTCGCAGCCGGATGTCGGTGACGAACTTGGCGCCGCCGGCGCGGCGCTCGAGCACGATCTTGCGGTTGTGGAACGCCTCGAGCTCGGGCCGGTGGCCGACGCTGACGATGGTCGTCGCGCCGAGCTGCTTGGTCACGAGCTCCATCAGCTTGTCCTGGCTCTCGGGGTCGAGCGCCGACGTGGCCTCGTCGAGCACGATGATGTCGGGCTCATGCAGCAGGATGCGCGCAAATGCCAGGCGCTGCTTTTCGCCGCCGGACAGCGTCTGGTCCCATGGGCCTTCTTCGTCGATCTGATCGACCAGGTGGCCCAGGCCCACCTGCTTGAAGGCCTTCGCAACCTCTTCCACGCTCTTGCTCTTGGCCGGTTCGGGGTAGGTCGCAGCTCTCCGCAAAGTCCCGACCGGGACATAGGCCCGCTGGGGCATGAGCAACAGCTTGGCACCGCTGGCGACCTCGACATTGCCCTTACCCCAGGGCCACAGGCCGGCGATGGCGCGCACCAGGGTGCTCTTGCCGGTGCCGGACTCGCCGGCGACCAGGACCCGTTCGCCCGGGGCGATCGCCACTTCGGCGTCCTTGACCACCTCGGTGCCGTCCTCAAGCGTGACCGAAAGATCGGTCAGCCGCAGCGCCGCGTCCTCGGTGTCGGTGCGTTCGATGCGGCCGAGATCATCGCTGTCCTCGGCCCGCTCCAGATTGTCGAGCGAAACCATCAGCGAGGACACGCGCCGGGCCGACGCGGTCCAATCCGCCAGCCGCGGATAGTTGTCGACCAGCCAGTTGAAGGCGCCCTGTACGATGGTGAAGGCCGAGGCCGCCTGCATGACCTCGCCCAGCGTCATCGATCCGTCGAGAAACTTCGGCGCGCACAGGATGACCGGCAGCACCGGCGCGACGTAGCTGCTGGTCTGCGAGACGATCGTGGTGCGCATCGTCTGAAAACAGATGTCGCGCCAGCGGCGCAGCACGTTCCGCAGCGACCGGTCGACCGCCTTGCGCTCCTCGTCCTCCCCGCCGAGCACGGCGATGCTCTCGCCGTTCTCGCTCAGCCGCGTGAGCACGTAGCGGAATTCGGCTTCCGACTGATTCTTGTTCTCCGATACGGTGACGAAACGGCGGCCGATGAACACCATCGACCCGCTCGCCAGCACCGCATAGGCCACGGCCGCGACCACCAGAAAGCCCGGAATGGTGATCTCCATGCCGGCGAGGTGAAGCGACAGCGAGCCGCCGAGCGTCCACAGCACCACGATGAAGGTCAGCGCCGACAGGACCGCGGTGGTGACGCCGGTCACGAAATCGACCGGGGAGTCGGTCGCGAGCCTGACGTCGTCGGCGATGCGGTATTCCGGATTCTTGTGGTCGCCCTGCACCAGATGGAGCTGATAGTAGCGGCCGTTGGTGAGCCAGCGATCGAACAGGTGATGGGTCAACCACTCGCGCCAGCGCCGCTGCGTGGTCATACGCGCGTAGACTTGCCCCACCATCAGGCAGACGCTCGCCGCCAACAGCGGAAAATAGAGCATCGAGTAGAACAGCACGGTGCTGGCGTCGCGCTTCTCGAGGGCGTCGAAAATCGCCCGGTTCCAGAGGTTCATGGCGTAGGAGGCGGCGAGGTTGAGGAGGATCAAGAGCAGGATCACTCCCGTCAGCAGCCACGCCTGCCGGCCGCCCTCCGCGCCCCAGAATCCTGCTGCGCTTTGCCAAAAGCGTCGCAGCAGCAGGCGCCGGCGTCGCTCTTCGGAAAGCCCACTCGCGGGATCGAGACTAAAGATGGTCTCATCCGCGTCCTGAGCCTTCTGGGATTGCTTGCGAGCCGCTTTTTGCTTGCCGGCCATCGTTGCCTCGAATCCTTGCCATTGCTTCTTGGCCGCCCGCCCAGCCGAAGCCGGGCAAGCGGCGCGCTAGCGTAACGTTCCGCGGGCGATGTAGGTCCGCTGGCGCCGCCGAGGCTGGGGCGCCCCACGGCAGTCCGCCCAGGCTAGCCGAGCGGGCGGCCGACCATATTTCTCGATGCGGGAGATGCGTGATTGCGTTCAAGTGCAGCCCAATGGCCCGTGTGTTATGTCTTCATCCGAAAATCGGCCCGGCAAAAGGGAGCTCATGAGGCGGCGCGACGTCATCACCATTCTGGGAACGGCCGTCGCCTGGCCGCTCGCGGCGCGCGCGCAGCAGCCGGCGATTCCGGTGGTCGGCGTCCTCAACAGCGGAACAGCGGCGCCGTTCGCCCGGATGATCGCGGCGTTCGATCAAGGGCTGAGCGAGCAAGGCTATGTCGTCGGCCGCAATGTCAGGACCGAGCTGCGCTGGGCCGACGGCCAGTACGACAGGCTGCCGGAGCTCGCCGCCGAGCTCGCCCGTCTGCCGGTCGATGTCCTCGCCTCGCCCTGCGGCGACGTGGCGACCGTGGCGTCCATGGCCGCAACCAAGACCATTCCGATCGCCTTCATGGTCGGCCGCAATCCGGTGAAGGCGGGTTTCGTCGCCCGCCTCAATCGGCCCGGCGGCAACGCCACCGGCTTGAACATCCTGACCTCGGAGCTGGCGGCCAAGCGGCTCGAGCTGCTGCGCGATCTGGTGCCCAACATCAGGTTGATCGGCGTGCTGGTCAATCCGAACAATCCCAATGCTGCGACCGACCCCCAGGACCTGCAGGACGCCGCCGCCACGCTCGGCTTGCAGCTCTCCTTCCTGCAAGCGAGCACGCCGGACGAGATCACTGCGGCGTTCGCGAGCTTCGCGGCGCAGAAGCTCAAGGCGGTGCTGGTCAACACCGATCCCTACTATCTCGGTCGCCGCGATCAACTGGCGGAGCTGGCGGCGCGTCATGCCCTGCCGGCGATCTATTCGCTGCGCGAGCATGTCGCGGCCGGAGGTCTGATCAGCTATGGCGCCAATCTGATCGAAGCCTATCGGCTGCTCGGGGGTTCGCCGGGCGGATCCTGCGCGGCGCCAAACCCGCCGAGATGCCGGTCGAGCAGCCGACGAAGTACGAGTTGACGATCAACCTGAAAGCCGCCCGGGCGCTCGCGCTCGAAATCCCGCCGATCCTGCAGGCCCGCGCCGACGAGGTGATCGAGTGAGGCGGCAAGGGGTCATCGCGCTGAGCGGCGGCGCGGCCGCCGCGTGACGCTGGCGCGCCCTACGGGAATCGAACCCGTGTTTCCGCCGTGAAAGGGCGGCGTCCTAGACCGCTAGACGAAGGGCGCTAAGGCGCGGCGACATATAGAGGCGTTGGCGCAGTGCGGCAAGGAAGCGTTGCCAGGTAGGGCGGATGACCTTCAACCTGCTCTGGCGCTGTCCCAGATTCCGACTCCCTAGGGGTTGGGACAGCGGGACACCGAAACTAAGCTGTTGTTTCCACGAGACTTATGCTGTCCCACGGCACCCCGCGTAGCTGTCCCAGCCAATCGCCCGATTTTTTGCGTAGCGGCTACTGAAAAACTCACGAACGCCGCGGAGGCGACTGCGTGCCGCGTCTGGATCCGATCCGAGACGTGCTGCTGCTTTCACCACTTTCCGGTATTCGGCATCGAGGCCCACGGCTCCTTCGGCGGCAGCGGCGCGCCCTTCTGCAAGAGCTCGATCGAATGCTTGTCGGGCGAGCGCACGAACGCCATCACCCCGTCGCGCGGCGGCCGGTTGATGGTGACGCCCGCTTTCATCAGGCGCTCGCATAGCGAATAGATATCGTCGACCTCGTAGGCGAGATGACCGAAATAGCGCGCCTCGCCGTAGTCCTCGCTGTCCCAGTTGTAGGTGAGCTCGACCAGCGGCGCGTCCCGGCCGTTGCGCTTGCTCTCCTCGACCCGCCCTTCGTCCTCGGACGCGGCGAGGAATACCAGGGTGTAGCGATTCTTCTCGTCGACCCGGCGGCGGGCCTCCTTGAGGCCGAGCTTGTTGCAGTAGAAGTCGAGCGCTTGATCGAGGTTGCGCACGCGCAGCATGGTGTGCAGATATCTCATCGGTGTGACCTCTTTGCATCGCTTGGCGGAAAAATTGCGGAAGGGAGATCATACATGATCGCGCCCGACATCGAGACGGCCATCGACAGGCTCCAGGAGCTGGTGGAGGGGGCGCGCGTGATCGTTCCGTTCACCGGCGCCGGAATTTCTACCGAGTGTGGCATTCCGGACTTCCGCTCGCCCGGGGGGCTGTGGACGAAAAACCGGCCGATCCCGTTCGATGAATTCCTCGCCAGCCAAGACATGCGCAACGAAGCCTGGCGGCGACGCTTCGCGATGGAGACGCATTTCGCCGGCGCGCGCCCCGGTCGCGGACATCTTGCGCTGGCAAGCCTTTACCGCGCCGGCAAGGCGCCGGGAGTGATCACCCAAAACATCGATAATCTGCATCAAAGCTCGGGAATTGCAGCGGAACACGTGATCGAGCTGCACGGCAACAATAGCTACGCCTTATGCCTCGATTGCGCGAAGCGCTACGAGCTGTCCTGGGTTCGAGAACGGTTCACGGCAGCCAACGAGACGGCGCCGGATTGCACCGACTGCGGCGGGCCGATCAAGACGGCGACGATCTCGTTCGGTCAGGCGATGCCGGAGCGCGAGATGCGTCGCGCCGAGCAGTTGACGCTTGACTGTGATCTTTTCCTCTCGATCGGCTCGTCTTTGGTGGTTTGGCCGGCTGCCGGATTCCCTTTGCTCGCCAAACGAAACGGCGCGCAATTGGTGATTATCAACCGGGAAGCGACCGAATTCGATGAAATTGCCGACTTGGTGGTGCGGGAGGACATCGGAGCGGTGCTGTCCCCCTTCATCGTCCATTGATTCGGACGTCGTCAAGATGTTCACAGGCCATCCACCTCTTTCGACGATGTGATGCATTTAGCACTTTCCCGAACGCCGCCGAATGATAATCTTCCAACAGGGATAGATTCGAAGCGCACGTAAGAAGCGCCGGGACGAAGCGGCGGCGTTGGGGCGTCATGACGTCGGACGGAACCAAGGGCGGCGGTTTAGGGGTCGACCGCAGCACGGGCGGCGAGATCGGTGACGAGGCGGCGAGCGTCATAGAGCTCACCGGCGTCATCAAGTGGTTCGACGTCTCCAAAGGCTACGGCTTCATCGTTCCCGACAACGGGATGCCCGACATCCTCCTGCACGTGACGTGTCTGCGTCGCGACGGCTTCCAGGTCGCCTATGAGGGCGCGCGCGTCGTGGTCGAGGTGCTGCAGCGGCCGCGCGGCCTGCAGGCGTTTCGCATTCTCTCCATGGACGAATCGACCGCCGTGCACCCGGCGCAGATGCCGCCGCCGCGCACCCATGTCACCGTCACCGCCACCAGCGGGCTCGAGCGAGCCCAGGTGAAGTGGTTCAACCGGCTGCGCGGTTTCGGCTTTTTGACCCGGGGCGAGGGCACCCCGGATATCTTCGTCCACATGGAAACCCTGCGCCGGTTCGGCATTACCGAATTGCGGCCGGGCCAGTTCGTGCTGGTCCGTTTCGGGCCGAGCCCGAAGGGGCTGATGGCGGCCGAGGTTCGCCCGGAAGGCGCCCCGAGCGGGCCGGCCTCCCACTAAACCATCGCCGACGTATCGAGCGGCCCGCCCGGCAGGGCGGCGCGCGGTCGCGCGCTCACGACCGTTTGAGCGGGAGCGCGTGGCTGCCGTCTGCTATGATCGGCGCCCGTCCATCGAGGTCCCTCGTCCATGCATCGTCGCCTGCTGTTCCTTCTGACCGTCCTGTCCTTGCTCATTCTGCCGCTGGTCGGCCCTGCCGGCGGCCTTGCGGCGCAGCAGCTGCAGCCACTCGAGATCGCCAGCAAGAACGGCGTGCACATATTCGGCGTCGAGATGGCGGTCACCCCCGAGGAGCAGGCGAAGGGCCTGATGTTCCGGCGCGAGCTGCCCGAGGGGCAGGGCATGCTGTTCGACTTTCAGCGCGAGCAACCCACCAGCTTCTGGATGAAGAACACCTACATCTCGCTCGACATGATCTTCATCCGCGCCGACGGCCGGATCCTGCGGATCGCCGAGAACACGGTGCCGCTCTCGGAGGCGCTCGTTTCGTCGGGCGGGCCGGTGCGCGCGGTGCTGGAAGTGATCGCCGGCACCTGCAAGAAGCTCGGCATCGCGGCGGGCGACCGGGTCTCGCACCCGATCTTCAACAGCCGCTAGCCGGTCCGCAACACCAGACTCGGCCGCGACAATACCGGCCAGGGAGGCGCCATGAGACCCATCTTCACCGCCGCATGCATGTTCAGCGTCGCGCTGGTGCAGTCCGCCGCCGCCGAGCCTTCCGTGAAGGAGCTCGCGGCCCGCGCCGAGGTGCGGGCGATCGAGACGCTCAATGTCTCGGATCAGCAGTTCCTGACCGGCGACAAGAACGGCAAGCCGGTGACCATCGCCGGCGAGCTGCGGCTGCCGCAGGGCGCCGCGGGCCGGCTGCCGGCGGTCATCCTGATGCACGGCTCGGGCGGGCCCGGCGCGCGCGAAGAGCTCTGGGCGAAAATCTTCAACGAGATGGGGATCGCGTCGTTCCGCGTCGACAGCTTCTCCGGGCGCGGGCTCACCAGTGTCTCGACCAACCAGGCCCTGCTCGGCCGCTTCAACATGATCCTCGACGCTTACCGCGCGCACGGCGCCATTTCGGCGCATCCGCGGATCGACCGCGGCCGGATCGCGCTCATGGGCTTCTCGCGCGGCGGCCAGACCGCGCTCTATGCCAGCCTCAAGCGGTTCCAGCAGGCCTGGCATCCGGAAGTGGCGTTCGCCGCCTACATTCCGCTCTACGCCTCCTGCAACGCCACGCTCATCGGCGACACCGACGTGGGCGCCGTGCCCATCCGCATGTTTCATGGCACCGCCGACGACTATGTTCCGGTGGCGCCGTGTCGTGCCTACGTTGAGCGGCTGCGCGGCGCGGGTCGCGACGCGCGGCTGACCGAGTTTGCCGACGCCCACCACGCCTATGACAATCCGCTCGGTTCGAAAACACCGACGGTGTCGAAAGGCGCGCAGAGCGTGCGTGCCTGCAAGCTGAAAGAAGAGCCGCTCGGCACCATCATCAACGCCGAGACCGGGCAGGCATTCACCTACAAGGACCCGTGCGTCGCGACCGATCCCCATGTCGGCCACAACGAGGCGGCGATGCAGGCGACCCACGCGGCCGTGAAGGAGGTGTTCCGGGGCGTCTTCAAGCTCAACTAGGTACGACTTGCTGGCGAAAACCGAAACGTGTATCGAGGGCCGCGCGGCGGCCGGGGTATGGCGCAGCCTGGTAGCGCGGAAGTTTTGGGTACTTCAGGTCGCGGGTTCGAATCCCGCTGCCCCGACCAGCCCCGCCGCTCATAAGGTGTGATCCTGTCGCCTGGAACAGCGCGAGACCCGGCTCCGATGACCGCACGAATTTACAAGCCAGCCAAGACCGCGATGCAGTCGGGCACCGCCAATACCAAGGAATGGGTGCTCGACTACGAGCCCGAACAGCCGCGCCAGATCGAGCCGCTGATGGGCTGGACCAGCTCGGGCGACATGCGCCAGCAGGTCCGCCTGCGCTTCGACAGCGAGCAGGAGGCGATCGCCTATGCCGAACGGCATGGCATTCCCTATCAGCTCTCCGAGCCGAAGCGGGCGGCGCGCCGGGGGATTTCGTATTCCGACAATTTTGCCTTCAAGCGCTCCGATCCGTGGACGCACTGACCGGCCCCTCCAGCATCGAACGCAGCCCGCGGCTGAGCGCCCCGATGAAGGTTCCCGCAAGCGCCGCGATCATCGCGATCATCAGGAAGAAATTGGCCTCGGCCATGCTGCTCCAGAAGCCGCCGAGGTAGCCCGCGAGAATGCCGGCCGGGAACGTGGTCGCGAACCACACGCCCATCATCGACCCAAGGCCAACGCTTGGCAGCGCGACCGTGCCGCTCTCCAATGATCGGCAATCCGGGTGGAAGGCTAGCGGGCAGCCGCTTGCGGCATCGGGCGGCCCTGGCCGGCGGCGCGCTGGCGCAGCAGCGAAAGGAACCGCTCCTCCGGCATCGGCTGCCCCAACAGGAAGCCCTGGCCGAGATCGCAGCCCATGCTGGTGAGCGCCAGCGCGTCCGCCGCCTTCTCGATGCCGATCGCGACCGCGGCACTGCCGAAATTGTGCGCAAGATCGATCACCGTCTTGCAGAGCGGGGCGTTGACCTTGTCGTTGCCGCAGTCGCTGACGAAGGTGCGGTCGAGCTTGAGCTCCACGAATGGCAGCTCCTTGAGCCGCGCCAGCGAGGAATAGCCGCGACCGAAGTCGTCGATCGCGAGCTTGACGTTGAGATGCGCCAGCCGCTTGGTCATGTCGTTGGCGAGCGCCAGGTCGGTGACGATCTGCTCCTCGGTCACGTCGATGATGAGGCCCGGCCAATTGTCGAGTTGTGGGCGGTGCGCACGCACGATGTCCTGGATCGACATTTTGACCAGCGCGTTCACCGGAACGTTGACGGCGAACCGCAGATTGATTCCGAGCTTGCCGAAATTCAGCCCGGCCTTCAGCACGCTCGTGAGCGCCAGCTCGGACAGCGCGATCAGCTCGGCTTCGCTCGCCCCCGGCATGAACGCGCCCGGCGACAGAATGCCGTATTGGGGATGGCGGACGCGGGCGAAGGCTTCGGCTCCCGCGAGCTTTTTTTTCCGCAAATCGATCTTCGGCTGGTGCCAGAACTCGATCCAGCCCTTGCGCAGCGCCTCCTCGAGGGCAATGCGCGCGGCCATCGGAGCGGGATGGCCGAGCTTGAGCTGCTGCATGATCCGCACGATGGCGGAGGTCTCGAACGGCTTCTTGAGCACCGGCAACATCTGCAGCTTGTGCTGCTCGCCGACGCTCTTGACGTGCTCGAGCACCGCCGAGCCGCGACTGCTCATGAGCTGGACGAAGCCGAAATAGCCGCGCTTGGCCAGCGCGAGGATCGCTTCGATCGCCTCGCCGGATTCGAGCCCGATATTGAGGAAAACGAGCTCGGGCGTGCGCTTGGCGGCGGCCTGGGCGAACGACTTTCCGTCGGCGAATTCCTCGGTGTCGATCCCGCCCCCGTGCAGGATGAGCGACAGGAAGTGGCGGATGCTGGCGTCATCGTCGACGACGAAGCAGATCGGCACGCGGGCGCCGCCGGCGTCGGCGGCGGCAGCATTCGCGCCAGCGGGTTGGCGTTCCAAGGTCTCGGTCATCACGGAGCCTGCGGCTCGTTTCTCGACGCGCGGCTTTTCCGCTAAATATTTGATCAAAAGTTATTAAATATGAGTTTCAGGCAGCGGCCGGACCGGCCCGCCGATCGGGCGGTGAAACGCGATTTGGCTGGTTTTCAGCGCGGCTTCACGGCGGCAGCGCGTAGATATCGCCGGAATTGGCGGCCATCGGCAGCGCCCGCAGCCAGTCGGCGATCGCGCCCGCGCCGACCCAGTCCGGCAGGACCAGGGCGTGGTCCTCGCCCAGCATGGCGTTGTAGCGCGCAAAGCCCAGCGCGGCGCAGCGTTCGATCGAGGCGATCCCGACCTCGCGCTGGATGGTGGTGAATTCGAACGACAGCGCCGGCGGCGGGCACGTCAACCCGGCCAGCGCCTCCGCCTCGAAGCCCTCGACGTCGATCTTGATGAATGCCGGCAGCCCATGGCGCGCAATCAGCGCGTCGAGCGTGGTCACCGGAACGCGGATGGTCCTGGTCCAGGCCTGGCCCTCCCAGCCCGGCGCGCCGTCCGCCGCCTGCAGGAAGGCCTCGGAGGCGGTCGACACCGTCGGGTTGTCGACATTGAGCTTGAATTCAACCGTTCCCTCGCCGGCGCCGACCGCGACCGGCTCGATCGCGACCGCGCGATCGCGGCCGTAGAGGAGCTTGAGCGTCCTGACCAGGGCTGGCTGCGGCTCGACCGCCACCACCCGGGCGCCGAGCCGGCGGAATGCGGCAATGCGGTCGCCGACATGCGCGCCGACGTCGAACACCAGATCGCCGTGCTCGATGAAGCGGCCATAAAGCCGGTCCATGGCGGCGCGGCGCTCGCGGTCACCGTAATAGATCCGCAGCGAGCGGACGACGCCTCGGACGGTCCGCCACGCCTCGCGCATGGCCGGCTCAGGGAACGTGCTGCAGCGACGGCGACGACAGTTCGAGCGCGGGCAGCGCGAGCGCGCGCAACTCGGCGGGGGGCGCCGTCTCCTCGGGCAGGCGGCCGAGCCCGACCCGTACCAGCGCGCGCCCGACCGCAGGCGAAGCCGTCACCACCGCCAGCGGGATCGAAACGAGCGGGCCGCCGGCGATGAACAAGGCATAGGGGATCGCCCACGGCACCGTCACCGCCAGCAGGGCGACCGGCCAGAGCCCGATCAAGGTTTGCGGCCAGAAATGCCGGAACGCCAGCGACCACGGCACCTCGTGGTCGTCACGTGCCTGTGCACCCCAGCCGATCGTGCGCCCGAACAGCAGCCGGGCGAGAAACAGCGTGTGGCTCGCCCACATGATCGGCGCCAGCAGCAGGAAGAAGGTCACCTCGGTGATCAGGCCCGCGCTGAACCGCAATCCGCCGCCGAAAATGCGCCGCAGCTTCGCGCGCGTGAGCACGTCGATCACGGTGGCGATCTTCGGCGCGAACCACATCACCAGGACCGCGACGAAGATCGCGAGCCCGGCATCCGCCCGGATGAAATCGCTCCAGGTCGGCGCCGCCGCCACCGCGGCGGTTCCGATCAGCAGCATCCCGATCCAGGCCGGCGAGCCGAGGAACATCAGGATCGCGAACATCAGCTGATAGCGGCTGACCGGCCTAAGTCCGGGCAGCCGCAGGAAATGCCAGTACTGCATGTTGCCCTGGCACCAGCGCAGATCGCGGCGGATGAACTCGACCAGGGTCGGCGGATTCTGCTCGAAGCTGGCGCCTTCTTCCGCCAGCACGCAGACCGCGTAGCCGGCGCGTCGCATCAGCACGGCCTCCACCTGGTCGTGGCTCATCACGTGGCTGCCTTCGGCCAACACCGGAAGCTGGCAATGCGTCATGAACGGCGCCAGCCGCACTGCGGCGTTGTGGCCCCAATACGGTCCGCAATCGGCCTGCCACCAGGCGCTGCCGATGGTGTAGGAGCGCATGCCGAGCCGCATGCCGAACTGAAAGATGCGCGCGAATGCGCTGGTCGACGGCATGCCGATCACCAGGCTCTGCAGGATGCCGAGCCGCGGATCGGCCTGCATCAGGCGCACGAGGCGCAGCACCGCGTCGGCGGTCATGACGCTGTCGGCGTCCAGCATGACCGCCAATTCATGTTCCTTGCCCCAGCGGTCGCAGAAGTCGCGGACGTTGCCGGCCTTGAAGCCGGTATTGACGGTGCGGCGCCGATAGGTGATGGCGATGCGACCGCGCCAGGCGGCGGCGAGCGCCGCCAAGCAGGCGTCCTCGGCGGCGGCGATGGCCGGCTCGCTGGTGTCGCTGAGCACGTAGACATGGAAGCGGCCGGCGTCGGCGTGCGCAGCCAGACCTTCGAGCGTCGGGGCGAGGTGGCGTTCGACCCGTTCGGGCGGCTCGTTGCGGACGCAGAGCAGAATGGCCGTCGAGGTGGTGATCGGCTCGTCGCCGCGCACGCGCGCGACGACCGGCGTCACGGCGGCCACCGGATCGCGCGCGAAGCGCATGATCAGAAGCCCGATGGTCGCGTTCCAGAAGCCGATCACGTACCAAGGCAGCGTGATGGCGAACAGGACGACCAGTAGGAGATCGACGCCCCCGAAGCCGCCGGGCGAGAGCGCGACCACGGCGAGCCAGACCAGCCCGGCAATGCTTGCGGCGACCAGGACCGCGTAGAACGCCCGGCGCCGCGCCAGCACCTTGGGCGAGGTCTCGACCCCGAATTCGGCGAGGGTGGATCGTTCGAGCATGGTTGGGCTTTGCGTGTCTTTTCGGGCGATTTGAGGATATAGCGGTTGCCGGCTAGTGTCCCGATTCCGAAGTTCGCCAACCTTTGCGGCGCCCTCTGATGCGAACTTCGGAATCAAAGGGACACTAGCAACTCTATGGTTCTAGTGCCGCTTTTGAAACCGAAGTTCGCAACCGAACTTGCCGCACGATGTATGCGAACTTCGGGTTCGCGGCACTAGACGATAACGAATGCCGGCCGACAACGCGAGTTGATCAGGCGATGCAAGGCAAAGCCCTCTGGTACGTGGGCATCGGCCGAGCCGAGCTGCGGGAGGAAACCGTTGCCGACCCGGCGCCCGGCGAGGTGCGCGTGCAGGCGCTGTTTGGCGCCGTCAGCCGCGGCACCGAGCGGCTGGTCTATTCCGGCAGGGTGCCGGCGAGCGAGCACCAGCGCATGCGCGCGCCGTTCATGGGCGGCACGTTTCCCTTCCCGGTCAAGTACGGCTATGCGACGGTCGGGCGGGTCGAGGCCGGCCCGGCGGAGCTGCAGAATGCGATCGTATTCACCCTCCATCCCCATCAGAACGTGTTCACGTTGCCGGCCGCGGCCGTATTTCCTGTTGCCAGCCACATCGCGCCGGGACGTGCCGTGCTGGCGGCCAACATGGAGACCGCGCTCAACGCGGTGTGGGATGGCGCGCCCGGGCCGGCCGACCGCATCGCCATCGTCGGTGGCGGATTGGTCGGTTTGCTGGTTGCGTATCTGTGCGCCAAATTGCCGGGCGCGGAGGTCACGGTCGTCGACATTGCACCGTCGCGCGTGGAGCTCGCGCTTGCCGTCGGCGCCCGCTTCGCGCTGCCTGATGCCGCGCCGGCGGAGTGCGACCTGGTTTTCCATGCCAGCGCCACCGCCGCCGGCCTGGCAACCGCGCTGCGGCTCGCCGGGGAGGAGGCGACCATCGTGGAGCTGAGCTGGTACGGGAGCGGCGAGACCGCCGTTCCGCTCGGCGAGGCATTCCACAGCCGCCGCCTCAAGCTCGTGTCGAGCCAGGTCGGTCAGGTCGCACCGTCACATCGTGCGCGTTGGACGCATGGGCGTCGCCTGGCGGCGGCCATCGCGCTTACCGCCGAGCCGGCGCTCGATGTGCTGATCGCGCCGGCGGTGGCCTTCGAGGATCTGGCGGGAAACCTGTCCGCGATCTTCGATCCTGAGTCAGATATCGTGTGCCAACTGATCCGCTATCCTGCGGCCGGCGCCGCCCCTTAACGAGAGGTCTCGCGTGTACGCAGTCGAAGTGTCCGACCAGATCATGATCGCCCATTCCTTCCGTGGCGAGGTGTTCGGCCCCGCGCAAAAGCTGCATGGCGCGACCTTCGTCATCCGCGTGGCATTTCTCGCCGAGACGCTGGACGAGCACGGCATCGTCGTCGACATCGCCCGCGCCCACGAGGTGCTCAAGCTGGCGCTCGACCCGCTCAACTACCGCAATCTCGACGAGGTGCCGCGTTTCAAGGGCTTCAACACCACGACCGAATTTTTGACCAAATATGTGTACGACCGGCTCGCCGAAGCGGCCCGCGCCGGCGAGCTTGGCCGCGACGGCAACGAGCTCAGCTCGCTCCGCGTCACGATCGCGGAATCGCCGCTCGCGCGTGCCTCCTACGAGGCGCCGTTGTGGTGAAGGAGGTCGTGTTCGCCGTGCCTGGCGACCTCGCGACCCCGACCGGCGGCTACACCTATGACCGCAGGATCATCGCCGAGCTTCCAGCGCTCGGCTGGCGGGCGCAGGTGCTCGATCTCGGCGACGGATTCCCGCGCCCGAGCGCGCCGACGAGAGCAGCGGCGTGTGCGCAGCTCGCCGCGCTGCCGCAGGGCCGGCCGGTGGTGATCGACGGGCTTGCCTTCGGCGTCCTCGCCGATGCCGCCGCGGCGCTGCGGTCGCGCCATCCGCTGGTCGCGCTGGTGCACCATCCGCTTGCGCTCGAATCGGGGTTGAGCACGGTCGAAGCCGCCGCCCTGCGCCAAAGCGAGCGTGCGGCGCTCGCTTGCGCGCGCCACGTCGTTGTCACGAGCGCGGCGACCGCGCGCCTCCTGGCCGCGGACTATGACGTTCCGGCCGAACGGCTGAGCGTGGTGGAGCCCGGCACGGATCGCACAGAGGTGCCACCGCGCGTCGGCGACCATGTGGTTGCGCTGCTCGCGGTTGGCGCAGTGGTTCCGCGCAAAGGCTACGACGTGCTGGTGGCCGCGCTCGCCCGGCTCAAGGATCTGTCCTGGCGGCTGCTCATTGCCGGCGATCTCGCTCGCAATCCGGACGCCGCGCGGCGCCTCGCCGCCGATATCGCCCGACTAGGCTTCGCCGAGCGGGTGACCATGGCCGGCGCCGTCACGCCGGATCGTTTGGCGGCGCTCTACGCAGCGGCCGACTTGTTCGTGCTCCCTTCGCGTTTCGAGGGTTACGGCATGGCCTATGCGGAGGCGATCGCCCACGGCGTTCCGGTCGTCGGCACCACCGCCGGCGCGATTCCCGAAACGGTGCCGGCCAGCGCCGGCGTGCTGGTGCCGCCCGACGACATCGACGCCCTGGCGGCGGCGCTGCGGCGGCTGATCGAACGTCCCGATGAGCGCCAACGCCTCGCCGCCGGCGCCCGCGCTGCCAGATTTCCGTCGTGGCGTGACCAGGCGGGGTTGTTCGCCGGCATTCTCGAGGGTCTCGCATGAGCGGCTTTTCGGCGGCATGGCTTGCCTTGCGCGAGCCGTACGACCTCGCCGCGCGCAACGCGAAGGTGCTTGACGCGGTCGCCGCTCACGTCATCGAGCAGCCCTCGATCAGCGTCGTCGATCTCGCCTGCGGCACCGGCGCGACGCTGCGGGCGATCGGTCCACACCTGCCACCGCAGCAGAGCTGGCGGCTGGTCGACAACGATCTGGGCCTGCTCGCCAAGGCGTCGGCACTGGGGCGGTCGCCGCACCTCACCGTCATCAGCAAGCCGGTCGATCTTGTGCGCGATCTCGAATTGGCGCTGCAAGGCCCGCTCGATCTCATCACCGCCTCGGCACTGCTCGATCTGGTCTCGGCCGAATGGCTCGATCGCCTCATCGTCGAGGCGGCGGCACGCCGGCTGCCGGTCTACGCAGCGCTCACCTATGACGGCCGCACCACTCCGGAGCCGGGCTGCGTCCTCGACATCGAGATCCTCGCCGGCTTCAACGCGCATCAACGCACCGACAAGGGCTTCGGCCCGGCGCTCGGACCGACCGCGGCGGCGCGCGCGATCGAGCGTTTCGAGCAACTCGGCTACGCGGTCGTGCAGGGCCGGTCCGACTGGGTTTTCGGGCCGGACGATCGGACGATCCAGGACCAGCTTTTTGCCGGCTGGGCCGAGGTCGCGGCTCTCACCACCGCTCTATCCTCGGACGCGATCGAACGATGGCTGACGCAACGGCGCGGCCATCTGGCGGAAGGCCGCTCGCGCCTGCGCGTCGGTCACGTCGACTTCTTCGCCCGGCCGATCGGCACGCGCTGAGCGGTAAGATCGCAGTCGAGCAGCACCTCCTCGCCGAGCAGATGGGCGCGGATCGGCGCGCGCATCGCCTCGTCGACCTGTTTGATCGGCGCCATGGCGAGGCTCGATGGTCCCGAGCCCAGGATGATCGGAGCGACCACGATGTGCAACCGGTCCAGGCAACCGGCGGCGAGGAAGCGGGAAATCGTATCGGCGCCGCCCTCGATCAGGATGCGGCGAAAGCCACGCTCGGCGAGCGCGACGAGTATGGCGCCAGGCGCAATGCGCCCGCGGTCCGCCGCCAGCGGCACGATCTCCACCCCTTGCGGCAGCTGCGTCCGCGCGTCGTTGCCCGTTACTACGAGCCTGCGGTTACCGTCGGCTGCCAGCACGCGCGCGGTCGTTGGTAATCGGCCATTCGGGTCCACTATGACGCGCGCCGGACTGGGGCCTTCGACGCGCCGCACGGTCAATTGCGGATCGTCCGCGATCGCGGTGCCCACGCCGATGACTACCGCATCGACCAGCGCGCGTAGACGATGCAAATGGGCAAGACCGGCTTCCCCATTGATGTAATGCGAATGCCCAGTCGGTGTTGCGATGCGGCCGTCGATCGACTGGCCGCACTGGCCTACCACGATTAGGTCGTCGATCCGACCCTGTCGCAGCGGCCCGAATATGTCCTCCCACGGCTGGGGCAGTGAACCATCAGCCTCCCGGAACGTTGTTGGTATCCGGGCCCAAGAGGAATTGCCGTCGGAGCCGCTTACCGGGACAGCCCGTTCAAACCGCCGACTTGCCGGCCTGAAGGAACGTTCATCCGCCATGGTGCACGACCTGCTTTCGGACCTCCTCGCGCCGTGGCATGATATTTGGCGGGACGGGACCTGCCAAATGCGTGTCTTCAAAATGCAAGAATTGGCCGGAATAAAAGCCCGGGGGCCGCATTCTTATAGTTCATGGTTTGACCGCGGCCGGCGTTAACACGTGTAGGAAAGTTGTGGATTGTCATGAGTGGAAATGGGAAGTCCGGCCTGTTCGGAAATTCAGAGCGTGTCGCGGTCGAGCGTGGTCTTGCTGAATTCCGGTCCGGACGGCCGGTGGTGATGACGGCAGCCGGCGAGGTCGTCGTGGTCTTGCCGGTCGACGGCATGACCGCCGAGCAGCTCGCATCGGTCAGGCTCCTGTGCACGCCGGCCAAGCCCTATCTCCTGGTCACGGCGCGGCGTGCCCGCGCTCTGGGGATCGAGGCGACTGGACCAGTGGGGATCGCGATCGGCGATCTCGACAGCGCCTCGGACATCTTCTCCTTCGCCGCCGACACTCAAGTGACGCGGCACCTCGACGTCGTCCCGGCCGGTCCCGGCGCCGCCGCGGCAATCGAGCTTGCCAAGCTCGCCCAACTGCTTCCGGCCCTGCTGATTACCGACGGCAGGTCACCGGCGGTGGCCGCGTGCGATCCGCCGCTGGTGAGCGTTGCTGCGCGCGCGGTCGCGCGGTTTCGCGCCGCGGCGATCCACTCGCTCTCGATTGCCGCCGAAGCGAGCGTTCCGGTCAACGGCGGGACCCCGACCCGGTTCGTGATCTTCCGCGACGCGATCGGCGGTGCTTCGACCGCGGTCATCGTGGGCAAGCCGGATTTCGCCCAGCCGGTGCCGCTGCGCCTGCACTCGGCCTGCCTCACCGGCGACGTGTTCGGCTCGCGCCGCTGCGATTGCGGCGATCAGCTGCGGCTCGCGCTCGCCCAGCTCGAGCAGCAGGGTGGGGGAATCATTCTTTATCTGGAGCAAGAAGGCCGCGGACTCGGGCTCGCCAACAAGATGCGCACCTATCAGCTGCAGGACGCCGGCCTCGACACCGTCGACGCCAATACGGTGCTGGGCTTCGACGACGACGAGCGCGACTACGGCGTGGCCGTGCGCATGTTGCAAATTCTCGGCTGCACGCGGGTGAAGGTCCTGACCAACAATCCGGCGAAGCTCGACGGTCTCGCCGCCGCCGGCATCGAGGTGTCGGGACGCGTGCCGCTGCACGGGCCGATCAACGCCGACAACCGGCGCTATCTCACCGCCAAGGCGACCCGCGCTGGGCACCAGCTCGACCACCTCTTCGGGACGTTCGCTGAGGTGAGCGAAAACCCCCGCAAGCCGGTCGGCAGCGGCCAGTCTTCATGATACGATGAAGCCGTAACCGCATACCGGCGCCGCCGCACGGAAACGGCGCCACCATGGGGGCGGCATGATCGACGGCACACGGACGGCTGCGAGCACGGCGATGCTTCCAGCCTACACACCGACGGCGCGTGTATTGCATTGGATCACCGCGGCGCTGGTCCTGACCATGGTGCCGCTCGGCTTCGTGATCGCCAACGAGTGGGGCGGCTCGCAGCAGGAGCGGCTCTACGACCTGCACAAGTCGGTCGGCGCGTTGCTGATCCCGGTCGTGATCATTCGGCTGATCTATCGCCTTTTCGAATCACCCCAGCCGTTGCCGGCCGACATTCCAGCGATCCAGCAGTTCGCCGCCCATGCGATGCATTGGGTGCTCTACACGCTCCTGATCGTGCAGCCGCTGGTCGGCTGGATTGGCACCTCGGCCTATC
>JBEVIH010000194.1:0-12261 GCA_040510815.1 Xanthobacteraceae bacterium | reverse complement strand
TCGATGCCGGCGAACGGCTCGTCGAGCAGCATGTAGCTTGGCCGGCTCGCGAGCGCGCGGGCGATCTCGACCCGCCGGCGTTCGCCGCCGGAGAGTGCGATCGACGGCGTCTTGCGATGGCGCTCGATCCCGAATTCCTCGAGCAGGGCATTGAGGTCGGCCTCGCGCCGGCGCCGGTTCGGCTCCACCACTTCGAGCACCGCGCGGATATTGTCCTCGACGTTGAGGCCGCGGAAGATCGAGGCCTCCTGCGGCAGGTAGCCGATGCCGAGCCGGGCGCGCTGGTACATCGGCAGGTGGGTGACGTCGTAGCCGTCGAGCTCGATCTGGCCGCGATCGGCCTTCACCAAGCCGGTGATCATGTAGAACGCCGTGGTCTTGCCGGCGCCGTTCGGTCCGAGCAGGCCGACCGCCTCGCCGCGCCGCACGTAGAGGCTCACCTCCTTGACCACCTTGCGGCCGCCATAGGTCTTTTCGACCCCGTGGACCGCCAGATAGTCGGTCGGCTCGTAGCTGCCCCGCCCGTTGGTCGGTTCATCGCGCCGCCGCTGCCGCCGTTGCTCGCGCGCGGGACTTGCCTCGCGGCGGCCGCCCCCGATCGGGCCGCCCAGCGACCCGAGCTCGATCCGCCAGCCGCCATTGGCCCCTTTGCGCCCGCGAGGCAGGCGACGATGTCGGAACAACGTCAGGATGTTGAGCACGCCTGGCCCTCGAGACCGCTGATTCGATTAGGTTCGCCCGGGTGTTGGCCCCAAAACAGTAGCCGATTCGAAAGAGGCCTGCCGCCCGCGCAGACCGTAGGAGCATCAGACCCGGCCTGACCCCGAGGCCGATAGTCGCACCTTGCGGCGCATCCAACAACCGGGCTGGCGGGGCTCGATCTGCCGGATCGCCGCGGGCAACCCGCGGCGATCACTTCTTTTCGGAGTTTCTGGGCCCGATCAGGGCCTCGACCCCGGTCTTGGTCGAGCCGCTTTCCATCGTCGACGTCCCTTTGGTCAGGTCGACCACCAACCGATGGCCGCGCAGGATATCCTGACTCCTGGTGACGACCACGTTGCCGATCAAGGTGACGGTATTGGCGCGCATGTCGAAAACGGCGCTGTCGCCGGTCGCAGTCTGGTCCTTCTGGGTGACCACCACGCCGCCTTTCGCCTCGATCCGGCGAATTTGCTGCTGGCCGGCCGGCCCCGGGTCGGCGGCCTTCATGCCGCCCGGGCGCTGTTCCTCGTCGTAGTGGACGGTCAGCGTCTTGCAGCGCAGGTCGGTGTCGCCCTGCACCGCGCGCACGTCCCCGCTGAACGTCGCGATCTTGTCCTTGTCGCGGACCTCCAGCGCGGCCGCGTTGATTTTCACCGGCAGGTCACGGTTCTGCGAGAACCCCTGCAGCGCATTGGGCGGGCCTTGATTCTTCTGCTGGGCGCTGGCGTCCGCCCCGCCGATGATCGACGCGACGACGATCGCCGACGCCGCGGCAACCCCCCGCACCACCGAGCCCACGGCACTCATCGCGCACGCCTCTCGCCATCAGCGCGGGCGGCATTGCGGGCCGGCATCAGCGTCATGGTCACGCCGCGATCGAAGCGAATGACCGCACCGCCTTCGGTGATCTCCACCCGGTTGCCGCTCAGCGTCCATTCCAGCCCCTTCACCTCGACCGGCTTCTCGGAAATCATCTTGCCGCCGCGGATGTCGATCACCGCCTCGCTGAGCCGCGCCCGATTGCCGTCCGACGAGGTGACCACGACGTTGTTCTGCAGAGTGAGCATCTCGGTCCGGCTGTTGTAGACGCCGTTCAGCGCTGTGATCTCGTAGGAGATATTGTCCTGCATCTCCACGTTGGCGCGGATGCCTTGCAGCTCGATGACATCGGGCTTGGTGAGATCCTGGGCGGCGGCCTGGGCAGTCAGGTCGTAATGGCGGTTGTCCTTGGTGAAACCCGCGAGCCGCGGCTGCTGCATCGTGATCTTGGTGCCGGACACCACCAGATGGCCGATGTCGATCGGCATCTTGGCGAGCACCCGCAACGGCTTAAGCCAGGTGGTTGCCACCAGCACCCCAAGCACGGCGACGGCCACGCCAACGGGGATCGCCAACCGCAGCACCCGCACGCGCCGGCTGTGGCGAACCGCCGCGCGGAACACCCGCTCGTCGCTGCGGCCGACCCCCGCGAACACCTGCGTGCCCGCATGGTCGAACTCGGATATGGCCGCCAATTGGTTCATCCCTAGCCCCCGCCCGGCTGAGAATCAGGGCGGTCCCCCGGCTATATTAACGATTTCCCGGGGCCATAGTCGCCCCCAAATATGGCCCGGCCGGGGCACGCCTGCCTACGAATGGGCGAAGACATCCTCGGCCGCCCAGCCCGCCAGATCCAGCCGGACCCGGTCGGGCAGGAAGCGGAAGCAGGCGGCGGCGAGGTCCTGGCGCCCTTCGCGGATGAGCATGGCGTCGAGCTTGTCCTTGAGCGCGTGCAGATGCAGCACGTCGGCGGCCGCATAGGCGACCTGGGCGTCGCTGAGCGCATCGGCACCCCAGTCGGAAAGCTGCTGCTGCTTCGACAGGTCGACGCCGAGCACTTCCCGTACCAGGTCCTTGAGGCCGTGCTTGTCGGTATAGGTCCGCGCCAGCCGCGAGGCGATCTTGGTGCAATAGACCGGCGCCGGCATGACGTCGAAGGTCCGCGACAGGACGCCGAGATCGAAGCGGGCGAAATGAAAGATCTTGAGGATGTTGCCGTCGGCCAGGAGCTTGGTCAGGTTCGGCGCGGCGGCGCTGCCGGGGGGAATCTGCACCACGTCGGCGGAGCCATCGCCCGGCGACAACTGCACCACGCAGAGCCGGTCGCGGTGCGGATCGAGCCCCATGGTCTCGGTGTCGATCGCAACCGCGCGGCCCTGGTAGCGCGCAAGATCGGGCAGATCGCCGCGGTGCAGACGGGTGGTCATCAGTGCGCCACCTGCTGGCGGCCCGCGTTCTCGCCGTAGCCTTCCTCGCGGTAGAGACCGAGCGCCTGCATGGACGGCAGATCGTTGAACGAGAACAGCACGGCGTCCTCGCGATCCGACGTGTTGGCGTGCTCGTGCCAGGCCCACGACGGCACCACGAAGATGTCGTTCTTGCGCCAGTCGAAGCGCCGGCCGGCGATGATCGAGAAGCCTTCGCCCTTGGCGACGTTGTAGACGATCGACCCGGTGTGGCGATGTGCGCGCGTGCGCTCCCCGGCGCGCAGCAATTGGATGCAGGCGCCGAGCGTCTTCATCACCGATCCGCCGGTGGCGGGATTGACGTATTGCATGATGATGCCGTCGTAGGGCGACCCGTCGCTCGCCTGCGACGCTTTCACCAAGGTCTCGTAGGTCGGGCCCCATTCGTATTTGAGCAGCGGCGAATAGGGCTTGCTCCAGGATTCACCGCCGGCCGGCAGCAGGCCCGGGCCGCCGTAGACCGCGACCGTGTCGTTGAGCGGGTAGTTCGACTGCTGCCGGAACTCGGGATGCACGGCGTAGAAGTTGGCGTCGAGCTGGTTGACCAGCAGCATGTCGAGGCCGTCCTGCCAGACCGTGACCGCGCCGGCGGCGTCGACGCCGTGGTCGTGCCAGGTGCCGTTCGGCGTGATGACGAAGTCGCCGGCGGCGAGATCCATCTTGTGGCCGTCGACCACCGTGTAGGCGCCGGCGCCCTCCATCACGAAGCGCAGCGCCGCCGAGGCATGATTATGCGCGGTGGCGAACTCGCCCGGCCGCATCACCTGCAGCCCGGTATAGAGCCAGCCGACGCAGGCCGAGAGGCCCTTGCGGCCGGGATTCTCCAGCGCGATCACCCGGCGGCCGGCCTTCTCGGGGCGGACCAGGTCGAGCGCCTGCAGCACCAGCGGGCGCAGCGCGGCGTAGCTCCAGAGCGTGGGTTCGGACATCGGCTGCGGATGCCAGGGCTCGATCGTGTTGGCGACCGTCCACAGCGCGTAGCCCTGCTGGCGGCCGAGCTCGGCGTAATAGGCCTCGAGCTCCGGCGTGTCGTCGACGTTGGCTCGACCGATCACGTCCTCGCGCATGTCACTTCTCCGCCGGAGGATCAAGTGGTGCCCAGGAGAGGACTCGAACCTCCACGCCTCTCGGCGCTAGTACCTGAAACTAGTGCGTCTACCAATTCCGCCACCTGGGCTTGGCCGGACAGATAAGGGCGGCCCTTCCACCTTGTCAATTCGGCGCCCTCGGCCCTGTACAGCACGGAACCGATCCTGTATTCGGCGGCGGTCCGCGAGCGAAGCGCTCACTTTCGCCGCATCGAGAGCACGCGGGATGACCGCCATTCCGATCGACACGCTGGTCACCGTCTTCGGCGGCTCGGGCTTCCTCGGCCGCCACGTGGTGCGCGCGCTCGCCAAGCGCGGCTACCGCATCCGCGTCGCGGTCCGCCGGCCAGATCTCGCCGGCCATCTGCAGCCGCTCGGCCGGGTCGGACAGATCCATGCGGTGCAGGCCAACCTGCGCTATCCGGCCTCGGTCGAGGCGGCGGCGCGCGACGCCGACGTGCTGGTCAATCTGGTCGGCATCCTGTTCGAGCGCGGCCGGCAGCGATTCGACGCCGTGCAGGCGTTCGGCGCCGAGGCGGTGGCGCTGGCGGCGGCGGCGTTCGGCGCCCGTCTCGTCCACGTCTCGGCGATCGGCGCCGGCGAGAAGGCGCCCTCACACTATGCGCGCTCGAAGGCGATGGGCGAAAAGCTCGCGCTCGCCGCAGTACCGTCGGCCGTCGTCCTGCGCCCGTCGATCGTGTTCGGCCCGGAGGACGACTTCTTCAACAAGTTCGGGAGTCTCGCGCGTTTCGTGCCGGCGCTGCCGCTCATCGGCGGCGGCCATACCCGGTTCCAGCCGGTGTTCGCCGGCGACGTCGCCAGCGCGGTGGCCGCCGCGATCGAGGGCCGCGCCAAAGCCGGCCAGATCTACGAGCTCGGCGGCCCCGAGGCGAAGAGCTTCAAGGAGCTGATGCAGTTCGTGCTCGCGACCATCGAGCGCCGGCGGCTCCTGATGCCGATCCCGTTCTGGCTGGCCAAGCTGCAGGCGTCGATGCTGCAGCTCATGCCCAAGCCATTATTGACTCCCGACCAGGTCGAGCTGCTGCGGGGCGACATCGTCGTGTCGGAGGCGGCCAAGCGCGAAGGGCGCACGCTGGAGGCGCTCGGCATCGAGCCGGTCGCCATGGAGATCATCGTGCCGTCGTATCTGTGGCGCTTCCGCAAGACCGGACAGTTCGGACGGCAGATGACGGAAGACAGATGACGGACATGTCCCCGTTCATCCGTTCTCAGTAGCCCAGCGCCAGCGCGATCAGCCCGAGCGAGCCGACGATGACGCGCCACCAGGCGAACAGCCCGAAACCGTGGCGCTGGACGTAGCCGAGAAACGTCTTCACGACGATCCACGCACAGACGAACGACACCGCGAAGCCGAAGGCGATCAGGATCGTATGGTCCATGGTCATCTGCCCGCGACTTTTGTAGAGGTCGTAGGCGAAGGCGCCGGCCATGGTCGGCATGGCGAGCCAGAACGAGAATTCCGCCGCCGACCGGCGATCCGCGCCCAACAACATGGCGGCGACGATGGTGGCGCCCGAGCGCGACACTCCGGGGATCATCGACACGCACTGCGCCAAGCCGATGACGAAGTAGGTCGGCAGCGAGAACTTGGTGGCGTCGCTGTAGCGGACGTCGAGGTCCAGTCGATCGACCCAGAGCAGAACGGCCCCGCCGACGATGAGCGTGAAGCAGATGATCCAGACATTGAACAGGACGTCCTTGATGAAGCCATGGGCGAGCGCGCCGACGATCGCCGCCGGCAGGAAGGCGATCAGCACGCCAAGAACGAAACGCCGCGCCGCCGGATCGTTGAACATCCCCAGCGCAAGCTGCCAGATGCGGAAAGAATAGATCGACAGCAGCGCGAGGATCGCGCCGAACTGGATCAGCACCGCGAAGGTCTTGCCGAAGGCGTCGTCGTCGAAGCCGAAGAACCGTTCGACGAGCAGCAGATGACCGGTCGACGATACTGGAATGAATTCGGTCAGGCCCTCGATGACGCCGAGGACGAACGCCTTGAAAAGGTCGAATGCCATAACGGGCTCCGCGGGCAGGTAGCGGGAAAAGCAACAGGCTTGCCGGTGGGCGCAAGCAACGAGAGGGCCGGGAAATGCGCTTTTCCCGCATCATTAACCCCGGGGCAACGGGGAACGGCCAACATTACACAAGTTGCTCCCGGCCGCCCTCTATCCAGCGGGTCCGGCGCGACATAACGTGTTGGCCCGCGTCCATCCAGCGTTCCGGCGACGTGGGGGCCGGTTCAGCGTAGAAAACGCCGCTCGATTGCCGCAATCCTTAACGCCGCATGCTGACGCTGTTCCATCATCCGTTTTGCCCCCATTCGCGCTTCATCCGTCTGGCGCTGGCGGAGCACAACCTCGATGCGCGGCCGGTCGAGGAACGGGTGTGGGAGCGGCGCGAGGATTTCCTCGTGCTCAACCCGGCCGGCACCACGCCGGTGCTGGTCGCCGAAGGGCACCCCCCGGTTCCGGGCGCCACGATCATCGCCGAATTTCTCGATGAAGCCTGGGGCGGCCAGCTCGGCGACCTGCGCCTGCTGCCGCGCGAGTCCGGCGCGCGGGTCGAGGTGCGCCGGCTGATGAGCTGGTTCCACGACAAATTCTTCGCGGAGGTGAGCGGCCCGCTCACCTCCGAGCGGTTCTACAAGCGTCACATGCCGGTGAACGCCGGCGGCGGGGCGCCGGACACCGAGGTGCTTCGTGCGGCGCGCCACAACATCCGCTATCATCTGGCCTATATCGGCTGGCTGGTGCGCACGCGCGACTGGCTCGCCGGCGAGCGGCTGAGCTACGCCGATCTCGCCGCGGCGGCGCACCTGTCGGCGGTCGATTATCTGGGCGATGTGCCGTGGAACGAAGACGAAGCCGCGAAGAACTGGTACGCGCGGGTGAAGTCGCGACCCTCGTTCCGTCCGATCCTGGCGGAGACGCTGGCAGGCGTGCCGCCGTCGAAGACGTACGCCGATCTCGACTTCTGACCCCCGCGCTGGCGAGCGAAGCGAGCGGCCAGCGCGGCGACTCTAAAGTGCGCGCGCCGGACACTCGCCCTGAACCGGGCTCGTCGGCGCGCGACCCGTCGGCGCTCAAGGCCGCGTTCGCCAAGGCCGCGCGCGAGCACGGCTTCGACGTCGTCGGCGTGACGCGCCCGGACGCGATCCCGCTCGCCAAGGACCGGCTGGCGCGCTTTCTGGCCGCCGGCGCGCACGGCGACATGGCCTGGATGGAAGGCGAGCGCCGCGGCGATCCGCGCGCGCTGTGGCCGGCCGTGCGCTCCGTCGTCATGCTCGGGCTCAACTACGGGACCGGCGGCGATCCGCTGGCGATCCTGCAACGGCGCGAGCACGGCGCCATCTCGGTCTATGCCCAGGGCGACGACTATCACGAGATCATCAAGCCGCGGCTCAAGGCGCTGGCGCGCTGGCTCATCGCGCAGGCCGGCGGCGACGCCAAGGTGTTCGTCGACACCGCGGCCTTGATGGAAAAACCTCTGGCGGCGGCGTCCGGGCTGGGCTGGCAGGGCAAGCACACCAACCTGGTCTCGCGCCAATACGGCTCGTGGCTGTTTCTCGGCGCGATCCTCACGACGATCGACCTGCCGGCCGACGCGCCGGAGGATGACTATTGCGGCAGCTGCCGGGCCTGCCTCGACGTCTGCCCGACGGCGGCGTTCCCGGCGCCCTATCGGCTCGATGCCCGCCGCTGCATCTCATATCTCACCATCGAGCACAAAGGCCCGATCCCGCGCGAGCTGCGGCCGCTGATCGGCAACCGCATCTACGGCTGCGACGATTGCCTGGCGGTATGCCCGTGGAACAAGTTCGCGCAAGCCGGCCGCGAGGCGAAGCTCGCCGCCCGCGCGGAGCTCGAGGCGCCGCGGCTTGCCGATCTCGCCCGCCTCGACGACGCGGGCTTCCGTGCGCTGTTTTCGAAATCGCCGGTCAAGCGCACAGGGCGCGCGCGCTTCGTGCGCAACGTGCTGGTTGCGATCGGCAATTCGGGCAACGCCGCGCTCGCGCCGGAAGCCGAGCGGCTCCTCGACGACGCCTCGCCGCTGGTGCGCGGCGCCGCGGTGTGGGCGCTGGGGCGGCTCGATCATAAACGGCTCGCGGCGCTGGCAACGGAGCGTCGTGCGCGGGAACGGGAGCCGCTCGTCGCGGACGAATGGACGGCCGCGCTCGAAGCCGCCACGGCGTGATGGCTACGCTCGTCTGTCTCGGTTTGGGCTATTGCGCCCGGCACTATGTCGGCGAATTCGGCGCACGCTTCGATCGCGTCATCGGAACGACGCGGAGCGCGGAGCGAGCGGCAGCGCTCGGACAACGACGCATGGGCGGCCGCGCGGTCGAGGTGCTCATCTTCGACGGCACGGCAAGCTCACGCGAACTCGCCGACGCTGTCCCGGAGGCCGACGCGCTGCTCGTATCGGCCGCACCGGCGGACGGCCGCGACCCTGTCCTCGCGGTCCTCGCCGACGAGATCGCACACGCGCCGCGGCTCCGATCCGTGGTCTTTCTGTCGACGCTTGGCGTCTACGGCGACAGCGGTGGTGCATGGATCGACGAGACGACAGAAACGGTTCCAACGCTCGCCCGCCGCGGCAGCGCGCGCATCGATGCGGAGCTGGCGTGGCGGGCGCTGGGGGAACGACGGAAGCTGCCGGTCGCGATCCTGCGGCTCGGGGGCATCTACGGCCCGGGACAGAACGGAATGCTCAGGCTGCTGCGCGGCACCGCCCATCGCGTCGCCAAGCCCGGCCACGTCTCGAACCGTATCCATGTCTATGACATCGCACAGGCGATCGACGCGGCTTTCGCGCGGCGCGCCGACGGCGTGTTCAACCTCGTGGACGACGAACCGGCGCCGCCGAGCGACCAGATCGCGTTCGCGGCCCATCTGCTCGGGATCGATCCGCCGCCGGAAATATCCTACGCCGAGGCGAGCAAGCTGCTATCGCCGCTGGCGTTGAGCTTCTACGACGGCTGCATTCGGGCGCGAAACGACAAGCTCAAGACCGTGCTCGGCGTGAAGCTGCGCTATCCGACGTACCGCGAAGGCCTGCGGGCCCTCTATCAGGCGGGCGACCACCTCTCGATCGCAGCGCCAGCCTAGCCATTGAGAGATTGGACGTGAGCACTTGACAATCCTTCTCCAAGACCCCGCCGACCCGCCTGTTCCGGCGATCTGGCGGTAGTGGGGGCATGGGTGAGATGCTATAAGAACGACTATGAACGCAAAGCTCAAAGATCTCATCGAGCGTGTCGATTCCTGGCCGGAGGAGGCGCAGGAGGAGGCCCTGCAGCTACTGCTGGCGCTCGAGCAGGAATATGCCGAACCATATGAGCTTTCCCCGGACGATCGCGCGGCGATCGACCGTAGTCTGCAGGATATGCGCGAAGGAAGATTTGCGACCGACGAGCAAGTCGCAGCGGTATTTGGTCGTTATCGCCGGCCGTGAGGATTCGGTATACCGCAACGGCCCTCACCGAGATCAACGAAATTTTTTCGTACATCGAGACCGACAGTCCAGCCGCCGCCGCCGCCGTCAAAGCTCGGATCGAGCACACGATCGCGCTAATCGAAAGATTTCCAAAAATGGGACGCGTGAAATATCGGCGGGTCGTGCGCATGCTGCCCGTCCGACACTACCCTCAATATCTCGTTTTCTATGCAATCGAAGGCAACGAGGTGGTGATCCTCAATATTCGACACGGTGCGCGGCGCCCTCCGTGGGACGACTAAGATCAGCTTTCAAAACTCCGCCACCGCCGCGATCAGCCGTTCGATGTCCTCCGGCCGCGACAGGCGGTGGTCGCCGTCCTTGACCAGGGTGAGCACGACGTCGTCACGCGCGAAGCGCGCGGACAGCTCGACCGCGTGCTGCCAGGGCACGTCGGGATCCTGCACGCCCTGCAGGATGCGCACCGGGCAGCCGGTCTCGATCATATGGTCGAGCAGCAGGTGGTTGCGCGCCTCCTCGATCAGGCCGCGGCTGATGAGATAGGGTTCCTGCGAATATTGCGAGGGCCGCGCCCAAACCCCCTTGTCCTCGATCTCGCGCCGCACCTCCGGAGCGAAGCGCTTCCACATCAGCTCCTCGGTGAAATCGACCGCCGGCGCGACCAAGACGAGACCCGTCACCTGGGCATTCGCCGCCGCTCCCCGCCGGGCCAGCTCGCGCACCATCAGGAGCGCGAGCCAGCCGCCCATGGACGAGCCGATGGCGACCTGCGGCCCGCGGCAGAAGGCGTCGAACACCGCCAGGCTCTCCTCGAGCCAGCGGCCGATCGTGCCGTCCAGGAAATTGCCGCCCGATTCGCCGTGGCCGGAATAGTCGAAGCGCACCATGGCGCGCCCGTGCTCTGCCGCCCAGCGGTCGAGCGCCTCGGCCTTGGTGCCCTTCATGTCGGATTTGAAGCCGCCAAGCCAGAACAGGCCGGGTCCGGCCCCTTCCCGCGCCCGAACGGCGATCCTCCGGGCCGGACCGGTTCCAACGGTCGAGAATTTCAGGCAAGAATCGTTCATTCGGGTGCCTCGCCGTTCACGAGACATCCCATCGGACGCCCGGGAAATGTCGTGTTTGGCCGCATGCGGCGGGGGAATGCAAGCGGGCCGTCCCAAGCGCATCCCGATCGGCTCGAATCGGGATGCGCTCTAGATTCCTTGAGTTTGCGCATGTCCTTATCGGAAAACCGGTTCCCACTATTTCCGGACATGCGCTAGGACCCGGCCGGGCGAGGGCGTAGGTGAGCAACGATTACGGCGAGCGGCAGCTGAGCCCCCGCACCCTGGCGGGAGCAACCGTATTGCAGATCGTGCCGGCGCTGCGCGAGGAACCGGTCGCCCGCACCGCGGTCGACGTCGCCCATGCGCTGCTGCAATACGGCGCCCGCGCGCTGGTGGCGGCCGATGACGGTCCGCTGGTCGCCGAGCTCAAGGCGTTCGGGGGCGAATGGATTCCGTTCGTCAACGCCACCGTCAACCCGTTCAAGCTGCGAAAGAACGCGCGCCTCCTCGAGGAACTGATCGCCCACGAGCGGATCGACATCATCCACGCCCAGAGCATCGGCGGCGCCTGGAGCGCCCAGATGGCGGCGGCACAGATCGCGGTCTGGCTGGTCACCACGCTTCCCGACGTACCGTCGGTCTCCGGACTGCGAGCGTTCTGGGCAAGCTCGCTCGCGCGCGGCGACCGGGTAATCGCGCCGTCGAGCTTCGCCGCTGGGCCGGTGATGAACCGCTACGATCTCCCGCGCGAGCGGATCACCGTCATCCCCCGCAGCATCGACACCGCCGCCTACAATCCCGCCGCCGTCGACGCGGGCCGTGTCGACGCGCTGCTCAAGGCATGGCGGATACGGCCGGACGAGCGCGTCGTGCTGGCGCCCGGCCGGGTCGCCCCCTGGAACGGGCAAATCCTCCTGCCCGACGTCGCCCGCGCGCTGCTCGACAGCGGCGCCCGCGGCTTCGTCATCGTGATCGCCGGCGAGAACCGCCGGTACCGCAAATATGCCCGCGCGGTGCTCAAGCAGGCGCAGGAACAAGGCATCCACGCGGCATTCCGCCTAACCGGCCACTGCCGCGACATGCCGGCGGCGCTCGCCGCCGCCGAGGTGGTGGTGGTGCCGTCGCTCGAGGCGCCGGTGCTCGGCCGCGTTGTCGCGCAAGCGCAGGCCATGGGCCGGCCGGTGGTCACGGCGGACGTCGGCATCCTGCCGGAGCACGTCGTCACGCCACCCGAAATGCCGGAAGACGTGCGCACCGGATGGGTGGTCAAGCGCGGCGATCCGGCCGAATTCGCCCGCGCGCTCAGCTTCGCCCTTTCGCTCGACGAGAGGGCGTATCAGGCGATGGCGGCGCGGGCACGGCAATTCGCCGAATACATGTTTTCCCCGCACAGCGTCGCGGTGGCGACGCGCGCGGTCTACACCTCGTTGCTGGCGCGCGACACCTAGAGCGGGATGACTTTTCCTCGAATCGTCATCCCGCTCTAGCTTCTTGTGGAAGCATGATCTTTTCCGAAAACCGGTATCCACTTTTCGGGATCATGCGCTAGCCCGCGCGGAAACGCCGTCAGTCAGCCGCCCGACACCGCGTCGCGACCGCCGAATGGCCCGGTCGCCACGGCGGCCACAATGCCTTGGAAAGGCGCCCGATTCGCAACGAATC
>JBEVIH010000193.1:0-9868 GCA_040510815.1 Xanthobacteraceae bacterium | reverse complement strand
AGCCGAGCACCCGCAGCGCCTCCGGTACCGCCCGGTTGATGATCTTGAAGTAGCCGCCGCCGGCGAGCTTCTTGAACTTGACCAGCGCGAAGTCGGGCTCGATGCCGGTGGTGTCGCAGTCCATCACCAGGCCAATGGTGCCGGTCGGCGCGATCACCGAGACCTGCGCGTTGCGATAGCCGTGCTGCTCGCCGAGCTTAAGCGCGCGGTCCCAGGCGAGCATGGCGTGCTCGACCATCGCCTGGTCGGGGCAGGCCTTGTGGTCGAGCGGCACCGGGGGCGTCGCCACCTTCTCGTAGCCGGTGCGCTCGCCGTGCGCGGCGCGGCGATGGTTGCGGATCACCCGCAGCATGTGCTCGCGGTTCTTCTTGTAGCCCGGGAAGGCGCCGAGCTGCCCGGCCATCTCGGCCGAGGTGGCATAGCTGATGCCGGTGAGGATCGCGGTGAGCGCGCCGGCGATCTGGCGGCCGGCGTCCGAATCGTAGGAGAGGCCGGACGACATCAACAGCCCGCCGAGATTGGCGTAGCCCAGGCCCAAGGTGCGGAACTCGAACGACAGCTTGGCGATCTCGCGCGAGGGGAACTGCGCCATCAGCACCGAGATTTCGAGCACGACGGTCCACAGCCGCACCGCGTGCTCATAGCCCTCGACGTCGAACTTGCGGGTGGTCTCGTCGCGGAACGCCAGCAGGTTCATCGAGGCGAGATTGCAGGCGGTGTCGTCGAGGAACATGTATTCCGAGCACGGATTCGATGCGCGGATCGGTCCCGAGGCCGGGCAGGTGTGCCAGTCGTTGACCGTGGTGTGGTACTGCAGGCCGGGATCGGCGCAGGCCCAGGCGGCGTAGCCGATCTTCTCCCAGAGCGCGCGCGCCTTCACGGTCTTGGCGATCTTGCCCGGGCGCGTGCGCCAAAACATGTCCCAGTCGCCGTCGGCTTCGACCGCCTTGAGGAACTCGTCGGTGACCCGCACCGAGTTGTTGGAGTTCTGCCCGGAGACCGTGAGATAGGCGTCCGAGTCCCAGTCGGTGTCGTAGACCGGGAAGTCGATGTCGGTGTAGCCCTGCTTGGCGAACTGGATCACCCGCTTGATGTAGTTGTCGGGCACGTGGCTCCTGCGCGCGGCCTTGATCTCGCGCCGCAGCACAGGGTTCTTCTCCGGATCGAAGCAGTCGTCGCCCGAGCCTTCGCAGTTCACGCAGGCTTTCATGATCAACTTGAGGTGTTTTTGGTTGATCTTCGAGCCGGTGACGAGGTTGGCGACCTTCTGCTCCTCGATCACCTTCCAGTTGATGAACTGCTCGATGTCGGGATGGTCGGTGTCGACGATCACCATCTTGGCGGCGCGGCGCGTGGTGCCGCCCGACTTGATGGCGCCGGCGGCGCGGTCGCCGATCTTGAGGAAGCTCATCAGGCCGGAGGATTTGCCGCCGCCCGCGAGCCTCTCGTTCTCGGCGCGCAAGCGCGAGAAATTCGAGCCGGTGCCGGAGCCGTATTTGAACAGGCGCGCTTCGCGCACCCACAGATCCATGATCCCGCCTTCGTTGACGAGATCGTCGGCGATCGACTGGATGAAGCAGGCGTGCGGCTGCGGATGCTCGTAGGCCGATTGCGACTTGACGAGCTTGCCGCTCTGGAAATCGACGTAGAAATGGCCCTGGCTCGGCCCGTCGATGCCGTAGGCCCAATGCAGGCCGGTGTTGAACCATTGCGGGCTATTCGGCGCCGCCATCTGCATCGCCAGCATGTAGACGAGCTCGTCGAAGAAGGCGCGCGCGTCGGCCTCGCTGTCGAAATAGCCGCCCTTCCAGCCCCAATACGTCCAGGTGCCGGCGAGCCGCTCGAACACCTGCTTGGACGATGCCTCGCCGACGCTGCGCTCCTTCTCGGGCAACTCGACCAAGGCCGCTTCGTCGGGGGTCGAGCGCCACAGCCAGGACGGAACGGTCTCTTCCTCGACCTTCTTCAGCCGGGCCGGCACCCCCGCCTTGCGGAAATATTTCTGCGCCAGCACGTCGGCGGCGACCTGCGACCAGAAGGTGGGCACCTCGACATTGTCGGCATGGAACACCACCGAGCCGTCGGGATTGCGAATCTCGCTCGTGGTCAGGCGGAACTCGATGTCCGCGTAGGGTGACTGTCCGTCCTTGGTGAATCGCCGCTCGATCCGCATCGCTATTTGCCCCTTTTGTTGGCGCGGCAGCCTGCGGGAACCCCCCGCATTATATAGGTTGCCGACGCGTTTCCCGCGACGCGGACCTGGCCTCTGCCCGCGTCCCGACCGGCTCGTTTCGAGTCTGTTTAACGCCTCTGGACCCGCGGCCTTGACCTAGCCCCGGCTCGTTCGTTGCGGCACGCCCGGTCGCTCGCCCTCGAGGCACGACAACGCCTCTCTCCGGCGCCGTTGCGGCATGCGGAGCGGTTACGCGGACCCGTTGAGGAGAGCGCCCGGCCGGACTTCAAACCACTCGCGCCGAACGGACAGAAGCTAAGACGACTCTGCCGTTTCGTCAAGGATTAGTACGGAGAGTCTGAAGGAACCGCTAAATCTGGTGCCTCGCTGTGAAATTCGGGGGCGACTCAGGTGCGGTGCGGCAAGTATCGGTTATCGGGAGCGAATCCGGAAGCCCTCGTCCACAGCCAGTGTCACCGGGCTGTCATCGAAAGGTTGTCAAGCCGCAAAAAAAGACCGCCTGCCACCTGCGCGGGCTCCGCCGGCCGTCAGTAGCGAGCGTGTGTGTCGTGAAAGCCGCAACCCATGATCCTTAGCCCGACCCGCCGCGCCCCAATATTCGTGCAATTTCTCCCAAGCTCGGTCCGGGTGATTCTCCGCCGCAAAAAAAGCCCGCAATGACCGGCCATTGATTTCATTCATGAAAAATGGGTTCGTTTGGCCAAAATCGGGATCCGGGGCGTTTCCGCCAGCGCCGGACGGCTGCGCGGCGGCAGAAATCGGGTGGCGAGCCACTCCTTGATTTGAGAGCAACGGGCGGCACGCGTACGGAGGGTCACGAAGGCCGCGGCATGACGAGATCGATGCACGCTCGACAAAGGCGCACCGTGGCGGCTCCTGCGGTCTCCGATCGGATCGCGGCGCTCGACTGGGCCGCGCTCGCCGCCGATCTCGATGCCCACGGCTGCGCCGTGACCGGACCGCTGCTCACGGCCGAGGAATGCGCGGCGCTCGCCGCGGCCTATCCGGCGGACCGTTTGTTTCGCAGCCGGGTGATCATGGCGCGGCACGGCTTCGGACGCGGCGAATACAAGTACTTCGCCTATCCGCTGCCGGACACGATCGCGGCGCTGCGCGGCGCGCTCTATCCGCCGCTCGCGGAGGTCGCCAACCGCTGGAACGAGGCGATGGGCCTTGCCGTGCGCTATCCGCGCGAGCACGCGGCGTATCTCGCGCGCTGCCACAAGGCCGGGCAGGAGAAACCGACGCCGCTGCTGCTGCAATACGGTCCGGGCGACTACAATTGCCTGCACCAGGACCTTTACGGCGAGCACGTCTTCCCGCTGCAGGCCACGGTCCTGCTGTCGGAGCCCGGCCGTGACTTCGCCGGCGGCGAATTCGTCCTCACCGAGCAGCGCCCGCGCATGCAGTCGCGCGCCGAGGTGGTGCCGCTACGCCGCGGCGAAGCCGTGATCTTTCCGGTCCACCACCGGCCGGTCGCCGGCACGCGCGGCACTTATCGCGTCAACATGCGCCACGGCGTGAGCCGGCTGCGCTCCGGCCACCGCCACACCCTCGGCATCATCTTCCACGACGCGAAGTGAAACGGGCGAATAGCGAGTAGCGAAGTAACTGCTTCGCTACGCACCAGTCCCTATTCGCCATTCGCTATTCGCCTATTTCAACACCAGATCGAGCGCCAGGATCTCGTTATACGGCACCGCCGAGTGCTCGATGCCGCTGGCGGCGGACTGCCCGTCGCCGCTCACCACGTAGAAGCGGTTGCCGATGGTGCCGGCGGCGATGCCATGGCGCGGCCGCACCAGCGAGGGCAGCACCTGCCAGCGATTGAGCGTCGTGTCGTAGGCTTCCACCGCCTTGAACGCCGCCAGCAGGCGCTGGTCCTGGCCTTCGCCGCCGGCCACGACGATGTGGTTGTTGTAGGCGCCGGCGCCGATGGCGCTGCGCGCGGTCGGCATCCGCGTCCGCGGCATCCACAGGTCAGTCGCCGGATCGTACATCTCGATCAGGTCGACATTGTTGCTGGTGCCGGAGATGAAGGCGGAGCCGACGCGGCCGCCGATCGCGTAGAGGCGGTCGCCGACGCCGACCGTGACGTGATGGTTGCGCGGCAGCAGCAGCGGGCGCCGCGCCCGCCACGTGTTCGTCGCCGGATCGTACTCCTCGACCGCGGCGAGGACGTTGTGCGGGCGCGCCGGGTGGATGCCGTTCTCGTTCACGCCCGGAAGGGAGTTGGCGCCGCCGGTGACGTAGATCTTGCCGCCCGCGACGCCGGCCGCGGCGGCGCCGCGCCGCGTCGGCATCGGCGCGAGCTCCTTCCACTCGTCGCTCGCCGGGTCGTATTCCCAGGCGTTGTTGATCGGGCTCCATCCGGGCGGTCCGGATTCCGGCAGCGTGAAGCCGCCGAAGGCGTAGATCTTGTTGTTGAGGCTCGCGAACGCGACGTGATGCGAGGCAAGCCGCATCGGCCGCTTCTTAGTCCACTGGTTGGCGGCGGGATCGTATTCGAACACCAGGGCCTTCGGCTTCCAGCCGGGAGCCAGGCCGGCGAAGACGTAGAACTTGCCGCCCGCGGTCGCGCCGAGCACCTCCTCGGACGGCTCGGGAAACGGCGCGCCCATGGTCCACGGATTGGCCGCGGTCGGCCCGGATGGCGCAGGGGCCTGCGCCAGCGCGGCCGGCGCGCACAGGATCAACAGCGCAGCGCCGGTCAAGGCCGCGCGCCCGGGGCGCAATGACGTCATCTTCACCTCCCTTTGGACTTATTCTTAAGTTCCAACCCCTCATCGGCCTCGTTTTTGCGGCGAGCGGGCTCGGATAGGCCCAGCATAGGCGGGCGTTTCTGCCGCCGGCAACAGCGTGTGGAAAGTGCTTTCGAGTGTGAACTAGGTCACTCACAGCCGGGCCGAAGTCTTCTATGGTGGCGCAGTCACCGAGCGATCGGTGACGGCAGCAGTCCTCGGGCTGCTGCCGCCCGCCTTGGGCGTTTCCTCCCAAGACTTAGCCCCGCTGGCTTCGGCCCGCGGGGCTTTTTTTCGTTCGCAGGCGACCGTTCGGCAGCCTGCTCGACCGGCGGGCCGGCACGGGCACGCAATCAGCGGCTCGCGTTGGCGGCGGCCGCGACCCTCAATACAATGCCGGCATGGCCAGCTTTTGCCCGCTCGCGATCATCGCGACCTACAACGACTTCGACATCGTGCCGCAAGTCGTCTCGAAGCTTCTCGACGACGGCAACGACGTTCACATTCTCGACAACTGGTCTTCGGACGGCACGTTCGAGGCGCTGCAGCACTTGAGCACCCGCCGGCAGGGGCAGGGAAGCCTTTCGATCGAACGCTTTCCCACCAATGGCCCCACGCGATATTTCGACTTGCGATCGATCCTCCGTCGCAAGGAGGAGATCGCTCTCGGGTTTCCCCGCCGCTGGATCATTCACCAGGACAGCGACGAGGTGCGGACATCGCCCTGGCCCGGTGTCGGCCTGCGGGAAGGGCTGCACAGAGCCGATGAAGCCGGATTCACGGCAGTCGATTTTGTCGTTCTGGCCTTTCGTCCGATCGACGACAGCTACCAGGCCGGTGTCGATCCCGAGACGCACTTTCGATATTTCGAGTGGGGCCTTCCCGAGTTCCAGCAGATCAAGGCTTGGAAGCAGCCGCGACGACGCGCCGATCTCGCGAGTCACGCCGGCCATGAAGTTCTGTTCCGAGGTCGGAAGGTGTTTCCCGAGAAATTCCAGCTTAAGCATTATTCCACGCGGCACCCGGTCCAATCGAAGCGAAAAATATTCGTCGAGCGATTGGGGCGGCTGCTTCCGGCAGCGGTCGCCGGCGGCTGGCACGTGCACTACGCCATGCAGGCCGAAGCCAACCGCTTCTTGTGGGACCCCGCGACGCTGGTGGATTACCAGACGCTCACCAGGCCGGCCGAGCCGTGAGGCGGGCGGAGCGCCGAACTCGCGGGACTAACGCGTGGCGCTTCGCGCCGAGCGCCCGTCGGTCATGGGCTGCTGGTCGGGCGCCACGACCTCCTGCCGCGTGCGCGGCAGCGCGGTCGGATAGTCCCGCTGCAGGAACTCGATCAGCTTTTCGCGCACCTCGCAGCGCAGCTCGAAGGCCTCGGCGGAGGAGCGGGCGCTCACCTGCACGCGCAGCTCGACCGAGCTCTCCTTGGCGTCGGTGACCTGCAGCTTGGCCACTTGGCCGTCCCACAGCTTCGAGGCGTTGGCGATCTCGATGAGCTTGCTGCGGATGCGCTCGACCGGCGCGGTGTAGTCGACGTGCAGCAGCACGGCGCCGATGAGGTTGGTCGACTCCCGGCTCCAATTCTGGAACGGCTTCTCGATGAAATACGACAGCGGCACGATCAAGCGCCGCAGATCCAACAGCCGGATCACCACATAGGTCGAGGTGATCTCCTCGATCCGTCCGGTCTCGTTCTCGACCACGACCTGATCGTCGAGGCGCACGGGTTGCGTCATCGCCAATTGGATGCCGGCGAAGAGATTGCTCAGCACCGGCCGCGCCGCGAGACCGACGATGAGGCCGGCGACCCCGGCCGAGGCGAACAGGCTCACCCCGTATTGGCGCACCGGCTCGAACGTCATCAGCGCCGCGCTCAAGGTGATCACCACGATGAGCGTGTGCGCCGCGCGCTTGAGAATTCGCACCTGCGTGACGTGCTTGCGGGCGAGCAGGTCGTCCGCGGAGCCGATCTCGAAGCGCCGCAAATAAAGCGTGCTCGTCGTTTCCACCGCGATGTGGGCGATCCAGCCGGCAAGCACGATGAAGGCCAGCAGCAGGATGCGCGCCAGCGCGGTCGAGACCACGGGATCGAACGGCGCCGATTGCAGCACGATGGAGAGCGCGAAGGCGATCAGCGCCAGGGCCAGCGGCCCGTTGGCGCGGCGAAACAACGAACGCAGGTAGGGGTGGCGCTCGCCGAATGCGCGCCGCAGCGCGATCACGATGATGCGGTGGACGACGAGCGCCAGCAGCGTCGCGAGCACCAGCAGCGCGACGCTGGGGGCCCATTCGGGCGCCCAGTACAGCGCGTCGCGCAGCGAGGACAAGAGCGCCGCCTCAAGGGTGTCGTTCGGCATGTCGCGACTCTTCGTTTCGCGCTCGAAGCAAGATATGCGCTCGGATGCGCGCGCGTTCAACCCGCTCACGGAGCGGCGCTGGACATCGCCGTGTCAGGGTGGCATGAACCGCGCCACAATCGCGATTTGAACGGCGTTGGCGGCATGCGAACTTTTCTTCTGCGCTTCTTCACCTGGTGGAACGGGCAGACCTTCGGCACCCAGCTGTGGACCTGGCTCTATGGCGAGTTCGTGGGCGAGGACGAGTTCGGCAACCGCTACTACCGCACCAAGGGCGGCAAGATCGATCGGACGCTCGGCTTCGAACGGCGCTGGGTGATCTACAACGGCGAAGCCGAGGCCTCGACCGTGCCGCCGTCATGGCATGGCTGGCTGCACCACACGGTCGACGTGCCGCCGACCCTGGAGAAGGTCGCGCCGCGGCCGTGGTGGAAGCCGCATCGGCCCAACCTCACCGGCACGCCCGGGGCGCAGCGGCCGACCGGCTCGACGCTCGCCCAGGGCCGGCGCCCGAAGGCGACCGGCGACTACAAGCCGTGGACGCCGGGGCGGTAGGGCCCGGAATCGGTACTCGCCGGGGCTTGCCGGAATGCCTACAGGTTGCTGATTCCGGCCGCTTTTTCAGGTTACCGACCGCGCCACCGTCCTCCGATTCGCCGTATTCCCCGTGTTAACCCCTGGGAACCGGCGGCACCACCGCCCTGGGGCGACTTCGCCTGATGGCTCGAGCACTTCTCATTGCCTGCCTGATCGCCGGATCGGCCGCGCTCGGCGCGCTGCCGGCGGCGGCGCAGTTCAATCCGTTCGAGGCATTGTTCGGTACGCCGCCGCGTCCGCCGTCGGGCGTGCCCGGCGGCCGCCAGCCGACCCCGCCCGCGCCGCAGGAAGGCTACTCGGGCCAGCAGCAGTATCCGGGACAACAGCAATATCCGAGGCAGCAGCCCTATCCCGGCCAGCCCTATCCGGGCCAAGCCAACGTTCCGCCGCAAGGCGTGCCCGGCGGTGTCCAGTCGCAGCCGTTGCCGCCGCCGCCCGGCGGCACCGCCGCGGTCGACCCGCGCGGGCCGCTCGGCACGCTGCCGCCCGGCCAGCGCCCGCAGCGCGGCGGACCGGCCGATACCTCGCCGCAGCCGGGCGACGAGGTGATCGCCGAGCCGCCCTCGCAGAAGATCAACAACAAGGGCGCCCTGTTCTCCGGCCTCGACAAGATCACCGGCCGCATCATCAATTTCGACGTCGCCATCGGCGAGACCGTGCAGTTCGGCGCGCTGCAGGTGACGCCGCGCGTCTGCTACACGCGCCCGCCCACCGAGACGTCCAACACCGACGCCTTCATCGAGGTCGACGAGGTGACGCTGCAGGGCGACGTCAAGCGCATCTTCACCGGCTGGATGTTCGCCGCGAGCCCCGGGCTGCACGCGGTGGAGCATCCGATCTACGACGTCTGGCTCACCGATTGCAAAAATCCCGACCTGCCGGTGATCGCCGCGCCGCCGCCGGAGGCCGCGCCGGCGGCGAGGCCGGCCGCGCAGGCCACGCCGCGGCGTCCGCCGCCGCAGTCGCCGCAGGCCGCTCCACAAGCGATCCCGCGGCGCTGATCAAAACTGAGCAGCAGTATCGATCGTCGTGAGCCGGGCGAGCGCTTCCGCGCCGGTCACCGGTCGCTTGAGGCCGAGCGCGCCGAAGTCGGCCTCGCCGGCAAGCGCCGCTTCCAGGAGCTTGTGATATTGCCGCCGCGGCACCTCGATCGCGCCGAAGGTTTTCAGGTGATCGGTGACGAATTGGGTGTCGAGCAGCCGAAAGCCGCCGGCCTTGAGCCTTGCGACCAGGTGCACCAGCGCGATCTTCGAGGCGTCGCGCGCGCGGTGGAACATGCTCTCCCCGAAGAAGGCGCGGCCGAGCGTGACCCCGTAGAGGCCGCCGACGAGCTCCTCGCCGTCGTAGACTTCGAGGCTGTGGCAATGGCGGCGCTCGTAGAGCTTGCGGTAGAGCAAGCGGATTCGCGCATTGATCCAGGTGCGCGGGCGGCCGGTGCGCGGCTCGGCGCAGCCGTCGAGCACGGCGTCGAAGTCGCGGTTGACGGTGACGGTGTAACGGCTCCCTCGCACCGTCCGTGCCAGCCGCGCCGGCACGTGGAAGCGGTCGAGCGGGATGATGCCGCGCATCTCCGGTTCGATCCAATAAAGCGCGGGGTCCTCGGCGCTCTCCGCCATGGGAAAGATGCCGCAGGCATAGGCCTTGAGCAGGACTTCCGGGGTGATTTCGATGAATGCGGTTTCGCGGTTGGCCATGCGCGTTTCGTCAGGCGGGACGGACCATGCCCAAAAGATAAGGCATGCCAAGGCGCCATGCGAGAGGTGCCCGCGAGCGAGCGCATGGCCGCGGATGGCGCAGCTCTCGCCGCGGCTACTCTTCCATCCCGCCGCGCGCCAGGAACTCTTCCAGCCAGTGGATGTGGTAATCGCCGTCGATCACGTCCTTCTCGCGCACCAGCGCGCGGAACAGCGGCAGGGTGGTCTCGATGCCGTCGATGACGAATTCGTCGAGCGCGCGCTTGAGCCGCATCAGGCATT
>JBEVIH010000192.1:0-11534 GCA_040510815.1 Xanthobacteraceae bacterium | reverse complement strand
GCCGATGAAGGGCAGCGCCCACGGCCAGCGCAACGCCGCGCCGTCGAGAGCAGGCGCGGCCAACGCGCTATCGGGCGTAAGGCCCGCAACCAGAACAACCAAGACGAAGGCGGTTTGCCGCACCATCGGATTGTCATGCCCGCGCAAGCGGGCATCCAGTAGACGCTGATTCGGATTCTGGCGATCCCCGCGCCACGCAAGTCTGCCGGCTACTGGAGGAAGGGCTGCTTTCGAGACTCTGGCCAGTATGGCTGGAATTTCGATCGAGCACACCGGCGTTCGCCATTGGCGACTCATCCGCGGATCAATGCGCCTCGTCCCAATTGTGCGCGGCGCGGGCATCGACGGCGAGCGGCACCGCCAGCGAGAGCGCCGGCATCGGCGCGTCTTCCATCACCTTCTTGACCACCGGCAGTGTCTTCTCAACCTCGTCGTCAGGCACCTCGAATACGAGTTCGTCGTGCACCTGGAGCAGCATCTGGGCGGACAGCTTGTTCTTCGCGAGCGCCGCGTCCATGCGCACCATCGCGCGGCGAATGATGTCGGCGGCGGTGCCTTGTAGCCGCGCATTGATCGCCGCGCGCTCGTTGAAGGCGCGGATCGAAGCATTGGAGTGGACGATGTCGGGGTAGTGGCATTTGCGCCCGAACAGGGTGAGCACATAGCCGTTCTTCTTGGCGGCCGCCTTGGTCTCGTCCATGTAGTCGCGGATGCCGGGGAAGCGTTCGAAATATTTCTTGATGTAGGCGCCGGCCTCCTCGCGCTCGATGCCGAGCTGGTTGGCGAGCCCGAACGCCGAGATGCCGTAGATGATGCCGAAGTTGATGGCCTTGGCGCGCCTGCGAACCTCTGCCGGCATGCCCTTCACAGGTACGCTGAACATTTCCGACGCCGTCATGGCGTGAATGTCGAGGCCCTCGCGGAAGGCTTTCTTTAGCTGTTCGATGTCGGCGATCTCGGCCAGCAGCCGCAGCTCGATCTGCGAATAATCGGCGGAGACGAGCTTGTGGCCCTCGATCGCGATGAAGGCGCGTCTGATCTTGCGGCCTTCCTCGGTGCGGATCGGAATGTTTTGCAGGTTCGGCTCCGAGGAGGACAGCCGGCCGGTCGGCGTCGCCGCCAGCGCGTAGCTGGTGTGGACGCGGTGGGTGCGGGCGTCGACGTAGCCCGGCAGCGCGTCGGTATAGGTGGATTTGAGCTTCGAGACCTGTCGCCAGTCGAGGATTTTCCGGGGGAGCGGGTGCCCCTGTTCGGCCAGCTCGTCGAGAACGCGTGCGCCGGTCGACCACTGGCCGGTCTTGGTCTTGGTGCCGCCGGGCAGTCCGAACTTGCCGAACAAGATGTCGCCCAGCTGCTTGGGGCTGCCGGGATTGAGCGGCTCGCCGGCCAGCGTCTGGATTTCCGCCTCGAGCGCACCGGCGCGCTGCGCGAACTCGCCGGACAGCCGCGACAGCACTTGCCGATCGATCGAGATGCCGCGCCGCTCCATGCGCGCGAGCACCGACACCAGGGGGCGCTCCAGCGTCTCGTAGACCGTCGCGGTGTGCTCGGCAGCCATCCGAGGCTTGAGCACATACCACAGCCGCCACGCCATGTCGGCGCTCTCGGCAGCGTATGCGGCGGCCTTGTCGATAGGGACGCAGTCGAACCCGACGCGCGATTTTCCCGATCCCGTGACTTCGTTGAAGTCGATCTTGGCGTGATCGAAGTAGCGCTGTGCCAGCGGATCAGTCCCGTGGCTGCCACGTCCGGCATCGAGCACGTAGGACATCAGCATGACGTCGTCGTAGGGTCCAAGCTCGATGTCGCGCAGCGCGAAAATCTGCAGGTCGTATTTCAGGTCCTGGCCGGCCTTGAGGACGCCGGGGTCTTCCAGCAGCGGCTTCATGGCGGCCAGGGCCGCGGGCTCCTCGATCTGGTCCGGCGCGATCGGCCCGGCGAACAGGCCATCGCCGCCACCGTCGCCGCCCTGGCGATGGGCGAGCGGCACGTAGCAAGCCTCGTTCGGCGCGACCGCGAGCGAGATGCCGCACAACGTGGCCTGCATGGGGTCGAGACTGTTGGTCTGGGTATCGAGCGCAACCACGCCGCGGTCGCGCGCGCGCGCGACCCAGGCGTTGAGCCGGTCGAGGCTGCGCACGATCTCGTAGCGCGAACGGTCGACCTTGGCGTTGCGGGCGGCCTCGACACGCGCGGTGGCGAGCGCCTGCGGGGTCAGTTGAATGTCTTCGACGGCGGTCGCTCTTTCCTTGCTCGGTCCCGCGCTTTCGTCATCGAGCGACAGGCGCGGGGAGGGGAACAGATCGCCGGTCTGGCCAGCCGCCGTCGACTTTGCCCTCGCGGCGGAAACTGACGAAAGCTTGCCATCCGCATCGATCTGCGCGGCCTCGACGCCGGAGAATTCGGCCACTCGCCGCGTGAGGGTGCTGAACTCCATCGCCTTGAGGAAGGCGATGAGGCGCTTGTAGTCGGGCTCGTGCACCGCCAAGTCGGCGAGCGGCACGTCCAACGTCACGTGATCGTCGAGGGTGACGAGCCTTTTGGACAGCCGCGCCCGGTCGGCATTGTCGATGAGCGCCTGGCGCCGCTTTTCCTGCTTGATCTCGGTTGCGCGCGCGAGCAGCGTTTCCAGGTCACCGTATTCGCCGATGAGCTGCGCCGCGGTCTTCACCCCGATGCCCGGCACGCCCGGCACGTTGTCGGTGGAATCGCCGATCAGGGATTGCACCTCGATCACCTTCTCCGGCGGTACGCCGAACTTTTCGACCACCTCCGGGACGCCGATCCTGCGATCCTTCATGGTGTCGTACATGACGACGCAGTCGTTCACCAGCTGCATCAGATCCTTGTCGGAGGACACGATGGTTGCGCTGGCGCCTGCCTCGCAGGCGAGCCGCACATAAGTCGCGATCAGGTCGTCGGCCTCGAACCCGATCTGCTCCAGGCACGGCAGGTCGAAGGCGTGCACCGCTTCGCGGATGAAGGCGAATTGCGGGCGCAGATCGTCGGGCGGCTCGGTGCGATTGGCCTTGTACTCCGAATACATTTCGTTGCGGAAGGTCTTCTCCGACTTGTCGAACACGACCGCCAGATGAGTCGGACGTTCCTCCGGCTTCATGTCGCGAAGGAGCTTCCACAGCATGTTGCAGAAGCCGAGCACGGCATTGACCTGCAAGCCGTCCGACTTGCGGTGGAGCGGAGGCAGCGCGTGATAGGCGCGAAAGATGTAAGACGATCCGTCGACCAGAAAGACGTGATCGCCCTTCCGCGGCGGGCGGGCCTGGACGGCAGATTCGACATTTTTGGCGCTGTCAGCGCGCTTTTCGGCTTTGGCTGGCATGCCTTCGACTTAACACTTGAACGGCGATTTCGCCACCGGCCCGGCCGCGCTATGCACTTGTCTTCCACGCGTGCTCCCTCACCGGGGGAGGTCAGCAGAGTGCCTTGATGAACGAGTTCGCACAGTCGCTTCCGATCGATGCCGCGCTGCCGGAGCTGACTGGCGCTCTGCGCGCGGGGAACGTCGCGGTTCTGGTCGCGCCCCCCGGCGCCGGCAAGACCACGCGGGTGCCGCTCGTGCTGGCGGGCGAGGCCTGGGCGGGTGAAAAGAAAATCCTCGTGCTTGCGCCGCGCCGGCTCGCCGCCCGTGCCGCCGCCGCGCGCATGGCGGCGACATTGGGCGAGGCGGTCGGCGTGACCGTCGGCTACCGCGTCCGTTTCGCCTCCAAGGTCTCGCGCGCGACCCGGATCGAAGTCGTGACCGAGGGCATATTCACCCGTCTCGTTCTCGACGATCCCGCTCTCATGGGCATCGCCGCCGTGGTGTTCGACGAGTTCCATGAGCGCTCGCTCGACGCCGACCTCGGCCTGGCGCTTGCCCGTGACGTGCAAACGGGTCTGCGCGAGGACCTCAAGCTACTGGTCATGTCGGCAACGCTCGACGGCGCGCGCGTCGGCAAGCTGCTCGGCGATGCGCCGGTGATCGAAAGCGCCGGCCGCGCGTTCCCGGTCGAGACGCGCTATGTCGGGCGGGACGGGCGGCAGCCAATCGAGCGGCAGGTTACCGATGCGGTCCTGCGCGCCTTGCGGGCCGATTCCGGATCGCTACTGGTCTTTCTGCCGGGCGCCGCCGAGATCAGGCGCACCGAAACTTTCGTGCGCGAGCGTATCGCGGAGTCGGACATCGATGTGGTGGCGCTTTATGGTGCGCTCGACGCAGAGATTCAGGATCGCGCGATCGCGCCGCCCCCGGCCGGCCGGCGGAAGGTCGTGCTGGCGACCTCGATCGCGGAGACCTCGCTCACCATCGAGGGGGTGCGCGTGGTGATCGATTCCGGGCTCGCGCGCGTTCCGCGGTACGAACCCGACGTGGGGCTGACCAGACTTGAAACCGTGCGCGTGTCGCGCGCCTCCGCGGACCAGCGACGGGGGCGGGCCGGACGCACCGAGCCCGGCGTGTGCTATCGGCTGTGGGACGAGCCGCAGACGGCCGCGCTCGAGCCCGCCAATCAGCCGGAAATTCTGGCCGCAGATCTGTCGGGCTTCATGCTCGACCTCGCCTTTTGGGGGGTCGCCGAGCCCGCGGCGCTTGCCTTCCTCGATCCACCGCCGGCGCCGGCGCTGTCGGAGGCGAGGGCGTTGCTGCTCGCGCTCGGCGCCGTCGACCGCGACGGACGTATCACCGACGAAGGACAAAGGCTGCGCCGTTTGCCGCTGCCGCCGCGCTTGGCGCGCATGGTGGTCGATGCTGCCGACCTCGGCGAAGCCGAGCTTGCCGCCGAGCTCGCCGTCGTTCTCACCGAGCGTGGCCTCGGCGGCAATGACGTCGATCTCGCCCACCGCCTCGAGGCCTTGCATCGTGAGCGTTCCCCACGCGCGCGGGATGCGCTGATGGTGGCGAAGAGGTGGGCCAGCATCGCGGACGAGGGGCTTCCCGCGCGGGGAGGGAAGCAGGGCGAGGCATCGCGGGACCGGAATGGGAAGGCGCCGTCGGTCGGCTCGCTGCTTGCGTTGGCCTATCCCGAGCGCATCGCCAGGAACCGCGGCGCGGGGGGCGCGTTCCTGCTCGCCAACGGACGGGGCGCAAACATCGATCCGACCTCGGCGCTGGCGCGTGCGCCGTTCATTGCCGTCGCCGAGGTCACCGGCACGGCCGCGCAGGGCCGTATCGTGCTGGCGGCCGCGCTCGGCGCGAACGAGATCGAGGCACAGTTCTCCGATCGCATCGAAAGCCGCGAGGAGATTGTCTTCGATGCGGCGAGCGGCAGCCTGCGCGCACGCCGACTGCGCCGTCTTGGCGCGATCATGCTCGCCGAACAGCCCATGCCGGTGACGCCGAGCGAGGAGACCGCACGCGTGCTGGCGGATGCGATCGCCGGGCTCGGGATGGATCGGTTGCCATGGACCAAGGCTCTGCAGCAATGGCGCGACCGCGTCCGATTTCTGCGCCGCGTCGATCTCGGGTCCGCCCGAGATCGTGAGTTGATGAGCCCCAGCGCGGCTAAAGCCGCCGGCGGCGAATGGCCGGACCTCTCGGATGCCGCGCTGGCGGCAAGCACAGCGGACTGGCTTGTTCCCGCGCTTGCCGGCAAGACCGCGCTTTCCGCCTTAAAAAGCGACGAACTTGCCGAGGCTGTGCAAGGCCTGCTGCCGTGGAACTTGCGCCGCCGCCTCGACGCCGAGGCACCCACCCATTTCTCCGCGCCGTCGGGTTCGGTGGTGCCGATCGACTACGCGGCCGAGGAGGGTCCCAAGCTTGCCATCCGCGTGCAGGAGCTGTTCGGCCTTGACCGCCATCCCGCCATCGCCGACGGACGGGTCGCGCTGGTGGTGGAGCTATTGTCGCCGGCACAGCGGCCGGTGCAGGTGACGCGCGACCTGCCGGGCTTCTGGCGCGGCAGCTATGGGGCGGTCAAAGCCGAAATGAAAGGTCGCTATCCGCGCCATCCCTGGCCGGACGACCCGCTCGCAGCGGCACCGACCCGGCGGGCCAAACCGCGCTCCGCATAGCTGCACTGAGACTGTGCCGTGGCCGGTGGTCGGGCCGCCGGGCCCGAATTTGACGACGGTATCGAATTACGTGTCGCCAGATCGAACTCGCCGACCGCAGCCCGTTGCCCATCGGTCGGGCCTGATGCGTGCGCCATTTGCTTCTCCCCTTGGGCCGCATGCGCTATATGGCTGCCGCGCATCGCGGCGCCGGTAGGATGCGTGATGTTCCCCAAGCCCAAGCCCGCGCTAACCCCCAATACCTACGCGTACGAATCCGAGCCGCTGGTGAAGCCCACCGGTTTTCGCGAATACGACGCGCGATGGCTTCTTGGCACTGAAATCAACCTCATGGGGGTGCAGGCACTGGGGCTCGGCCTCGGCACGCTCATCCACGAACTTGGCGTGAAGCCCGAGATCGTGACCGGTCACGATTTTCGATCCTATTCGGCGTCGGTCAAAACGGCCCTGATATCCGGTCTTCTGGCGGCGGGCTGCAAGGTCCACGACATCGGCCTTGCGGTCACGCCCATGGCCTACTTCGCCCAGTTCGACCTCGATGTGCCCTGCGTGGCCATGGTCACCGCGTCTCACAACGACAATGGCTGGACCGGCGTGAAGATGGGTGCCAATCGCCCGCTCACCTTCGGGCCGGATGAGATGACCCGCCTCAAGGAAATCGTGCTCGAGGCCCGCTTCGACATGCGTGGCGGCGGCTCGTATGCGTTTGTCGAGAACTTCCGCGCCCGCTATATCGCCGACCTCACCAACCGTCCCAAGATCAAGCGCCGCCTGAAGGTGGTCTGCGCCTGCGGCAACGGCACCGCCGGGGCGTTCGCGCCCCAGGTGCTCGAAGCGGTCGGCTGCGAGGTTGTCCGCCTGGATTGCGAGCTCGACCACACCTTCCCGAAATACAATCCCAACACCGAAGACATGAGGATGCTGCACGCCATGCGCGACGAGGTGCTGCGCGTGAACGCGGATGTGGCGCTCGGCTTCGACGGCGACGGCGACCGCTGCGGCGTGGTCGACAACGAGGGCGAGGAAATCTTTGCGGACAAGGTGGGCGTGATGCTGGCGCGCGACATCTCCGCGCAACTCAAAGGCGCGAGCTTCGTCGCCGACGTGAAGTCGACCGGGCTGTTCATGACCGATCCGGTGCTGCGCAACAATGGCGCCACGACCGACTATTGGAAGACCGGCCATTCCTACATGAAGCGTCGTGTCAACGAGATCGGCGCGGTGGCGGGCTTCGAGAAATCCGGCCATTTCTTTTTCAACAAGCCGCTCGGCCGCGGCTACGACGACGGCCTCATCTTCGCGCTCGCGGTCTGCGACATGCTCGACCGCAGTCCGCAAAAGAGCATGGCCGACCTCAAGAACGCGCTGCCCAAGACCTGGTCGTCACCGACCATGTCCCCGCATTGCGCCGACGAGATCAAGTATCGCGTGGTAGACGATGTGGTGAGGCATTTTGAGGCGGTGAAAGCCAAGGGGGAGAAGGTCGCGGGGCAGCCGGTGCGCGACCTGGTGACGGTCAACGGCGTGCGCGTGACCGTCGAGGATGGCACCTGGGGGCTCGTGCGAGCTTCCTCCAACAAGCCGGAACTGGTGGTGGTGGTGGAGAGCCCGGCATCGGAGGCGCGCATGCACGACATGTTCAAGGCGCTGGATGCCGTGCTGCGCACGCATCCCGAGGTGGGGGAATACAACCAGACGATCTGACGCGAGGAGCGTCCTGGCGTCGGATGACCGATCTGCGGCGCGACGAACGTGCAAGGCGGCAATCAACGACCAGCGGGGGAGCGCGTCTCGACGCTTGGGCCGGCGCGGGTCTTCGAGACACGCGCGCGCAACTCCGGCTTGCCGGATTTGGGGCTTTTCGATCGGCCGGTCTTGGCGGGCGGCGAGATCGTCTGCTGGCGGCCTGCGCGGCTTTGCATGGCAATGCCTTCGGCCTTCCGGCGTGCAGTCAGACGCGCGTTGAGATCCGCTCGGCCCGTGAGCACTTCGATCAGCGCGGTGAGTTTTGGTGAGACCGCACCCTTGCGCCTGATGAAAACCGTCGGAGCGATATTGAATTCCGGTGGCAGGGCATGAACGCTCAGCAGCTTCACGTCCGGGAACGTCTTGAGGACGATCCGCGGAACCATGGAGATCCCCATTCCCGCCACCGCACAGCCGAGAATCGCGTGATACGAGGAGGTCTCGATCACGCGATCGGACATCTCACCACTGCTGGCGAACCAGTCTTCCATGTATTGGCGATAGGGACACCCGGCTTCGAAAGCGAGCACGGGCCGGCCATTGACGTCGTGTGGGGATTTGACCGGCGGATGGTTCGCCGCCGCGATGATGACCAGCTCTTCGTCATAAAGCGGGATTTTTTCGAACGGCGCGTCGGGGATGGGTTCGGCCACCAGCGCGGCGTCGAGTTCGCCCTCGCGCACGGCGGCCGCAAGTTCGCGCGGCGTGCCAATTCGCAGTTCCAGGGTCACCTCCGGGTAACGCGACAGATATTCGTTCATCGGCACCGGCAGGCGCACCGACGCTGTGCTTTCCATGGAGCCGAGGCGCAACAGTCCCCGCGGCTTGGCGTCGTGCACGGCCTCGCGCGCTTCCTGTGCAAGGTCGAGCAGCCGGTCCGCGTAGTCCAGCAGCAGCCTCCCTGCGGATGAGAGATGCAACTTCTTGCCGTCGCGGACGAACAGTTCAACGCCAAGGTCGGCCTCAAGCTGCCGCACGCGGGTGGTGACATTGGACTGCACCCGGTTGAGTTTTTCCGCGGCGCGCGTCACGCCGCCGGCTTGCACCACGGAGCGGAAGATGTGCAGGTCGCCAAGATCCATCGTTCTCATCCTGAGATGGATAATATCATAATTATTCATTTTACGTGATGGTCGCCGCTTCGTAAAGCCTGCGCAACGTCGCGACCGATGGAGCGGGTAATGCGAGACGACAGCGATTTCAACTACCGCAAATTGACGCCGGAACAATGGGTGGAGCTTACCGGCCGCGTCAGGCGCGAGGCGCATGCCGCCCGCGCGCAGAGCCTGCGGACGCTGTGCTGGGCGGGGTTGGTGGCCTTGCGATCGGCCGGCGCGGCAGTGCGGCGTCTGACCGGCCGGCTTGTCCGTCGTTTCGCCGCCAGGGCTTGCGACTGGTGGGCTGCGTATGACGCTTGGCTGGAACGCAGGAGGGCAGTCCGCGCCTTGGGCGCGCTCGATGACCGCTCGCTCAAAGATATGGGGCTGCATCGCTCCGAGATCGAATCCGTGGTTTTCGGGCGAAATTCCGCGGTGCTGACACTGCGCAGCGCCGCCCCGGTCTCCGTCCATGCGCTGCAGGGCAAACGGAAGGGCGATGCCGGGCGTGAACCAAAGCAGCTGGTTCATTGTTCCGCTGCAGCCTGAGATCTCCCGGCGCACGCGCCGGACGCCGGGACCTCCGAGGGGATTTCAGTCGATCGATTCTGCGAAGGTCCTGCGGAAGGGATGCGCCGGATAGACGCCCAGGATCTTCATTTCCTTGGAGTAGAACGCAAGCTCCTCGAACGCGAAGACCAGGTTGCGCTGTTCGGGGTGGCCCTCGACATCGGCATAGAACTGCGTGGCGAAGAAATTGCCTTCGATCATATAGCTTTCGAGCTTGGTCATATTGACGCCGTTGGTGGCGAAACCACCAAGCGCCTTGTAGAGCGCCGCCGGTACGTTTCGCACCCGAAACAGGAATGTGGTGATCACCGGCCCGTCGTCACTCTTGGCCCATCTTGCATCGCGCGAGAGCACGATGAAGCGGGTGGTGTTGTGGGCTTCGTCCTCGATGTCCTGCACCAGGATGTCGAGGCCGTAAATGTCCGCCGCCAGCCGCGTGGCGATGGCAGCGCGCGTCTTGTCGTTCGCTTCCGCAACTTCGCGCGCGGACCCCGCGGTGTCGGCCGCGACGATCGGTTTGATGCCGAGCTTGCGGATCACCTTGCGGCATTGACCCAGTGCGTGGACATGGCTCTCCACGGTCTTGATGTCCGCGAGCGCTGCGCCCTTCGGCGCCAGCAGTTGATGGCGCACCGGCATGAAATGCTCGGCGACGATATGGAGCCCCGAATGAGGCATGAGATGATGAATATCTGCGACCCGGCCGGCGACCGAGTTTTCGACCGGAATCATGCCGAGCTCTGCTTCGCCGTTGGAGATCATGGCAAAGGCATCTTCGAAGGTCGCGCACGGCACCGGCGCATAGTCCGGATAGACTTCGCGCGACGCCAGGTGGGAATTTGCTCCCGGCTCTCCTTGGAAAACGATCTTCTTGGCGGCCGTCATGGCCGTTCCGGTACGCACGCAGACCGTCCAAGTCAACGGGCTGGCACCTGCCTTTCACCTTCGAGCAGGCGCTTTGCGCCCCTCGTTCAGCGCGAGGATGCCCCGAGAATTTCGCGTGCACGGTCCAGATCTTCGGGGGTGTCGACGCCTAGCGGCACGCTATCGACAAGGGTGACGTCGATCCGCATTCCCGCTTCGAGCGCGCGCAATTGCTCGAGTTTTTCCCGCCGTTCGAGCGGTGACGGGGCAAGCCCCACGAACCGGGCGAGCGCGTCGCGGCGAAAGGCGTAGAGGCCGATGTGATGATAGAGCGGGCCGTCGCCGGAAGGTGCGGTGGCGCGGGTGAAGTAGAGCGCCCGCAACCTGCGCTCCGCAATGGGGGTGCCGACGACTTTCACCACGTTCGGGTTGGTGCGCTCGTCCGGCCGGTGGATTTCGGCCGCCAGGGTGGCGATGTCCACGGCCGGATCGGTAAGGGGCACGATTGCAGCGGCGATGTCTGCCGACGCGACGGTGGGAAGGTCACCCTGGACATTGACGATAATGCCGGCGCGGCGGTCTGGGTCTGCCGCTTGCAGCGCCTCGAAGATGCGGTCGGAACCGGAGGCGTGATCGGCGCGGGTCATCACCGCGTGACCGCCGGCCTTCTCGACGCAGGCCGCGATTGCCTCCGAATCGGTCGCGATCACGACCGGGCCAAGCCGCGCGGTCTGCGCCCGCCGCATCACGTGAACGATCATGGGTTCGCCCGCGATATCGGCGAGCGGCTTGCCGGGGAGCCGGTGCGAAGCCATGCGGGCCGGGATAACAATGAGAACGTCGGCCATCGGTCTGCCTTGGCGGTCCGTCCTGGCCGCTCCGGCCCGCGCCAAAATGCATCGTGGGTTGGCCGGTTATACGGGTTGCCAGAGGCGAGGCAAACCGGCTATTTGTGCGCCGCCGCAACCTGCGGCGGCCGCTGGAGCGCAGTCAGCAAAAGTGGGGCTTCCAGTCTTGCTTGCGAAACGCGCGCCAACAGCCAGACGTTAGCGCAGCCAACCGGTTGCCCGATAGCCGGAAAGCGCGTGCCGCCCTCGATCCACTTCCTTCCGCGCGAGCCTTGAGGCGATGGACTCCTTCGAACTGAACAAGATCCTCGGTGCGATTCTGGCCACCTGCCTGGGCGTGTTGTCGATCAACATCGCCGCCGGTGCCATCTTCGCGCCCGGGAAGCTGGCCAAGCCCGGC
>JBEVIH010000191.1:0-6269 GCA_040510815.1 Xanthobacteraceae bacterium | reverse complement strand
ATAACGCGGCTGCCGACCCATGAGATCGCGCACCTTAAGATCGCCCAGGCGCCCGAAGGCCGCCGCATCTTCGTGCGCATGACGGTGCTCGAAAATCTGCAGATGGGCGCCGCGCTCACCGACCCGGCGCATTTCAAGGACGACCTCGCTCGCGTTTTTGCGTTGTTCCCCCGTCTCGAGGAGCGCATCCATCAGCGTGGCGGCACGCTCTCGGGCGGCGAGCAGCAGATGCTGGCGATCGCGCGCGCGCTGATGAGCCGGCCGCGGCTCCTGCTGCTCGACGAGCCCTCGCTCGGGCTCGCCCCGCTGATCGCCCGGCAGATCTTCGCGGCGATCCGCAAGCTCAACACCGACGAAAGGCTCACGGTCTTTCTGGTGGAGCAGAATGCATTTCACGCCTTGAAGCTCGCGCACCGCGGCTATGTCATGGTCAACGGGCTGATCACGCTCAGCGGCAGCGGGCACGAGCTGTTGGAGCGCCCGGAGGTGAAGGCGGCCTATCTCGAAGGCGGCAGGAATTGACGAGGCGGCGATGGAACTTGCGATCCCCGACTTGTTGTCCGCGGAGCACTCGCTCGGCGTATTCCTGCTGGTCAGCGTCGCCATGGGCGGCGGCGCCGCCTGGCTCGCCGGCCGCGCCATCGCCGCGACCTGGCGGCCATGGTGGCACGTCGTGCTCTATATGCTGATCCTCAGCCTCGCCGTGCGCTTCATCCATTTCGCGTTGTTCGACAGCATCCTGTTGTCGCTGCACTATTATCTGGTCGATTTCGCGGTCTGTCTGGGGTTCGGCTTTCTCGGCTTCCGGCTGATGCGGGTGAGCCAGATGGTGACCCGCTACAGCTGGATCAACGAGCGCGCCGGCGCCTTCGGCTGGCGCCGCCGCGACGCTTCGACCACCGCGGACAGGCCAAAATCCGGGTGACATTTGCGGCTTTTGCCGCTTGAATCTCTCCGTGATGCGGCTCGCCAGCCGCGCCAACGGACTTACAAGCCCCCGCGCTTTCACCCAGAGGAAACCACCATGAAACGATGGCTCACGCTTGGCCTTGCCTTCGGCCTAGGCCTCGCATTCGCCGGCACCGCTTCGGCCCAGATCAAGCTGGGCGTCGCCGGCCCGATCACCGGCGGCAGCGCCGCCTTCGGCGCGCAGCTCAAGAACGGCGTCGAGCAGGCGGTCGCCGACATCAACGCCGCCGGTGGCATCCTCGGCCAGCAGATCGTGCTGTCGACCGGCGACGACCGCGCCGACCCGAAGGAAGGCGTGTCGGTCGCCAACAAGTTCGTCGGCGACGGCATCAAGTTCGTCGTCGGCCATTTCAACTCCGGCGTCACCATCCCGGCCTCCGACGTCTACAAGGAGAACGGCCTCCTGGCGATCAGCCCGTCGGCCACCAATCCCACCGTCACCGACCGGCAAGGAATGTGGAACATGTTCCGCGTCTGCGGACGCGACGACCAGCAGGGCGGAGTCGCCGGGAACCTCATCGCGACGCGATTCAAGGGCAAGCGCGTCGCGTTCATCCACGACAAGACCACCTACGGCCAAGGCCTCGCCACTGAAACCCGCAAGGCCATGAATGCCAAGGGCCTCAAGGAAGTCATGTTCGAGGGCGTCAACAAGGACGACAAGGACTTCACCGCCGTCGTCTCCAAGCTCAAGGCCGCGCGACCCGATCTCGTCTACTGGGGCGGCTTGCACGATACCGGCGGTTTGATCCTCCGGCAGATGCGGGATCAGGGCGTGCGCGCGCCGATGATGGGCGGCGACGGCATCACCGACGACGAGTTCGCCGCCATCGCCGGGCCGGGCGCCGAGGGCACGCTGATGACGTTCTCGCCCGACCCGCGCACCAATCCGGCCAACAAGGCGATCGTCGACGTCTTCCGCAAGAAGGGCTTCGAGCCGCAGGCCTACACGCTCTACAGCTACGCGGCGGTGCAGGTCATCAAGCAGGCCGCCGAGCAGGCGAATTCGCTCGATCCCAGGAAGGTCGCCGAGGTGATGCATTCCGGCAAGCCGTTCAAGACGGTGCTGGGCGACATCGCCTTCGACAAGAAGGGCGACGTGTCGAATGACGGATACATGGTGGGCGGCAAGAAGAAGGACCGCTACGTGCTCTACACCTGGAAGAAGGGGCCGGACGGCAAGATCAGCTACTTCGAGAATGAGTGATCTGCGGCCGCTTTTTCGGCCTGCGGAGTGACCCGCCCCCGCCCGGGGGCGGGTTTTGTTCGGCTCATCCGATCGCCTCAGCATCGGAATGAACCGTAGGGTGGGCAAAGGCGCGGACGCAGACCTCGCTCTCGCCGCCAGGACGGGTCAGCGCCGTGCCCACGCGTCGAAGCGAGCGGGCGCGAATCGGACGCGTGGGCACGGCGCACAACGCGCGCCTGTTCCGCGCGGCGCCGCCGCCGCATGCGCGCCTTTGCCCACCCTACACGCGCAGCGCGTCGTGCGCCTCACCCAATGGTCTGCAGGGCCGGGAAGGTCTCGATCAGCCAGGTATTGAGCTGGGTGAAGAAGCCGGCGAGGAAGGCAATGCCGGTGAGCACCAGCAGACCCCCCATCACTCGCTCGACATGCGCAAGATGGGTGCGAAAGCGCGCCAGGAAGGCGGCGAACGGCTCGACAGCGAAGGCGGCGAGGATGAACGGCAGCCCGAGGCCGAGCGAATAGACCGCGAGCAGCCCGGCGCCCTTGGCGACAGTTGCCTGCGAAGCCGCGACGGCGAGGATCGCCGCCAGGATCGGCCCGATGCAGGGCGTCCAGCCGAGCGCGAAGGCGAGCCCCATCACATAGGCGCCCCAAAGCCCGACCGGCTTTGCCACGTCGACCCGGGCTTGCCGGTTCAAGAAGGCGATCGGGGTGAGCCCGAGGAAATGCAGGCCCATGACGATGATGGCGATGCCGGCGACGATCGCGAGCTCGTAGGAGTAGAAGCGCAGCACCGCGCCGATCACGCTGGCGCTGGCGCCGAGCGCGACGAATACCGTGGAGAATCCGGCGACGAACAGGATCGCGGCAAGCACGGTGTCGCGCCGCACGCGCGGCGCCGGCTCCGCATCGGCGAGCCGTTCGAGCGACGTCCCCGCCAGATAGACCAGATAGGGCGGCACCAGCGGCAACACGCAGGGCGAGAGAAAGCTCACCAGCCCGGCGAGCAGCGCGGCAAGGACGGTGACGTCGGCGGCCATGACGCCTTGATGCGACAGCGGGGCGGCTCAAGGCAAGCCGCATGGGCCGCTATCGCCGGGAAGTGATCCGCGGTGATATCCTCGTTCACAGGAGAAGCCAGTGTCGCCGCGCAATCTGATCACCGACGTGGCCGGCGTCCGCGTCGGGCACGCCGACGACGCCCGCCTCGCCTCCGGGGTGACCGCCATCCTGTTCGACGAGCCGGCGGTCGCGGCGGTCGACGTGCGCGGCGGCGCGCCGGGCACGCGCGAAACCGACCTGCTCGAGCCGCACCGCACGGTCGAGCGCATCGACGCGGTGGCGCTCTCCGGCGGCTCCGCCTTCGGGCTCGACGCGCCGTCCGGCGTGCAGGCCTGGCTGCGCGAGCAAGGCCGCGGCTTCGCGATCGGGGACATTCGCGTTCCGATCGTCTGCGGCGCGGTGCTGTTCGACCTGCTCAATGGCGGCGACAAGAATTGGGGGCGCTTTCCGCCCTATCGTGAGTTCGGTTACGCGGCCGCGGCCGCCGCCGGCGCCGACTTCGCGCTCGGCACCGCCGGGGCGGGCTTCGGCGCCACCACGGTCAACCTCAAGGGCGGGCTCGGCTCGGCCTCCGCGGTAACCCGCGACGGGCACACGGTCGGGGCGCTCGCCGCCGTGAACGCCTGCGGCAGCGCCAATGTCGGCAGCGGCCCGCATTTCTGGGCGGCGCCGTTCGAATTGAACGCCGAGTTCGGGGGCCTCGGCTTCCCGGCGACGGTGCCGGCGGCCGCGCTGATCCCGCACGCCAAGGGCCGGCCGGGCCAGAACACCACCATCGCCATCGTCGCGACCGACGCCGTGCTCGGCAAGGCGCAGGCCAAGGAACTGGCGGTGATCGCGCAGGATGGGTTCGCACGCGCGATCTATCCGGCGCATACCACGCTCGACGGCGACACCGTCTTCGCGGCGGCGACCGGGCGCCGGCCGCTCAAGGACCCGGTGAACGAGTTGACGGAACTCGGCGCCATCGCAGCCAATACGCTGGCCCGCGCCGTGGCCCGGGCCGTGTTCGAAGCGAAGGCCCTCCCGGGGGGTGGTGTTCCAAGCTGGCACGACCGTCACAAGGCATGACTTTCACACCGATAACTGGGGGGTTTTGTTGACTCCGCCCAGAATTGGCCACTTAAGTCGTGCTAATAGACCCGTTAGGATTGTGTTGGCGTCCCGGGCGTATGGGTAGCGTCTGGGCGTCGGATTGGTCGGGGGTTGGGAGACTTTGCCATGCGTCTGGTCGCTGCTGCGTGCGCGCTTGCGGTGCTCGTCTGTATTGCGGTGGTTGGCGCCGTCCTCGCGCAAAGAACTTCGGCGCCCGCGCCGGTGGCTGCCGTTCCCGCTGCTCCGCCTGGCCCCGCGGTGGTCATCAGGGACCTGACCGAGCCGACGCTGGCGCCGACCGCGGCGCTTGCCGCCAAACCCGCCGAAACCCCCGCCACTGCCGCGCCAGTCGCCGCAGCGCCGGCCGCTCCTGTTGCGGCTTCCCCGGCCGCCACGCCTCTCAGTTCGGCCCCAGCCGCGCCAGTCATAATCGCGCAGGCCCCGGCGGCCCCGAAGGGCGCCCCGAGTCCGATCCCAGCCGCCCCGCCCCCGGCCGCCGCGCCCGCGGCTGCGGCACCCGCCGCGGTGTCGTGCCCCGGCAACCCCAACGCGCTCGGCGTTTCCCGCACCGTGGAGATCGACACCACCGGCGGCCCGGGCTTCGGCTTCGAGCATTTCAAGAGCCACGACTTTCTGCGCGAGGGCGAGGTCGTGCTGACCTTCGACGACGGGCCCTGGCCGAAGAACACCCAGATGGTGCTGGCGGCGCTCGCCGCCCACTGCACCAAGGCGATCTTCTTCCCGATCGGCCTGCACGCAACTTACGAGCCCGGAATCCTCAAGCAGGTGGCCGCGGGCGGCCATGCGGTCGGCTCGCACACCTGGTGTCACCAGGACCTATCGAAGACCAAGGGGAAGTGCCGGATCAACAACAAGACCGAAAGCGTTGATTACGAGCCCAAAGACGAGATCGAGAAGGGCATCAGCGCGGTGCGGATGGCGGTCGGCGGTCCGACAGCGCCCTACTTCCGGTTCCCGGCCCTGCGCCAGCCGCCGGAACTCATCGCCTATCTGGGCACGCGCAACATCGCCATGTTCTCGACCGACTTCGATTCCTTCGACTTCAAGATGCGCAAGCCCGAGCAGGTCAGGCAGGCGGTAATGGCGAAACTGAAGAAACACGGCAAAGGCATTGCTTTGATGCATGATTTCCAGCATGCCACGGCCGAGGCCGCAGCCGGCTTGCTGAGCGATCTCAAAGCCGGCGGCTACAAGATCGTGTTCATGAAGCCGAAGTTTGCGGTGACCACCATTGCCAAATACGACGAGGAAGTTCGGAAGCTCAGCGGACCGACAAGCTCCGGTCCTCCGACCTCCAGCGTGGTGCGCGACATTCAATAACAGCAGGCGTCACCCACGGCGGCGTGCCCGGTCGACGGGACGTCAGCGCTCGCAGGCATGAGCCGCGCGACTTCGCGGGCCAATTCATCTGCGCGGCTCACCGCGCAAACCGCTCCATCCCATAAGGCGCCGGGTCGCAGAACGGTGTCGCCCCGGTCATCATCTCGGCGACGAGCCGCCCGGTGACCGGACCGAGCGTCAATCCCCAATGGGCATGGCCGTAAGCGAGCCAAAGCCCGCGATGCCTGGGCGCACGCCCGATCACCGGCTTGGAATCGGCGAAGCACGGCCGGCTGCCCATCCAGGGCGCCGCCTCGACCGGCTCGCCCAGCGGGAACAGCGCATTGGCGGCCGGCATGAGCCGCTCGAGCTGATCCGGCGTCGGCGGCGCGTCGCGGTCGGCGAACTCGGCGCCGGTGGTCAGGCGCAGGCCCTGCTCCATCGGCGCGACGCAATAGCCGACCTCGGTGTCCACCACCGGGCGGGTGAGCCCGGCATTGCCGCGCGGGCGGAAATGACGGTGATAGCCGCGCTTGACCGCGAGCGGCAGATCGATCCCCAAAGGCTTGAGCAGGTCGGGCGCCCACGGCCCGAGCGCGATCACCACTTGGCC
>JBEVIH010000190.1:0-45705 GCA_040510815.1 Xanthobacteraceae bacterium | reverse complement strand
CGACGGCAACAAGGCGCGTCCCGACGACATGGACGGCCATGCGATCTCTCACCTCGGCTGGGGGCTCAACCCGCAGGGGCGCTGGGACGCGATCGCCCTCAGCGGCGCCGATCCGACGCGCCACCACGCGGGCGCGCGCTGCTTCGCCGGCAATTTCCTGTTCTCCACCGGTCCCAACTCGCAGGGCGGCGGCAAGCGCACCACCATGGGCCATTACGACGTGCCGATGCGCGACTGCACGGTCGCGCTCGACAACGACGTGATCATCGAGCGCGGCAAGTTCACCGACGAGAAGATGCAGGTTGCCTTCGTGCCGCGTTGATTCGATGAGCCATCCTGCCGCACGCGCCGAAGCGATCGGCAAGCAGTTCGGCGCGACGGTCGCGCTCGACGGCGTCGACTTCGACGTGGCCTTTGGCGAGATCCACGCCATCGTCGGCGAGAACGGCGCCGGCAAGTCGACCCTGATCCGCATCCTCGGCGGCGTGCATCGTCCAGACCGCGGCGATATCTTCGTCGACGGCCGGCTTTGCCATTTCGCGAGCCCGCACGATGCCATCGCCGCCGGCATCGTGACCATTCCGCAGGAGCTGCGGCTGGTGCCGGCGCTGTCGGTCGCCGAGAACATCGCGCTCGGCGACCTGCCGGTGCGCCGCCTCGGCCCGCTCGCGGTGGTCGACCGCGCGCGCATGCGACAGGAGGCACGCGCGGTGCTCGCCCAACTCGACTTCGATCCCGATCCCGACCGGCCGGTCGCGTCGCTGAGCTTCGCCGCGCGCCAACTGGTGGCGATCGCCAAGGCGCTGCGGCGAAAATGCCGCATCTTCATCCTCGACGAGCCGACGGCGGCGCTGGAAAAGCGCGAGATCGAGCGATTGTTTTCCGTCCTCGCCCGCATGAAAGGGCAGGGCACCGCCATCGTCTATATCTCGCATCGCCTCGACGAGGTGGTGGCGATCGCCGACCGCTGCACGGTGCTGCGCGACGGGCGGGTCGCGGCGGTGAGCCGGCGCGGCGCCTTCTCGGTGCACGATCTGGTGACCGCGATGACCGGACGGGCGGCCGACGAGATCGTCGCCGCGCCGGTCGCGGCCGGCGAGGTGCTGCTCGCCGCCGAGCCGGACGGCGATCATCGCGTCCGGGTGCGTGCGCGCGAGGCGATCGGCCTCGCCGGGCTTCTCGGCAGCGGCACCGACCGGATGCTGCGGCGCCTGTTCGGAGTGGCCGGACCCACGCAGGTGGAGATCCGTGACGCCACGCGAAGGCTGAAGAGCCCGGTCGACGCCATCGCCGCCGGCATCGGCATGGTGCCGGGCGAGCGGCGGCTCGGGCTGGTGATGAACCAGTCGGTCCGCGACAACATCCTGCTGCCCAACCTCGCGGCGCTCTCGCGCGGGCTCTGGCTCGACCGCCGCGCCGGCGACCGCATCGTCGCCGAGCTCCTCGAGCTGCTCGACATCCGCCCGCGGCGGCCGCAGCTCGCGGCACGCGCTCTCTCCGGCGGTAATCAGCAGAAGGTGATCCTGGCGAAATGGCTCGCACGCCGGGTCGGCGTGCTGCTGCTCGAGGAGCCGACGCAGGGCATCGACGTTGCCGCCAAGGCGCAGATCCACGCCCTGATCCGCGATTTCGTCGCCCGCGGCGGCGGCGCGCTGATCAATTCGAGCGATCTGGGCGAGCTCGCGCGCTTGTGCGACTCCGTGCTGGCGGTGCGGCAAGGGCGGATCGCAGCGTCGCTCGATCGCGCCCAAGGCCTCGACGAACCCAAGCTGCGCGCGGCGATCGGCGGGTGATCATGGAGGGGAGGAGCTATCGACTGAACCTCGCCGGCCAGATGCCGCTGATCTCGCTCATCGTGCTGTGCGCGGTGACCGCGCTGCTGACCGACCGCTTCCTCTCGCCGCTCAATCTGACCAACATCCTGGTGCAGTCCTCGATCATGGCGGTGATCGCCATGGGCATGACCTTCGTGATCGTGGGCGGCGGCTTCGATCTCTCGGTCGGCTCGACCGCCGCGCTGTCGGGCTGCGTCGCCAGCATGGTGATGCTGGAGGCCGGCATCGCCGCCGGCGTCGCCGCCGGCATCGCCGCCGGTGCGCTGGTCGGCCTGGTCAACGGCGTCACCATCGCCTGGCTCAACGTCAATCCGTTCATCACCACGCTCGGCACTATGGTGCTGGTGCGCGGCGTCGTGTTTCTCATCACCGGCGGCGCGCCGGTCTCCGGCGAGACCGGCCTGCCGGGCGAGTTCGTCGCCTTCGGCTCCGACCGCTTCCTCGGGATTCATTACCTGGTATGGGTCCCGGCCGTGCTGCTCGGCGTGCTGTCCTGGGTGATGCACGCCACCCCTTATGGCCGGCGCATCTACGCCACCGGCGGCGGGCGCGAGGCCGCCTATCTCTCGGGCATTGCGGTGCGCCGTGTGATAGCCTCGACCTACATCTGGTGCGGCGCGCTCGCCGGCGTGGCCGGCGTGATGCTGGCGGCGCGGCTGCAGTCCGGCCAGCCGACGGCCGGCGAGTTCTACGAGCTGACCGCCATCGCCGCGGTGGTTCTCGGCGGGGCGGCGCTTACCGGCGGCGAGGGCACACTCTATAAGAGCGTCATCGGGGTCTTCATCATGATCGTGCTCGGCAACGCGCTCAACCTGCTCAACGTCGATTCCTACTGGCAGCGGGTGGCGGTGGGCGCCGTGATCATTGCGGCGGCCGCCGCCGAAAGGCTACGTTCACAGCGTTAGAGAGGAGTTCTTCGCATGCTCAAGCTCCGCCTTGCCGCCCTTGCCGCGGCGCTCGTGCTTCCGGCGACGCTCGTGCTGGCGCCGCCCGCGGCCGGCCAGCAGAAGACCACCATCGGCGTCTCGCTCGCCCAGGACGACAATCCGTTCTACATCGCCATGCTGCGCGGCATCCGCGCCCGCGCCCAGGAGCTCGGCTGGGAGGTGGCGACGGTCTCCGCCAACGAGGACAAGCTCAAGCAGATCAACGGCGTGCAGGACCTGGTCGCGCGCGGCGTCAAGGGAGTTCTCATCTCGCCGATCGACGCGGTCGGCGTGAACGCTGCCTATGACGCGGCGGCGGCGGCCAAGGTCCCGATCGTCTCGGTGGCGCGCGGCTCGGCCTCGCCCAACCAGACGATTCACGTGGCCATGGACGAGAAGCAGATCGGCCGCGACATCGCCGAATGGACCGCCAAGAAGCTCGGCGGCAAGGGCAAGGTCGCGCTGCTGATGGGACCGAGCGGCGCGCCCACCTTCCGCAATCTCGGCGACGGCTATGCCGAGGTGATGGCGAAATATCCCGGTATCCAGATCGTCATCAAGCACGACGGCCCGCTCACCCGCGAACGCGGCGTCAAGCAGGCCGAGGACGCGCTGGTGGCGCATCCCGATCTCGCCGCCATCTACACCGCCAACGACGACGTCGCGCTCGGCGCCATGCAGGCGGTGAACGCCGCCAACCGCAAGGGCAAGACGTTGGTCACCGGCATGAACGGCGTGCCGCCGGCGCTACGCGCCGTGAAGGAGGACAACCTGGCGATGACGGTCGAGCTCAACCCGGTGGAGTGGGGGCGGCTCGGGGTCGACGTGCTCGCCACCTATCTCAAGGGCGACAAGGTCGAGCCGCGCGTCTTCATCAAGCATATCCTGATCGACAGCGCGAACATCGACGCCAAGCTGCCGAAGACGTGAGGAAGCGCGTGTCCCGGCCGAGCGGGCGCTCTTGCGCACGCGAGAGCCGGGACCCAGGGGACACACGCTGGGCGCGGCACATAATGGCGCTTCGCGAGTCTTGCGCTGGGTCCCGGGTCTCGTTCCGCTCGCGCAAGCGCGCTCGCTGCACTCGCCCGGGACACGAATCGTCAACCGCGCATGACAGTGTACGACGCAAGGGAGGCGGATGATGGCTGAGACCGCAACTGCTGCAAAGCAAGCCTCCTCCTTCGTCGCCGAGCTCGAGGCGAAAAATCTGCACCCGCTCTGGGACCGCTACCAGAAGATCACGCCGATCAAACCGCAGCCGCGGGATGCGCCGTTCCTCTGGCGCTGGCGCGACATCGAGCCGTTCCTGCACCGCTCGGTCGGCGAGGTGTCGATCAACGACATCGAGCGGCGCGCGCTGATCATGGCGCATCCCGCCTTCGGCGCCGAAACCACGACGACGAGCACCATGCTCGCCGCCTTCACGGTGCTCGAGCCGGGCGACCGCGCCCGCCCGCATCGCCACACCGGCGCGGCGATCCGCTTCGCCACCCGCGCCGACGGCGCCGCCACTATCGTCAACGGACGCCGCTGCGAGATGAAGGACGGCGACCTGATCCTCACCCCGCCGATGTGCTGGCACGGCCACATCAACGAGAGCGACCATCGCATCATCTGGTTCGACGCCGCCAACATGCCGCTCATCCGCGCGGTCGACGCCCACTTCTTCGAGCCGGGCGATCCGCGCAACAACGAGTTCTGGCAGGTGGACGAGGGCGAGGAGACGCTGTGGACCGAGTCCGGCCTGCGTGCGGAGGGCGCGCCGGCAAGCGCGGTCAATTCGCCGAAATACCGCTATCCCGGCGAGGCCATGCGCCGATTGCTCGCCGCCGCGCCGCGCGGCGCCGACGGCGCGCGCACGATCCGCTACGTCAATCCGGCGACCGGCGGCGCCGTGATGCCCACGCTCGACTGCTACGCGACGCGACTGAGCAAGAACATCCCGACGCGCAACAAGCGCGCGACCTACAACGTGGTGTGCCTGGTGGTCTCCGGGGAGGGGCGCTCGCTGATCGGCGAGCAGAGCTTCGAATGGTCGCGGCACGATGTCTTCACCATTCCGCATTGGACCTGGGCGCGTCACGAAGCGCGCGGCGGCGACGCCGACCTGTTCATGGTGACCGACAAGTCCGCCTTCGAGGCGCTCGACCTGGTGCGCGAGGAGATGGAGTAATCCCGTGTCCCGGGCGACTGTAGCGAGGCGTCTTCGCCGAGCGGAAGGAGACCCGGGACCCAGCACAAGAATCGCGAAGCGCAATATGTTGTGGCGCAGCTTGCCGTGTGGCCCCTGGGTCCCGGCTCTCGCGCGAAAGAGCGCGCTCGGCCGGGACACGAAGGCATGAGTTCGTCCAAGACAGCCAGCCCCAACCCCGAAGGCATCGGCGCGTCGCTGCGCCGGGTCGAGGACCGGCGCTTCCTGCTCGGGCGCGGAAAATTCGTCGCCGACATCGAGCTGCCGGGCGCGCTCGACTGCGTGCTGGTGCGCTCACCCCATGCCCACGCCCGCATCCGCGCGATCGACGTGTCGGCGGCCATCGCCACGCCCGGGGTCGTGGCGGTGTTCACCGGCGCCGACATGGCGGCGGACGGCGTGCTGCCGATGCGGCCGCTCTGGGTCATCCGTTCGCGTGACGGAAAGGAGATGGCGCAGCCGCCGCGCTACGCGCTGGCGCGCGGAAGCGTCCGCCATGTCGGCGAGCCAGTTGTGGCGGTGATCGCACAGACGCGCGACGCGGCGGCCGACGCCGCCGAGCGCGTCGCCGTCGACTACGAGGCGCTCCCGGCGGTCACCGACGCGCGCGCCGCGCAGGCGCGCGGCGCGCCGCAGCTGCACGAGGCCGCGCCCGGCAACGTCGGCTTCCGCTGGGCGCGCGGCGACGAGGCGGCGGTGCGCGCCGCGTTCCAGACGGCGCCGCACAAGGTCGCGATCGATCTGGTCAACAACCGCCTGGTCGGTGCGGCGATCGAGCCGCGGGCGGCGTTCGCGACCGTCGAGCCCGCCACCGGCAGGCTCACGCTCGTGAGCGCGACGCAGGCGCCGCACCACATCCGCAAGCAGGTGACCGAGCAGCTCGGCATGGCGGAGAGCGCGTTGCGCGTGGTCTCGCCCGATGTGGGCGGCGGCTTCGGCTACAAGGGCAAGCTCTATCCCGAGGAGGCGCTCGTCACCTGGGCGGCGCGCCGGCTCGGCCGTCCGGTGCGCTGGGTGGCGACGCGGGCGGAAAGCTTCCTGGCCGACAACCAGGCGCGCGACCATCTCACCCATGCCGAGCTCGCGCTCGACGGCGAGGGCCATTTCGTGGCGCTGCATGTGCAGACCTCCGCGGCACTCGGCGCCTACCTGTCGACCTTCGGAGCGAATATTCCGAGCGCGATCTATACCGCCTTGTTTGCCGGCGGTTACCGCACGCCCGCGATCTTCGTGGAGGTGACCGGCGTGTTCACCAACACGACCCAGACCGATGCCTATCGTGGGGCCGGACGGCCCGAGGCCTGCTACGTGCTCGAACGGCTGGCCGACCGCGCGGCCGCCGCGCTCGGTCTCGACCGCGCCGAGATCCGGCGGCGCAATTTCATCCCGCCCGCCGCCATGCCGTACAAGACGCCGATCGGTCCGACCTACGATTGCGGCGACTTCCCGAAGATTTTCGCACGCGTGCTGGAGCTTTCGGACTATGCCGGCTTCGCCAAGCGCCGCGCCGAGGCGGCGCGCCGCGGCAAGCTGCGCGGCATCGGCATGGCCTGCTATGTCGAATCCTCCGGCGTCGCGCCCTCGCGCTTTGCCGGCATGCTCGGCGCCCGCGTCGGCTTCTACGAGGCCGCGTCGATCCGCATCGGGCCCGACGGCGCGGTGCGCGCGGCGCTCGGCACCCACAATCACGGCCAGGGCCATGCCACCACCTTCGCGCAGATCATCGCGTCGCGCCTCGGCGTGGGCGTCGAGAGCATCGAGATCGTCGAGGGCGACACCGGCGAAGTACCGCAGGGCACCGGCACCTTCGGCTCGCGCTCGATCGCGATCGGCGGCTCGGCGCTCGATCGAGCCGCCGACAAGATCGTCGCCAAGGGCAAGCTGATCGCCGCCCATCTGCTCGAGACCGCGCCCGGCGACATCGATTTCACCGGCGGCGTGTTCACGGTCGCCGGCACCGACCGGCGCATCGCCTTCACGGACGTCGCGCAGGCGGCCTACGCGGCCCACAACCTGCCGCCCGACGTGGAGCCGGGGCTGCAGGACACCGCGGTCTACGATCCGCCGAATTTCGCCTTCAGCAACGGTGCCCACGTCTGCGAGATCGAGATCGATCCGGACACCGGCACGATCGAGCTCGCCGGTTTCTGGGCGGTCGACGACATCGGCACCGTCATCAATCCGATGATCGTCGACGGGCAGATCCACGGCGGCATCGCGCAAGGGATCGGGCAGGGGATGCTCGAGCATTGTGCCTATGACGACGGCGGCCAGCTCGTGTCGGGATCGTTCATGGACTACGCGATCGCGCGCGCCGACGATCTGCCGTCATTCGTCACCGAGTGCGACGAGAGCCAGCCCTGCACCCACAATCCGCTCGGCGCCAAGGGCTGCGGCGAGGCCGGCTCGATCGGCTCGCCCGCCGCGCTGGTGGGCGCGGCGCTCGACGCGCTCGCCCCCCTCGGCGTCACCGATCTCGAAATGCCGCTGACGCCGGAACGGGTGTGGCAGGCGATCAGAAACGCGCCGAAGAAGTTGCCCGCTGTCGGATAAAGCCGACAGCGCATCCGAGGTCGCAATTGCTGCATTTCGGCGCGCTTGCTATCGTCGGAACCAGCCGTCACGGGCGCGCGAGGAACGAGGGAGACAGCAGATGTCGGATCGAGGTTTCAGCCGTCGCAGGTTCCTGACCACGTCCGCCGTCGGGCTCGCGGCCGGCGCCAGCGGCGTGCTGGCGGCGCCGGCCATCATCCGCGCGCAGGGCGCGGGGGTGAAGCTCGGCGTGCTGCATCCGGTGAGCGGTGCCTTGTCCTATTCCGGCCAGCAGGGTCGGCTCGGCGCCCAGATCGCGATCGAGGAGATCAACGCCGCCGGCGGCCTCAAGGCGCTCAATGGCGCCAAGATCGAGCCGGTGCTCGGCGATGCCCAGTCGACGCCCGACGGCGGCACCGCCGAGGTCGAGAAGATGAATTCCGCCGGTGTCGCCGCCATCGTCGGCGGCTACGGCAGCTCGATCTGCCTGGCGGTGAGCCAGGCGGCGGCGCGCTACGACCTGCCCTACATGGTCGACGTCGGCGTCGCCGACGCCATCGTCACCCGCGGCCTCAAGAACACCTTCCGCTTCGGCCCCGGCTTCGGCGTCATCGCCAAGACCGCGCTCGACAACCTCACCACCATCAACGACGCCGCCGGCAAGCCGGCCAAGACCGTGATGATCGTCAACGAGGACTCGCTGTTCGGCTCGGGCCTCGCCAAGCTGCTCAACGAGCAACTGCCGCAGCGCGGCTTCCAGGTGCTGGAGACGATCCCGCATCCGACACCGACCCGCGACTTCAACAATGTCGTGCTCAAGATCAAGGCGCAGAACCCCGACATCGTGATCCCGGCCGACTATTACAACGAATATGTGCTGCTCGCCCGCACCATGCAGCAGCAGCGGGTGCGGCCGAAGGCGGTCTACTCGGTGCTCGGCGGCGCCGCCTCGTCCTACAAGTTCGTCAAGGAATTCCCCGAGGCCGCGCGCTACATCATGGACTGCAATCATTGGTTCGACCCGCGCAACGCCAAGGCGCTGGCGCTCAAGAAGAAGGTCGAGGCGCAGGGCCAGTTCTACACCTACGAGGTGTTCATGAACTACAGCTGCGTGCTGCTGATCGCCGACGCGATCGAGCGCGCCGGCGCGGCCGACCGCGGCAAGCTCATCACCGCGCTCGAAGGCTCGACCTTCACCGGCCACGTCATGCCCTACGGGCCGACGAAATTCGTCAACGGCCAGAACCAGGGCGCCGCTCCGGTCAACACCCAGGTGCTCGACAACGATATCCAGGTGATCTTCCCGGCCGCCTTCGCCTCTGCCAAGCCGGTGTTCCCGATGCCGGTGTGAAGCGTGTGTCCCGGATGCGGTGCAGCGCGAAGCGCTTGCGAAGCGGTGCACCGCTGATCCGGGACCGTCACGGACCGTAACGGTCCCAGGTCTGCAGCGCATCACTCCGCGCTAACGCGCTCTGTGCTGCGCTGCGCCCGGGACACGCCCAGGACCAGCCGTGCTCTCCGCCGCGATCCTCATCCCCGCGATCCTCAACGGCCTGCTCACCGGTGCCGTCTACGCGCTGGTGGCGCTCGGGCTCACCCTGATCTACGGCGTCCTGCACATCATCAATTTCGCCCATGGCGCGCTGCTCACCGCAGCGCTCTACGCCGCGTTCTACGCCCACAGGCTGTTCGGCCTCGATCCCTATCTCGCCGCCTTCGCGCTCACGCCCGCCTTCTTCGCGATCGGCTACGCGCTGCAGCGGTTCGTGATCGGGCCGGCGTCGCGCGGCGACGACCGCAACATCCTGCTGGTCACGCTCGGGCTCGCGGTCGTGGTCGAGAACGGGCTCCTTTACGCGTTTCGCGCCGATACCCGCACCATCAACCTGCCTTACGCCTTCGAGGTCGTCGATCTCGGCATCGCCTTCCTGTCGGTGCCGCGCGTCATCGGCTTCGTCGTCGTGCTCCTCGCTGCGCTCTTGCTCTGGCTGCTGCTCACCGCGACCGATCTCGGCAAGGCGATGCGCGCGGTGGCGAAGGAGCGACTGGGCGCCGAGCTCGCCGGCATCGACGTCGCCCACATCTACGCCATGACCTTCGGCATCGGCACTGCCTGCCTGGCGCTGGCGGCCTGCCTCCTGATCCCGACCTATTACGTCAATCCGCACGTCGGCAACGCCTATGTGCTGATCGCCTTCACCATCGTGGTGCTCGGCGGCATGGGCTCGGCGCCCGGCGCGCTGATCGGCGGATTGCTGATCGGCGTGGTCGAAAGCCTCTGCGGCCTGTTCCTCGGCGAGTCGCTCGGCCAGATCGGCATCTTCCTGCTGTTCATCCTGGTCCTGCTGGTCCGCCCGCGCGGGCTGTTCGGAGAGCCCGCATGAGCCGCGGCCTCGTCCGCATCGCCATCGTGGTCGCGGTGCTCGCCGCGGTGCCGCTGGTCGTCACCTCCAACACCGTGCTCAATTTCCTGATCGTCGCGCTGCTGATCGCGCTGGTCGGGCAGGGCTGGAACGTGCTCGGCGGCTATGGCGGGCAATATTCCTTCGGCCACGCGGCGTTCTTCGGCACCGGCGCCTATGTCACCGCCGTCCTGCAGGTCCGTTACGGCGTCAACGCCTGGGCCGCGTTCGTGCTCGCCATCGCGGCCGGCGCGCTGATCGGCGCGGCGATCGGCTATCTGACGTTCCGCACCGGCCTCAAGGGTTCGTATTTCGCCCTGGTGACGCTCGCCTTCGCGGAGGTGCTCCGCATCATCGCCAGCGTGGCGCCGATCACCGGCGCCGGCGTCGGCACGCTGGTCAGGCTCGATCTGCGGCCGGAAGTGTTCCAGTTCCAGAGCCGCGCCGCCTTCTATTGGGTGCTGCTGGCGCTCCTCGCGGCCTCGCTGCTGGTCGTGCATGCGATCGCACATTCGCGCTTCGGCGCCCGGCTGGTCGCGGTGCGTGAGAACGAGGACGCCGCGGCCGCGCTCGGCGTCGACGCCTTGCTGGTGAAGCTCGGCGCCATGACGGTCTCGGCCGCGATCACCGCGGCCGGCGGCGGCTTCTACGTGCAGTATTTCCTGTTCGTCGATGCCGGCATCGCCTACGGCCCATGGATCTCGGTCGAGGCGCTGCTCACCGCCATCATCGGCGGGGTCGGCACCGTATTCGGGCCGCTCCTTGGCGCGCTGGTGGTGAAGTCGCTCGGCGAGATCGCCAAGCTCGCGACCGGCGACGCGCCCGGTCTCGATCTCGTCATCTACGGCGCCGTGCTGATCGTGGTGGTGCGGTTCGCGCCGCACGGACTTGCCGGCGCGCTCGGCGATGCGCGCGCCTGGCTCATGCGCCGCGTCGGTTGGCGCACCGCGCCGGGAGACCACGACCATGGCTGAGGCCATTCTCACGGTCGAACGGGTCTCCAAGCGCTTCGGCGGCCTGCTGGCGCTCGATGCGGCCTCGCTGGCGGCGCCCGCCGGCCGCATCACCGGGCTGATCGGACCCAACGGCGCCGGCAAGACCACGCTGTTCGCGATCATCAGCGGCTTCCTGCGGCCGAGCGAAGGGTCGATCCGCTACGGCGGCGACGAGGTCACCGGCGAGGCGCCGCATCTGCTCGCGCGCCGCGGCATCGCGCGCACGTTCCAGATCGTGCAGCCGTTCGCGGCTTTGTCGGTGCGCGACAACATCGCGGTCGGCGCCCATCTGCGCCATCGCGCGCGCAAGGACGCGCTGGCGGCGGCCGAGAAGGTCGCGGCCGACGTCGGGCTCGCCGAGCTGCTCGACCGTCCGGCGGCCAGCCTGACCGTCGCCGCGGCCAAGCGCCTGGAGCTCGCGCGCGCGCTCGCCACCGGGCCGAAGCTCCTGCTGCTCGACGAGGTTCTGGCCGGCCTCAACCCGGCGGAAATCCGCGACGTCGTGCCGGCGGTGCGCGCCATCCGCGACCGCGGCATCACCATCGTGATGGTCGAGCACGTCATGCAGGCGGTGATGATGCTGGCCGAGCACGTCTACGTGCTGGCCGAAGGCCGCGTGATCGCCGAGGGCGCGCCGAGCGAGATCACCGCCGACCCGAAGGTGATCGAGGCCTATCTCGGGCGCGGCGCCGCCAAGAAGCTCGGCGGAGGCGCGCATGGCTGACGCTCCGCTGCTCGAGGTCAGCAACCTGGTGGCCGGCTACGGCGCCGCCGACGTGCTGCGCGGGATCGATCTCACCGTCGGCGCCGGCGAGATCGTCGCCGTGCTGGGCGCCAACGGCGCCGGAAAGTCGACGCTCAACCGCACCATCTCCGGCGTCATCCGCGCCCGCGCCGGGACGGTCCGCTTCGACGGCGTCGCGATCGAAGGCGAAGCGCCGGCGGCGATCGTCGCGCGCGGCCTTGTCCAGGTGCCGGAAGGCCGCCGCGTCTTTCCCAACTTGTCGGTCAAGGACAATCTCGACCTCGGCAGCTATCGCCGCGCCCGCGCCCGCCGTGCCTTAAATCGCGACCGGGTGTTCGCGATCTTCCCGCGGCTGCGCGAGCGTCTCGCCCAGCGCGCCGGCACGCTCTCGGGCGGCGAGCAGCAGATGCTCGCCATCGGCCGCGGCCTGATGGCCGAGCCGCGGCTGATCATCCTCGACGAGCCCTCGCTCGGCCTCTCGCCGCTGCTGGTCGAGGAGCTGTTCGGGCTGATCGCGCGGCTGCGCGGGGAGGGGCTTTCCGTGCTGCTGGTCGAGCAGAACGTGGTCGAGAGCCTCGCGCTCGCGCACCGCGCCTATATCCTCGAACAGGGCCGGTTCGCGCTCTCCGGCAGCGCCGCCGAGATCGCCTCCGATCCGCGGCTCAAGCGCGCTTACCTGGGAATGTGAATCGAGCGCGTCGGCGCCGCAGTCTCGGCGAACTCCCTTCCCCTTTGTGGGGAGGGATGGTGCGATGATGCATCAATGCTGCCCGATCCCAGCCCCAACCCACCCTACCGATGCCATTGGTTCATTTTGATCGATTGTTGATCGATTGTCTTGCCGGCGCGCCAACCATCCGACCACTGTGATCGAAACCGGCCGCGTCCGGGGTATATTGTGTGCGAGGGTGGGCCGCGAGGCGCGCATGGCTCAGCAGCTCTGGTACGACATCGTCTCCCACGAGAACGGCTGGGCGATCGTGATCACCCCGGATCGCATCGAGTCGTTCCGGACCAAGAAAGCGGCCTTTGACGCCGCGGTCGAATATGCCCGCAAGCTGCGGTTCGTCGGCTATGCGGTGCAGGTGCGCATGCAGCACCGGCGCGAGGGCGCGCCGGCCGCGCCGCAGAAAAAAGCCTCTTGAGCGGGCGCTGGCGCACGCCTGCCGCGGTCAGCGCGGCCGCTCCGGCTTGCCGACGAAGGTGAGATCGTTGTTGATCAGGTCCGCCATCTTCGGCGGTCCGGACTTCTGCGGCACCGGATAGGTCACGTGCAGCCGCGCGATCACCTCCAGTTGGCTGGGCGGGGTTCCTTTCGACGGCGTGATCAGCAGCACCGCGCCCGGCACCGTGGCTTCCGGCGGCGGTTGGTCCGCTGGCTGCTCGGGCGGCGGATTCGGCGGATTGGTCGGCTTCAGCAGCGCCTGCACGATCGAGGTGGCGACGATCTTGACGAAGCGCGTGAGCTCGGGATCGCGCACCATGAACGTGCTCTTGTTGAGCGTGGCGTCGTACTTGAGCACCGGGTCGAGCCCGAGCTTCTTGAGCCAGGCCTCGTATTGCGTGCTCAGATCGATGGTGATGCGGGCATTGCCGTCGGCGCGGTTGTCCCACAAGACGCGGATCGGCACGGTCTTGCCCTCGGTCCCCTTGCTGTACATCAGATAGGCGACTTCGGCGCCGGCCGCCGGGTCGGCGGCGAGCAGCAGCACGGCCGCCAGGAGCGCGGCGGGCAGACAAAAGCCGTGGCGAGGCGTCATCGGGCATTCCCGCAGCGGAATCGAGGTTCGCCCGCAAGTCTGCGACGCCTGCGCCCGAGCCGCAAGCACGCTCGGATCAGTCCTCTGTCGTCTGTCATCTGTCCCCTTCGTCCGATTTACAACCGCGGCCATCGCTGCTAACTGCGGACGCCGTCAGGAGCCGCGATGCCCGACCTGCTGCTCGAATTCTTCTCCGAGGAGATCCCCGCCCGCATGCAGGCGCGCGCGGCCGAGGATCTGCGCAAGCTCGTCACCGACCGGCTGGTGGGCGCTGGGCTGACCTACGACGGCGCCAAGGCCTTCGCCACGCCGCGCCGGCTGGCGCTGGCGGTGCAGGGCGTGCCGGCCCGTCAGCCGAACGTGAAGGAGGAGCGCAAGGGCCCGCGCGTCGGCGCGCCCGACGGCGCGATCCAGGGCTTCCTCAAGGCGGCCGGGCTCAAATCGATCGCCGACGCCAAGGTTAAGCCCGACAAGAAGGGCGACTTCTACGTCGCGGTGATCGAGAAGCCGGGCCGGCCGGCGATCGAGGTGATCGGCGAGATTGTGCCCGCGGTGGTGCAGAGCTTTCCCTGGCCGAAGTCGATGCGCTGGGGCGAGCGCTCCGCGAAACCCGGCGCGCTCGGCTGGGTGCGCCCGCTGCATGCGATCGTCGCCACCTTCGGGCCGGAGACCGAGGAGCCGGACGTGGTTGCGTTCGCGGTCGACGGCATCGCCGCCGGCGACGAGACCCGCGGCCACCGCTTCCTGGCGCCGGCGCCGTTCAAGGTGCGGCGGCTCGACGACTACATGGCCAAGCTCGAGAAGGCCAAGGTCGTGCTCGACCCGCAGCGCCGCCAGGAGATGATCCTCGCCGACGCCAAGAACCTCGCCTTCGCGCAGGGCTACGAGCTTATCGAGGACGCAGGGCTGCTGGCCGAGGTGGCCGGGCTGGTTGAATGGCCGGTGGTGCTGATCGGCGCCTTCGATGAGGCGTTCCTCGCGATCCCGCCCGAGGTGATCCGTGCCACCATCCGCAACAACCAGAAATGCTTCGTGCTGCGCGATCCGAAGACCGCGAAGCTCGCCAGCAAGTTCATCCTGGTTTCCAACATGGAGGCGGAGGACGGCGGCAAGGCGATCGTCGCCGGCAACGAGCGTGTTATCCGCGCGCGCTTGTCCGATGCCAAATTCTTCTACGAGACCGATCTCAAGACCCGGCTCGAGGACCGGCTGGAAAAATTCGAGCACATTGTGTTCCACGAGAAGCTCGGCACGCAATGGGAGCGCATCGAGCGCATCGAGAAGCTGGCGGCCGACCTTGCGCCGCTCGTCGGCGCCGACGTCGCCAAGGCCAAGCGCGCGGCGCGCCTAGCAAAGGCCGACCTGCTCACCGAAGTGGTCGGTGAATTCTCCGAGCTGCAGGGCCTGATGGGGAAATACTACGCGCTCGCGCAGGGCGAGGATGCGTCGATCGCGGCGGCCTGCGAGGATCACTACAAGCCGCTCGGCCCGAACGACCGCGTGCCGACCGATGACGTCTCGATCACTGTCGCGCTCGCCGACAAGATCGACACGCTGGTTGGATTCTGGGCGATCGACGAAAAGCCCACAGGCTCAAAGGACCCATACGCGCTCAGAAGAGCCGCGCTGGGTGTTATCCGTATAGCGTTATCCAGCAAGAAAGATCTTGTGCCCCGCTCGCTATTCGAAATCCACATTAAGCGACTTCGACTAAACCTAGCCGATGTCGAAATTTCAAAGGCGGCTGACAGCTTCCGAGAGTTTTTTCAAGAGCGGCTCAAAGTGCAACTGCGCGAAGAGGGAGCGCGGCACGACCTGGTTGATGCAGTTCTTCACCTGCGCGGCGCCGAGGCCGGTATTGTTTCGATCGTTGGCCGCGTGGAGGCGCTGGGACGATTTCTCGATACCGAAGACGGAAAAAATCTCCTCGCCGGATACAAACGCGCGACCAATATTATCCGCATCGAAGAGAAGAAGGACGGGCGACTATATTCGGGGCAGTCCGATCCGTCGTGGTATCGCCAGGATGAGGAATGGGCGCTGTCGAACGCAATTAAAGCAGCCAGAGAAGATGCCGCTCCCGCCGTCGCGCGCGAGGACTTCGAATCCGCCATGCGCGCCATGGCCAAGCTGCGCCCGCACGTCGACGCCTTCTTCGACAAGGTGACGGTCAACGTCGCCGACGGCGCCGAGAAGGAGAAGCTGCGCGAGAACCGCCTCAAACTGCTCAATGAAATTCGCGATGCGACGGGCGCCGTCGCCGATTTCTCGAAAATCGAGGGATAAAGCGAGGCGTCTTGCCCGCGCAAGCGGGCATCCAGTAATCACAGCCCATCCGGCGATCCCCACAAGTTCCAATGCGATCGTTCGATGATTACTGGATCACCCGCTTTCGCTTTCGCGGATGATGACACCGAGTATGATGGGCGATCGGTATGCTAGCATCTTGGAACCGGTTGCCAGCGTCATCATTATCTTTGGCCCGCCCCGAAGGAGCCCATCATGACCATCACCGTTGCCCATATCACGCCGCTTGTCGCCCTCATCGCCGGTGTCTTGATCCTGATCTTCCCGCGGCTGTTGAACTTCGTGGTGGCGATCTATCTCATCATCATCGGGCTCATCGGCCTCAACAATATCCACCATTTCATCAAGTAGTTTGAATCGCGCACAGCAGCGACATGCGGGCTTGCATCGCCCGTCGCGGCCATGATCTTTAGGGGGCCGGGCGCAATCAAATTCGTGGTTCCATGGTCAAATCGACGTCGCCCCGTCCGCAATCGAAGACGAAGCCCGCCCGCAATGCGCCCGCGCGCAAGCCGGCCGTCGTGAACAAGACCGCGCCGAGCAAGCCGACGCGGCCGCAGCCAGGGGCCAAAGCAGCCAAAGCCACCAAGGCCAAGTGGGTCTACTGCTTCGGCGACGGCAAGGCCGAAGGCCGAGCGCAGATGCGCAACCTGCTCGGCGGCAAGGGTGCCGGGCTTGCCGAGATGGCCAATCTCGGCCTGCCGGTGCCGCCCGGCTTCACCATCACCAGCGAGGTCTGCACCCACTACTACGCCAACAACAATTCATATCCGAAGGAGCTCGAGCGCCAGGTCGAGGCCGGGCTCGCTCATATCGCGCGCATCACCGGCAGGAATTTCGGCGACCGGGCGAACCCGCTGCTGGTCTCGGTGCGCTCCGGCGCCCGCGCCTCGATGCCCGGGATGATGGACACGGTGCTCAATCTCGGCCTCAACGACGAGACCGTGGAGGCGCTGGCCAAGAAATCGGGCGACAAGCGCTTCGCCTACGATTCCTATCGCCGCTTCATCACGATGTATTCCGACGTCGTGCTCGGCCTCGGTCATCATCACTTCGAGGAGCTGCTAGACGACCACAAGGACCGCAACGGCTACACGCTCGACACCGACCTCGAGGCCGACGACTGGGTCACGCTCTGCGGCCGCTACAAGGAGCGGCTGGAGGAGGAGCACGGCGAGCCGTTCCCGCAGGACCCACACAAGCAATTGTGGGGCGCGATCAGCGCCGTGTTCGGCTCCTGGATGAACCAGCGCGCCATCACCTATCGCCGCCTCCACAACATCCCGGAGAGCTGGGGTACCGCGGTCAATGTCCAGGCGATGGTGTTCGGCAACATGGGTGAGACTTCCGCGACCGGGGTCGCCTTCACGCGCAATCCGTCGACCGGCGACAAGCAGCTCTACGGCGAGTTTTTGATCAACGCCCAGGGCGAGGACGTGGTCGCCGGCATCCGCACGCCGCAGGAGATCACCGAGGCCGCGCGCAAGGAGGCGGGCTCCGACAAGCCGTCGATGGAAAAGGCGCTGCCGGAGGCCTTCAAGGCGCTCGCCCGGGTCTACGGCACGCTCGAGAAGCACTACCGCGACATGCAGGACCTCGAATTCACCGTCGAGCAGGGCAAGCTGTGGATGCTGCAGACGCGCTCGGGCAAGCGCACCGCCAAGGCGGCGCTCAAGATCGCGGTCGAGCTCGCCAACGAGGGCCTGATCACCCGCAAGGAAGCGGTGACCCGCATCGACCCGGGCTCGCTCGACCAGCTGCTGCATCCGACCATCGATCCCGCCGCCGAGCGCAAGGTGATCGCCAGCGGGCTTCCGGCCTCGCCGGGCGCGGCCTCGGGCGAGATCGTGTTTTCCTCCGACGACGCCGAGACGCTCAAGGCCCAGGGCAAACGGGTCATCCTGGTGCGCATCGAGACCTCGCCCGAGGACATCCACGGCATGCACGCGGCCGAGGGCATCCTCACCACCCGCGGCGGCATGACCTCGCATGCGGCGGTGGTGGCGCGCGGCATGGGCAAGCCGTGCGTCTCCGGCGCCGGCTCGCTGCGGGTCGACTACGCGGCCGCCACCATGAGCATCGCCGGTCAGACGCTCAAGAAAGGCGACCTCATCACCATCGACGGCTCGACCGGCCAGGTGCTGGCCGGCCGCGTGCCGATGGTCGAGCCGGCGATGTCCGGCGAGTTCGCCACCCTGATGGGCTGGGCCGACGCGGTGCGCAAGCTCCGGGTGCGCGCCAATGCCGACACGCCCGCCGATGCGCGCGTGGCCTTGAAGTTCGGCGCCGAGGGCATCGGGCTCTGCCGCACCGAGCACATGTTCTTCGACGAGGACCGCATCCGTGCGGTGCGCGAGATGATCCTCGCCGACGACGAGAAGTCCCGGCGCAATGCGCTGGCCAAGCTCTTGCCCATGCAGCGCGCGGATTTCGTCGAGCTGTTCGAGATCATGCAGGGGTTGCCGGTGACGATCCGGCTGCTAGACCCGCCGCTGCACGAGTTCCTGCCGCACAGCGAGGCCGAGATCGCCGAGGTCGCGGCCGCCATGGGCGCCGACCCGAAGAAGCTGTCCAATCGCGCCCGCGACCTGCACGAGTTCAACCCCATGCTCGGCTTCCGCGGCTGCCGCCTGGCGATCGCCTATCCGGAGATCGCCGAGATGCAGGCGCGCGCCATCTTCGAGGCGGCGGTCGAGGCCGGCAAGCGTACCGGCAAGCCGGTCGTGCCCGAGGTGATGGTGCCGCTGATCGCCACCAAGGCCGAGCTCGACCTGGTCAAGGCGCGCATCGACGCCATGGCGGAGGCGGTGGCGCGCGAGAGCAAGAGCAAGGTCGGCTACCAAGTCGGCACCATGATCGAGTTGCCGCGCGCCTCGCTGCGCGCCGGCGAGATCGCCGAGAGCGCGGAGTTCTTCTCGTTCGGCACCAACGACCTGACGCAGACGACCTACGGCATCAGCCGAGACGACGCCGCGAGCTTCCTCAACACCTACATGGCGCGCGGGATCATGGCGACCGACCCGTTCGTCTCCATCGACCGCGAGGGCGTCGGCGAGCTGATGCGCATCGGCGTGGAGCGCGGCCGCAAGGCACGCAAGGGCCTCAAGGTCGGCATCTGCGGCGAGCATGGCGGCGACCCGGCCTCGGTCGCGTTCTGCCACGAGCTCGCGCTCGATTACGTGTCGTGCTCGCCGTTCCGCGTGCCGATTGCGCGGCTGGCCGCGGCGCAAGCGGCGGTCGGCAAAGGAGTAACGAATAGCGAATAGCGTGCGGGCACCTGCCCTATTCGCCACTCGCTATTCGCTATTCCCGCTTACGCCGCCACCTTGCCGAGGAAGCTTTCGATCTCGCTGCGCAGGTTGGCGACCGCCTGCTCGACCGCCTGCGAGGCCTCGAGCATGATCCGCGCCGATGTCCGCGTCTGGGTCGCCGCGTCGGCCACCTTGCCGAGCACCGAGGTGACCACCGTCGTCCCGTCCGCGGCGCTCGCCACGTTGGAGGAGATCTGACCGGTCGCGGCGCTCTGCTGCTCGACCGAGGCCGCCACCGCCGAGGTGTAGCCGTTGATCTCCTGCATGCGCTCGGCGATCCGGCGGATCGCCTCGACCGCGCCGCTGGTCGACGACTGCACCGCCAGGATCTGGCCGGCGATGTCCTCGGTGGCGTTGGCGGTCTGCACCGCCAGCGTCTTTACCTCGGACGCGACCACCGCGAAGCCGCGGCCGGCCTCGCCGGCGCGCGCCGCCTCGATGGTGGCGTTGAGCGCGAGAAGATTGGTCTGGCCCGCGATGTCGCGGATGAGCTTGACCACGTCGCCAATCTTCTGCGCGGCCGCCGCCAGCGCTTCGATCTCGCCGTCGGTCGCCTGCGCCTCGCTCACCGCCATGCGCACCACGCTGTTGGTGAGCTCGAGCTGGCGGCCGATCTCGCCGATCGAGGTCGCCAGCTCGTCGGCGGCGACCGCCGCGGTCTTCACGCTCAGCGAGGCCTCGCTCGAGGCGCGCACCGCGCCCTCGGCGTGCTGCGAGGTTTCGCCCGACGCGCCCGACAGCGTGGTGGCGGTCGATTTCATCGCTTCCGCGCTGCCGCGGACGGTCTTCAACAGCGGCTCCATCTGGGCGCGGAACGAGGAGATCGCGGCATCGACCATCACGCGCCGGCTGTCCTGCGCCGCCATGGTGTCGTGCTGCTGCTGCAGCCGGCGCTGCTCGGTCACGTCCTCGTGGGTTCCGACCCAGCCGCCGCCCGGCATCGGCTGGTTGATGACCGAAATGATCCGCCCTTTGGAGTTCACCAGGTTGTTGGTGGCCCTGCCCTGGGCGAGCGCGGTCAAAAGCGTGGCCCGGTAGTCCTCGGCGTCGCCGCTGAGCGTGCCGAGCGCCACCCGATGGTCGAGCACGTCGCGCAGCGTGCAGCCAGGCTTCACGATCTCGGGCGCGAAGCCGTAGATGTCCATGTACGGCTTGTTGAAGAGCAGGAGCCGCTCGTTGCCGTCGTAGAGGCACAGGCCCTGCGACATGTGATTGAGCGCGGCGGTCAGGTGCCGGTTCTGCCCGCGCAGGCGGTGGTTCACGACGGCGAGAATCGCGGCGGCGAGGATGGCCGCAAAGGCGATCCATGGCCAGCCCGACGACATATCGAGGGAGAGCGACATTGCGGATATTTCTCAGCGCCAAGCGTGGCGCCGGGCAGTATTCCGCGATCGCATTGCCGTAAGGTTAAGAATTGCGCACCGGCTCCGGTCCGGCCGGGCAAGGCCTTAGACTTTCGATCAATTTCCCGGCCCCTCGAGCCGGCGGGCGGCGAAAAGGTCTGGCTTTTCCGCCCCGGACCGGGCCTTATCGCGCCCCGTGGGCGACGGCTGAGGACAGGCGACGGGACATGGCCGAGAACACGGGGGAGGCCGCGAAAGCGGCCGTGACGGCTGCGCCGGCCGCCATTTCCGAGGCGCAGTTGCGGCAGGCGGAGGCCTTCGTCGAGGCCGAGGAGGGCGTGGTCAACCGGCTCGTCGGCTGGGCCGGCACGCTGGTCACCTCGGTCGCGGTGGCGATGTCGCTGTTCCACCTCTACGCCGCGATCGCCGGCGCCTGGCCGTTCAGCGACTTCCCGATCATCCCGACCCAGCCGCTGCGCTACGCGCATGTCGCCTTCGTGCTGCTCCTGAGCTTCCTGCTGTTCCCGCTCTCGGCGCGGTTCCGCAACCGCATCCGCTGGTTCGACATCGTCGCCGGGATCACCGGCGCCGCCATCCTGATCTACGCCATCGAGGGCGGCGAGGAGTTCACCGACCGCGCCACCTCGCCGACCCGGCTCGATATCGTGCTCGGCGTGGTGTTCATCGTGCTGCTCTTGGAGGCGACGCGGCGCACCACCGGCTGGATCGTTCCGGCCGTCGCGCTCGCGTTCATCGCTTACGCCTATTTCGGACCCTACCTGCCGCCGCCGTGGACCCACCGCGGCTTCGACGTCGGCCAGCTCATCGGCCACCTGTTCATCACGCTCGAGGGCATTTTTGGCATCCCGGTCGACGTCTCGTCTTCGCTCATCATCCTGTTCACGATCTACGGCGCCTTCCTGCAGCATTCCGGCGCGGGAAAATTCTTCATCGACTTCTCGATGGCGGTGATGGGCAACAAGGCCAACAGCGCCGGCCGCACCGTGGTGCTGTCGTCGTTCCTGCTCGGCGGACCGTCGGGCTCCGGCGTCGCCACCACGGTGACGATCGGCGCGGTCGCCTACCCGCTGATGCAGAAGGCGGGCTTCGAGAAGAACGCCGCCGGCGGCCTGCTCGCGGCCGGCGGGCTCGGCGCCATCATCTCGCCGCCGGTGCTGGGCGCCGCCGCCTTCCTGATCGCCGAGTTCCTCAAGATCAGCTACCTCGACGTGATCTGGATGGCGACCATCCCGACCTGCCTGTACTACCTGTCGCTCCTGTTCATGGTCGAGCTCGACGCCAAGCGGTTTCACGCCCACACCGTGAGCTTCGAGCAGGAATTGACGCTGTGGCAGATGACCCGGCGCTACGGCTTTCACTTCCTCTCGCTGATCTCGATCATCATCTTCATGCTGTGGGGCTACTCCCCGACCTTGTCGGTGTTCTGGTCGACGGTGCTCACCTACGCCCTGAGCTTCCTCACCCGCGAGACCGCGATCACGCCGAGGAAGCTGGTGCGGACGCTGTCCGACGGCTCGACCAGCGTGCTCACCGCCGCCACCACCTGCGCCACCGCCGGCATCATCGTCGGCGTCGTCACGCTGACCGGGCTGGGCCTGAAATTCTCCTCGATCGTGATCGACTACGCCGGCGGCAGCCTGCTCCTGACCGCGATCTACACCGCGCTCATCGTGTGGATCGTCGGCCTCGCGGTGCCGGTGACCGCCTCCTACATCATCTGCGCGGTGATCGCCGCGCCCGCCATGATGAAGCTCGGCGTGCCCGACGTCGCCGCCCACATGTTCATCTTCTACTATTCGGTGCTCTCGGAGGTGTCGCCGCCGACCGCGCTGTCGCCGTTCGCGGCCGCCGCGATCACCGGCGGCGATCCTTACAAGACCACGCTGCAGGCCTGGAAATACACGCTGCCGGCGTTCCTGGTGCCGTTCGTGTTCGTGCTCGACCCGGAGGGCATCGGCTTGTTGCTCAAGATCCCCAAGGACGGCTCCTGGGTCGACATCGTCCTGATCACCGCCAAGTCGGCGCTCGGGCTGGCGGCGCTGGCGGCGGCGGCGCAAGGCTGGGCGTTGCGCAAGACCACCACCCCCGAGCGGCTGCTGTTGGTTCTGGCCGGCCTGTTCCTGGTGTTCCCGAGCCTGCTCGAGGCGCTGATGGAGGCCGTGATCGGCCGGGACATTAGCTACACCGCGACATTTGGCTTGGCTATTGCGGCCGCGGTCCTGCTAAAACAGCGCCTGCAGCCGGCCGCGCCGCAGCCGCAAGCGAGCGGGCGACAATAGCAAGATCGAGGAGAACGCCATGATGAAACCCAGAACCCTCGTGATCTCCGCCCTGGCCTTGGGCGCGGCGGCGATCGCCGGCGCGGCCTTCGGCCAGGGGCTCAATATCGCGATCGCCACCGGCGGCACCGGCGGCGTCTACTATCCGCTCGGCGGCGGCATGGCCAACGTGCTGTCCAAATACGTGCCCGGCGTGCAGGCGACGGCGCGCGTCACCGGCGGCTCGGTCGACAATCTCAAGCTGATCGGCACGCAGCAGAGCGAGGTCGCGCTGGTGATGGTCGACGCCGCGCTCGACGCGCTCAAGGGCGAGGACAAGTTCAAGGGCAATCCGGTCGAGGTGCGCACCCTGATGGTGCTCTATCCCAACCGCATGCACGTGGTGTCGATCGAGGGCAAGGGCATCGAGAAGATGGCCGACCTCAAGGGCAAGCGCGTGTCCACCGGCTCGCCCGGCAGCGCCACCGAGGTGATGGCGTTCCGCGTCATCGAGGCGGCCGGGCTCGACAAAGATAAGGATATGAGACGCGAAAGACTGGGCGTCGCCGAATCGGTCAACGCGCTCAAGGACGGCAAGATCGACGCCTTCTTCTGGGTGGGCGGGCTGCCGACCGCCGCCGTCACCGACCTCGGCGCCACCCCGAACGTGAAGATCAAGCTGATCGACCACGCCGACGTGGTCGACAAGATGAACGCCAAATACGGCGGCCTCTACACCACCGGCGTGATTCCGGCGAAGACCTATCCAGGCCAGGACAAGGACAACGCCATCAGCATCGTGCAGAACATCCTGGTCGCCAACGCCAAGCTGCCCGACAAGGTCGCCTACGACATCGTCAAGACCTTCATCGAGAAGCGTGACGAGCTGGTCGCCGTGCACGGCGAGGCCAAGAGCATCACGCTCGATAATCAGGTGCAGAAGAACTCGCCGATCCCGTGGCATCCCGGCGCGGTGAAGTACTACGGCGAGAAGGGCGTGAAGATGTGACCCGCCGCGGATGGCGACCGCTCCCGCCGCTTCTCGCGCGCGGGTCTGGTGGTTCGCCGCCATGGCGCTGGGCGGGTTCGGTTTCGGACTGTTGGGCGACCGCCGGCCGTTCGGAACCGACGTGCTCACCCATCCGTTCGTTGTCTTCTTTGCCGTCGTTGCGGTGGCGCTCCTGGTCCTGCGCGTCGCCTGCGCGCGGCCGGTGCCGGAGCTGATCCCCGAGCGCGCGCTGCTCGCCGGATGCCTGCTCGGCGGCGCGGCTTTTCTGGCCGGCAACTGGGCGGCGGCGCATCTGCTGGCCGTTCGTTGAGGCCCGCGTCGCCTCCCGATCCGCTGCCAAAATTTCATCCGCCATTGACCAGGGATCGGCGCGATTTCGTGTCCGATCGGCCCCATTGCCCACACGCCAAGCTATTGGCCTGAAAGGATTAACGGGATTGCAAGGTTAATCGATCAATAAGGAATATCTGTCGCATTTGCGCCACACCGGTGCCTTGTGGCGACGGGAGTATGTAGCGTCAATTCGGGGTTGGGGATCAGCATACTGATGGTTACGTCGCGGGAGCGGCCGAAGGGCGGCTATGCAGCCCCCATTGGCCTCGGCGTCCTCACGTTGTTGCTGCTGCCGAGCGAGGTCGGGTACCAGGACCTCGCCGCATTGATTTCGCGCCAGCCGCTCTCCGAGCGCGCGCAAAAGCAGTCGTCGTCGTCCGGCACCATCCACGTCGCCAACCTGAACATGCCGCGCCCGGTCGGCGCCGCGGTGCCGCCGACGCTGGGCTACACGCTCGCCGGCCTCGATCCGAACAATGCCGACATTGCTGGCTCGATACGCGAGCGCATCCTCAACGAGCGCGCGGCAGCGGACACCGGGCCGATGTTCCCGGTGATCGACCGCGCGCGCAAGGGCGATCGCCTCACCGGCGACCGCCTGACCTCGCTCAAGGGCGACCGTCTGGTCGTCGTCGCCAAGGTCGCGCCGCCCGACGACAAGCCGAGCGCCGCGCAGGCCCGAGCGCCGGAGCGCGCCAAGGCGGCGCCGCGGCCGGTCGAGGCGCCGCCCGGCACGCCGCTCTCGCTCGAGCCGCCGCTCGACGTGGCGCAGGCCGACCAGGAACCCGCCGCCGAGGCCGCCGCGCCGGCGCAGCAGCCGCCGGCCGCGCCACCGGCCGCCGGCGGATTCGCGCTCGCCAGCACCGGCGATTATCGCGTCGCGAACGTCAATCCCCGAGCGACCGTCACGGTGCGTGAATCCCAGCGCAGCGCCGCGGCCGCGCCGGCCAAGCCCGATGCTCCATCGGTCGCCAGTCTCGCCTTCGTGTCGGCGGACGTGGATCCGTCGCTGCGCGCCGCCCGCGTCTATTTCAGCATCGACCCGATGGGGCAGAAGCTCGGCGCCATCGAGCCGTGGACGCCGGGTCAGGAGCCGACGCTGGAGGGCACCGAGGTCGCGCTCAACCCCGCTCGCAAGCCCGCGTCCGGCGACGCCAATATCAAGCTGGCGGCGCTGTCGCCGGCGGACGCAATGATCAAGGAGACGTCGGTCGAGCGCACGGACCTGCCGCCGCTGGCGTCGACGACCGGCGGACAGACGGTCGCCCCCAAAGGCCAGGTCACCGGCGAGGACAAGCGGCCGATGACGCCGGCCGAGCAGCTCGGGCTCGACGCGGCGTCCCGCGCCAAGTCCGAGAAATGCCTCGCCGAGGCGATCTATTTCGAGGCGCGCGGCGAGCCGGTGCGCGGCCAGATGGCGGTCGCCCAGGTGGTGCTCAACCGCGCCTTCTCGGGCAAATATCCGAACACCGTTTGCGGCGTCGTCTACCAGAACGCCCATCGCCACCTCGCCTGCCAGTTCACCTTCGCCTGCGACGGCATCCCCGACGTCATCCGCGAGCCCGACATGTGGGAGCGCGCCAAGACCATCGCGGCGGAGATGCTCGACGGCAAGCTGTGGCTGGCCGAGGTCGGCAAGGCCACGCATTACCACGCCTACTGGGTGCGCCCGGGCTGGGTGCGCGAGATGCACAAGATGCACAAGCTCGGCGTCCACACCTTCTACCGGCCGCGCGCCTGGGGCGACGGCGGCAACGCGCCGCAGTGGGGCGACGCCGAGGCGACCGCCGAATCGGCGAAGAAGCTCGTCGAAGCCGCGAAGAAGCTTTAGCGCCGTAGGGTGGGCAAAGGCGCGAAACCCGCACTCGATCTCTCAACACGACCAGCGCAGCGCCGTGCCCACCGTTGCAGACAAGCGCGCGAGCGGTGGGCAAAATCGTCCTCTGGCCTTGCGCCCGCCGAGACGGCACGGCACACGATTTTGCCCACCCTACGTCGTCAAATTTCGATATCCAGCGCGACGTCGAGGTTGGGCGCCGAGTGGGTGATCCAGCCCGACGAGGCGTAATCGACGCCGCTCGCCGCCACCGCGGCGATGGTGTCGAGCGTGATGCCGCCCGAGGCCTCCAGCGGGAATTTGCCGGCCACCATCTCGACCGCCTTGCGCAAGGTGGCGGGCTCCATGTTGTCGAGCAGCACCGCGTCGGCGAGCCCGACCGCCAGCACCTCGCGCAGCTGATCGAGGGTGTCGACCTCGATCTCGACCTTGACCAGGTGGCCGGCGGCGGCGCGCGCGCGCTCGAGCACGGCGCGGATGCCGCCGGCGACCACGATGTGGTTGTCCTTGATCAGCATGGCGTCGTCGAGGCCGAAGCGGTGGTTGAAGCCGCCGCCGCAGCGCACCGCGTATTTCGCGAGCGCCCGCAATCCCGGCGTGGTCTTGCGCGTGCAGCAGAAGCGCGTGCGGGTGCCGGCGATGCGGCGCACGAATTCATGGGTCGCACTCGCGATCCCCGACAGGTGGCCGAGGAAGTTGAGCGCCGTGCGCTCGGCCGCCAGGATGGCGCGCGCCGGGCCGGCGACCGTCATCAGCGCGCTCTTGGCGGCGACGCGGGCGCCGTCGCGGTGCGTCGCCGCGATTTCGACGTCCGGGGCGAGCTTGCGCAGCGTCGCCGCAACCAGCGGCAGTCCCGCAATGACCCCGGCCTCGCGCGCCACCACCACCGCCCGCGCGCGGGCGTCCTCCGGGATGGTGGCGGTCGAGGTGACGTCGCCGGCGCGGCCGAGGTCCTCCGCCAGCGCGCGCGTCACCGCCGCGTCGATCTCGATCGGCGACAGAAAGGCGTCGGGGCAGAGCAGGGAGGTCGTCATGGCGATAGCTGGCGCGTTGGCTCGACCCCAGCAAACGTGATGCGCGCTACCTTTGCAAGCTCACCATCCGCTCGACCGAGCGGCGCGCCTTCTCGGCGATCGCCGGGTCGATCACCACCTCTTCCTTGAGATGAACCAGGCTGTCGAGGATCTTCGGCAAGGTGATCCGCTTCATGTGCGGGCAGAGGTTGCACGGCCGCACGAACTCGATCTCGGGCAGCTCGGCCTGCACGTTGTCGGCCATCGAGCATTCCGTCACCATCACCACCCGGCGCGGCCGGTTCTTGCGCACCCAGTCGATCATGCCGGCGGTCGAGCCGGTATAGTCCGCCTCCGCGATTACGTCGGGCGGACACTCCGGATGGGCGATGATCTGCAGCGACGGGTCGTCCTCGCGGTAGCGGCGCAGTTCCTCGGCGGTGAATCGCTCGTGCACCTCGCAGGCGCCCTGCCAGGCAATGATCTTCACCTTGCTGTGCGCGGCCACGTATTTCGCCAGGTACTGGTCGGGCAGGAAGATCACCGTGTCGGCGCCCAGGCTCTCGACCACCGCGACCGCGTTCGACGAGGTGCAGCAGATGTCGACCTCGGCCTTCACGTCGGCCGAGGTGTTGACATAGGCGACCACCGGCACGCCGGGGAATTTCTGCCGCAGCAGCCGCACGTCCGCGCCGGTGATCGAGGCGGCGAGCGAGCAGCCTGCCTTGCTGTCCGGAATCAGCACGGTCTTGTCGGGATTGAGGATCTTCGCGGTCTCGGCCATGAAGTGGACGCCGCACTGCACGATGATATCGGCGTCGGCTTTCGCCGCCTCGCGCGCGAGCTGCAGCGAATCGCCGACGAAATCGGCGACGCAGTTGTAGATTTCCGGGGTCTGGTAATTGTGCGCCAGGATGACGGCGTTGCGCTCGCGCTTGAGGGCGTTGATCGCCTTGACGTAGGGCGCGAAGAACGGCCACTCGACCGGCGGAATGACCGCCTTGACGCGGGCGTAGAGCGGCGCGGTCTCGCGCTCGACCTGCGCGTTCCATTCGAGCGAAGGCGTCGGCCGCACGCCGTCGCGGCGCGCGGCGGTCGAGGCGCCGGCGGCCGGCGGCGGAACCGGCGGGCGCCCGGCGGTGGGACCGAAGGCTTGCAGGATCGGCATGGCGTGCCTCCTGAGCGATATATGCTCATTATGAGCATATATTAGGACGAAAACATCCGGCGCGAGCCGGCAGCGAATGCCCGAATGGACCCATTATCCTCATTTCGAGCAAAACTCACATAACATCTCGGCTTGTCCTTTGCCAGCCCCTGCGCGCGCCGGGCCATGCACCCAAGGATGGAGCCCCGCCCGAAGATGCATTTCGGCGCCGCGCCCCGGCACCCTATGTATGGGAACGCCGCTCGCGCCATCCTCGCGCGAATGGCGTCCCGCCGGGGAGCTTCCATGACCGCGATGCCCGCCGCCGCCAAGCTCGTCAGCTGGCGCACGCCCGTGGTGATCATGCTGTGCGGCTGCCTCATCTCGATGATGAGCTTCGGGCCGCGCTCGATCCTCGGCCTGTTCCTGACCCCGCAGTCGCAGGCCAACGGCTGGGACCGCGAGGTGTTCGGCCTGGCGATCGCGATCCAGAACATCCTGTGGGGTATCGGCCAGCCGTTCGCCGGCATGCTGGCCGACCGCTTCGGCATCACGCGGGTGCTGTGCGGCGGCGCAATTCTCTATGCCGCCGGGCTTGCCATGATGGCCTACGCGACCACGCCGCTGCTGCTCGACATCTCGGCCGGCGTGCTGATCGGTTTCGGGCTCGCCGGCTCGTCCTTCAGCATCGTGCTCTCCGCCTTCGGCAAGCTGCTGCCCGAGCGCTGGCGCTCGCTCGCCTTCGGCGCCGGCGCCGCCGCCGGCTCCTTCGGCCAGTTCCTCTACGCGCCGGTCACGGTGTCGTTGATGGGCGCCATCGGATGGCAGGACACGCTCTTGACCTTCGCGGTCGCCATGCTGCTGGTGCTGCCGTTCTCATTCGCGCTGGCGACCGGCACCGCCCAGGAGGGCCAGCGCACCGCCCAGCAATCGCTGCGGCAGGCGCTGGCGGAGGCGATCGGGCATCGCTCCTACCTGCTGCTGGTGACCGGCTTCTTCACCTGCGGCTTCCAGCTCTCGTTCATCACCATCCACCTGCCGGCCTATCTGCTCGACCGCGGCCTCTCGGCCCAGGTCGGCGGCTGGACCATCGGGGTGATCGGGCTGTTCAACATCGTCGGCTCGCTGACCTCGGGTTGGCTGAGCAACTACATGCCCAAGCGCTACATCCTCTCGGTCATCTATTTCGGCCGCGCGCTGGCGATCCTGGCCTTCATCAGCTTCCCGGTCACGCCGTTCTCCGCGATCATGTTCGGCGCCGTGATGGGATTCTTCTGGCTGTCGACGGTGGCGCCGACCAACGGGATCATCATGTTGATGTTCGGCACCCGCTGGCTCGCGACGCTCGCCGGGCTCGCCTTCTTCAGCCACCAGGTCGGCGGCTTCCTCGGCGTCTGGCTCGGCGGCATCGTGTTCGTGCGCACCGGCTCCTACGACGCGGTCTGGTGGCTCTCGATCCTGTTCGGCGTGCTCTCGGCCGTGATCAATCTGCCGATCGTGGAAAAACCGGTGGTCCGCCCGGCCGCCGCTGCCGCCCCCGCTTGACCGCGCGGCCGGCGCCTGTTGTGACTGCCGCAAGGAGGACGCGGGGCAGGTAAGCCCCGCTGCGATTCATGGCCGCGAAATTTTCCGGCTGGCGCACGCCCGCCGTCATCTTGTTGTGCGGATGCCTGATCGGGGTGCTCGGCTTCGGCCCGCGCTCGGGCCTGGGCTTTTTCCTCACCCCGATGTCGAGCCTGTACGGCTGGGAGCGCGACGTGTTCGCGCTCGCGATGGCGATCCAGATGCTGCTGTGGGGCGCCGCCCAGCCGCTCGCCGGCGCGCTGGCGGATCGTTACGGCGCCGTGCACGTGCTCAGCGCCGGCGCGCTCCTCTACGCGCTCGGCCTCGCCGCCATGGCCTATTCGCACACGCCGGCGCTGCTGCATCTCACCGCCGGCATGGTGATCGGCTTCGGGCTTGCCGGCTCCTCCTTCACCGTCGTGATCGGCGCATTCGGCCGGCTGATGCCGCCGGAATGGCGCACGCTCGCCTTCGGCGCCGGCACCGCGGCCGGCTCGTTCGGGATGTTCATGTTCTCGCCGCTCACCGTCGCGCTCATCGACCGCTTCGGATGGCAGGACACGCTGCTGATCTTCGCCGCCGTCGTGCTCCTGATCGTGCCGCTGTCGCTGGCGCTCGCCTCGCCGCGCGGCGCCGCGGCGTCGGCGGCCGGGGCCGCCCCGCCGCAGTCGGTGGCGCAGGCGCTGAGCGAGGCCTTCGGCCATCGCTCCTACGTGCTGCTGGTGATCGGCTTCTTCACCTGCGGCTTCCAGATCTTCTTCATCGGCGTGCACCTGCCGGCCTACCTGGTCGACCGCGGCCTGTCGGCCGACGTCGCCGGCTGGACGCTCGGCGTGATCGGGCTGTTCAACATCATCGGCGCCATTGGCGCCGGCTGGCTCTCGGCCTTCACGCCCAAGCGCTACATCCTCTCCTTCATCTATTTCGGGCGGGCGGTGGCGATCCTCGTCTACATCATGCTGCCGGCGAACCCGTTCACCACCCTGGTCTTCGGCGCCGTGCTCGGCCTGCTCTGGCTCTCCACCGTGCCGCCGACTTCCGGGCTGATCGCGGTGATGTTCGGCACCCGCTGGCTCGCCATGCTGTTCGGCTTCTCGTTCTTCAGCCACCAGGTCGGCGGCTTCCTCGGCGTCTGGCTCGGCGGCCTCTTGTTCGTGCGCACCGGCTCCTATGACGCGGTCTGGTGGCTCGCGATCCTGTTCGGCGTGCTCTCGGCGGTGATCAATCTGCCGATCGTCGAGAAGCCGGTGGTGCGCCCCGCCGCCGTCCCGGCGTGACGACCGACGGAACGAAGGCCGTGCAAAAAGAAAATCCGCAGAGCATCCGTCCGCGGTCCGCCGTGGACCGTGGTCTCGTTGCCTGGCGCACGCCGACCGTCATCGTGCTCTGCGGCTGCCTCATCGCCATGATCGGCTTCGGGCCGCGCTCGACGCTCGGCCTGTTCCTCACCCCGATGTCCAGCGCGCACGGCTGGGAGCGCGACATCTTCGCGCTGTCGGTCGCCATGCAGACCTTGCTCTACGGCGCGGCGCAGCCGTTCTCGGGCGCGATCGCCGATCGTTTTGGCACCATGCGGGTGATCATCGCCGGCGCGCTCCTCTACGCCGCCGGCATCTACATGATGGCGCACGCGACCACGCCCGGCATGCTCTATCTCTCCTCCGGCGTGCTGATCGGCTTCGGGCTCTCGGGTTGCTCGTTCAATCTGATCATCTCGTCGTTCGGCAAGCTCCTGCCGGAGAGCTGGCGCTCGCTCGCCTTCGGTGCCGGCACTGCGTCGGGCTCGTTCGGTCAGTTCCTGTTCTCGCCGCTCGGGGTCTACCTGATCGACGCGTTCGGCTGGCAGGCCGCGATCGAGATCTTCGCCGGCCTCCTGCTGATGATCGTGCCGCTCGCCATCGCGCTGGCGACGCCGTCCGCCGACGCGCCGACGGCCACCGGCGGCGCACCGGGCGCGGCGCCGGGCCAGACCTACAAGCAGGCGCTGGCCGAGGCCTTCGGCCACCGCTCCTACATCCTGCTGGTGCTCGGCTTCTTCACCTGCGGCTTCCAGCTCGGCTTCGTGACCCTGCACCTGCCGGCCTATCTCATGGACCGCGGCCTTTCCGCGAAAGTCGGCGGCTGGACCCTCGGCATCATCGGGCTGTTCAACATCGTCGGCGCCATGCTCTCAGGCTGGCTCGGCGGCTTCCTGCCGAAACGCTACATCCTGTCGTTCATCTATTTCGCCCGCGCGCTGGCGGTGATCTTCCTGATCACGCTGCCGGCAAGCCCGGCGGTGACGCTGATCTACGGCGCCCTGACCGGGCTGCTCTGGCTCTCGTCGGTGCCGCCGACCTCCGGCCTCGTGGTGGTGATGTTCGGCACCCGCTGGCTCGCCATGTTGTTCGGCGTCGCCTTCTTCAGCCACCAGGTCGGCGGCTTCCTCGGCATCTGGCTCGGCGGCCTCGTGTTCAAGCACACCGGCTCCTATGACGCGGTCTGGTGGCTGGGCGTGCTGTTCGGAGTCATCTCCGCCGTCATCAACCTGCCGATCGTCGAGAAGCCGGTGCCGCGGCTGGCCGCGGCGCGGGCGTGAATCTCCCGTCGTCGGCGCGGCCGCGATGGCAATTTCTCGGCCGTCGTGGCTTTCCGGTCACGCCGCCGGCCGGGCCTCGAAACGCCCGGCGCGGCGCGATCATCGCGCGCAAGGGGATGCGCCGGACCCCGCAAAAACACTGGCAAAAGAGCACCTTGTCGGAGCCATCGAATACCGCCGGCGCGATCAATGCGCGGTCGATGGGCGCTTCGCCGGCGCGGTGGCGGCGTATGGATCGGCCGGCGGGACGGATTTGCCGACCGCGGTGGCACCCTTTATCCTGAGCGCCTCCGCGGTCGAATTGTGGTCAAGATTGGGTAAACATTTGTTGCCCAAGCTGAAGCATGATCGCGCCTGATTCGGATGGTTAGCAGGCGGTTAAGAGCAGACTGTTACGGGGGAGGGGGATGAGGATTCTGGCGCGATTGGCGATCGTGGTCGCCGCGCTTGTTGCGGCGGTCCCGGTATCTGCGCAAACCATGAACGCGGACGCGGCGCGGCGCTTCGTCGTCGGCAAGCTGTTCGCCTTCAACTGCTTCGATGGCTCGCGTGGGGTCGGCCGCATCTACGGCGACGGCTCGGTGATCGGCACCATGCAATACCGCGGCAGCGGGCCCACCCGCTCGGTGTGGATGCCGGCCGGCACGCTCAAGGTCAAAGGCGAGGCCGTGTGCGCGGCGCTCAAGGGCATGCCGTTCGAGCCTTGCTTCACGCTCACCCGCACCAGCGAGCACTCGTTCCGCGGCGCGGTCTCGGGCTTCGGCTTCGCCTATTGCGACTTCACCCGCCGCAGCGCGGTGGCGAGCGTGAGCCCGCGCCCGTTTTCCTCACGACCCATGTCGGTCCAGGCATCGGCGGTCGCCACCGACGACTGAGAGAACGGTTTCTCGTAGGTTGGGTCGAGTTCTTACGAGACCCGACATTGCGCATCATGGCGGCCCCAAGTGCTGGGTCCCCCGCCTAAAGCGCGTTCACGCGCGTCTTCGACGCGCTATGGCGCTCGACCCAACTACGCGCCGAGACACTCCGTCAGCCGTTTCCCTCGATCACCTCGCGGCGCTTGCCGATCTCGGCCGCGCTGAAGTCGAGGAAGGCGCGCACTCGCGCGGTATTGCGCAGGTCCGGATGGGTCAGCAGCCACAACTCGCCCTCGAGCTCGGGCAGCGGCGGGGTCAATTGCGTCAGCCCCGGGATGGCGGTGCCGATGAAGCAGGGCAGCACCACCATGCCGACCCCGCCGGCGGCCACTTCGGCCAACCCGAGCATGGTGTTGACCTTGTAGACGATGCGCTCCTCGTCGACGTGGGTCTTGAGCCATTTCATCACCTTGGCGACCGACACGACGTCGGTAAAGGCGATCCAGTCGTGCGCTCGGCCGTCGGCCGCCGGGTCGAAGCGTTGCAAGGCCAGCGCCGTCGGCCCGAACACCGCCCAGGCGATGCGTGCGACCTTGCGTCCCGCCAGCGTCTCCGGCTGCGAATAGGTCGCCCGCACCGCCACGTCGGCGTCGCGCTTGGACAGGTTGAGGCGCAGGTTCGACACCACGATGTCGAGGGTGATCTCCGGATAGGCGCGGCGGAAGCCGATCAGCACGTCGTTGAGCAGGTGCTGCAGCATGGTGTCGCTGGTGGTGACGCGCAGCTCGCCCGACGGGCGCAGGTCCTGGCCGGTGACCCGGCGCTCGAAGCTGACGATATCCTCGCCCATGCGCTCGGCCAGCTCGACCATCTCCTCGCCGCACGGGGTGAGCCCGTAGCCGCCGCGGCCGCGCTCGAACAGGCGCGAGCCGAGCTGCTGCTCGATCTGGCCGAGCCGCCGGAACACGGTCGAATGATTGACGCCGAGCGCCTCCGCGGCCCCCGCCAGCGAGCGGGTGTCGGCGATCGCCTTGACGTAGCGGAAGTCGTCCCAGGACAGCATGGTCCAATGCGGCAAACTCTGCTTGCAGGATTGCAAGCTGGCTAACCACAACCAGTTTCCGTTGAAAAAGCAAGGGGCCAGCCGCGGCTGCTGCCGGGCCCGCGCGGGCGCCCCGGGCTCGCTGCGCAGCCGCCGGTGGCCGGCTGCCGTCACCTCATTCGATCGGCGCGCGCCTGCGGTGGGCGGAGATTCGACGCATCATCTGGTCGGCGAACCCGGCCCGCCGCTCATCGGACGTTCTTGTTGAAGTAGCTCGAGCCCCAGATGATGATGATCCAGATCGCGAGCAGGATCGCGACTCCGATGACTGCTTCCATCTCATCCTCCCTCGTCTGCGGCTGGAATCATTCGATCGTCTCGTCGGCCCGCGCCAGCAGCGTCGGGGGCACGTCGATGCCGAGCGCCTTCGCGGTCTTGAGGTTGATCACCAGCTCGAATTTCGTCGGCAGCTGAACCGGCAGCTCGGCGGGCTTGGCTCCCCGCAGGATGCGGTCGGCATAGGCGCCGGCTTGCCGATACTGGCTCGCCAGGTCGATGCCGTACGACAGGAGCCCGCCGCTCGTCGCGAAGAAACGATACGGGTAGACCGCGGGCAGGCGGTGGCGCGCCGCCAGCGCGGTGATCGCCTGGTAATGGATCGAGGTGAACGGCTCCGGCAACACGATGAGGCCGGTCGCCGGCGTGCGCCCGTGCGCGGCGATCGCGCCGTCCATCTCGGCGACGTCCTGCACCGGCACCCGGATCAGCTCGAGCGCCGGGAAGAGGGGGCCGGCCGCGTCGAACGTTTGTGCAAGCGGGCCGCCGCGCGCCATCGAGAAGCTCTTGGCGCTGAAGAGAATCGCAACCCGCTTGATCGCGGGTGCAATCGCGGTGAGCAGCTCCAGCCACTTGCCGCCGATCGAAGGCTCGACCGTGGCAAATCCGGTGATATTGCCGCCCGGCCGCGCCAGGCTTGCCACGAAGCCGCTGCCGACCGGATCGAGCACGTTCACGAACACGATGGGGATGGTGCTGGTGGCCTGCCGCAGCTCGACGGTCGCGATGGTGCTCGGCGACAGGATGACGTCCGGTGCCAGACCGACCAGCTCGGCGGCGGAGGCGCGCAGCCGTCCGGGGTCGTTGGCGGCCCAGCGAAAGTGATACTCGACGTTGCGGCCCTCGGACCAGCCGAGCTCCTTCAGCACGCCGCGGATGGCCGCAACGCGGGCCTGTGCTTCCGGATCGGCTTCCTCGTAGGGCATCAGCATCCCGATGCGTCGCCCGCGCTCGCTGCGCTGCGCCTGCGCGGCGAGCGGCCGGCAAACTGCAGACGCGGCCATCGCGCCGCCGGCGAGCCGGATGAACTCCCGCCGCCTCATTCGATCACCTCGTCGGCGAGGCCGAGCAGCGGCAGCGGCGGCGCGAGCCCGAGCGCCTTGGCGGTCCTGAGATTGACCACCAGCGTGTACTTGTCCGCCCGCTGCACCGGCAGGTCGCCGGCCTTCTCGCCCTTGAGGATGCGGTCGACGTAGCCCGCCGCCTGCCGGAATTGGTCCGGCAGGTTGATGCTCGCGCCGTAATACATCAGGCCGCCGTCCCTGGGGAAACCGTCGTGGTGGGAGATCGCCGGCAGGCGGTGGCGCTCCGCCAGCGCGGCGATCAGCTTCGAGCGCAAGCGGGTGAAGGTGTCGGTCGGCAGGATCAGCCCGCCGTTGGGCTGGCGTGCGAACTCTTGCAGGGCCGATTCGATGTCGGCGGTGCTGCGAACCGGGGTAGCGACCGCCTGCACGCCCAACGATGGCGCCGCTGCCTCGACCGAGCGCATGAAGAATTTGGACTGCGGCGACGTGTCGGGATTGAACATGACGGCGACCCGCGCGAGGCCGGGTGCAATCTCCTTGAGCAGGTCGAGCCATTTGCCGCCGACCGAGAATTCGAACATGCTGAAGCCGGTGAGGTTGCCGCCCGGCTTGGTCACGCTCGCGACGAAGCCTTGCTCGACCGGATCGGAGACCTGCACGAACACGACCGGGACCGTGCTGGTGGCTTGCTGGACGATCGTCAGGTTGGTGGTGGAGGCGCTCAGGATCACGTCCGGCGTCAGTCCGATCAGCTGCGCCGCGTAGATCCGCGCCAGCGCGGCATCGCCGGCGTTCCAGCGGATATCGACGCGGAGATTGCGGCCTTCGACCCATCCGAGCTGGCGCAGCGCCTGCACGAACGCCGCCACGTAGGACTGCGGCAGTGCTTCGGTGGCGGCGGCGTTCATCAGCACGCCGACGCGCCGCGGCGGGCCGGACTGCGCGCGCGCGGCGAGCGGCCAGGCCGCCGCCGCGCCGCCGAGGAGCGATAGGAACGCGCGTCGCTTCATTCGATCACCTCGTCGGCGCGGGCGAGCAGCATCGGCGGCACCGAGAGGCCGAGCATCCGGGCGGTCTCCGCATTGATGACCAGCTCGAATTTCGACGCCTGCACCACGGGCAGATCCGCCGGCTTGGCGCCCTTGAGGATCCGGCTGACGTAGGTACCCACCTGACGCCAGGCATCCGAGAGGCTTGCGCCGTAGCTCATCAGCCCACCGACTTCGGGAAATTGGCGCACCGCATAAGTTGCCGGAATTGTATGGCGGGCGGCCAGTTGGGTCATCTGCACGCGCCGGGCCGTGAAGAACGGGCCAGGCCCGACGAACAGGGCGTCGCATCGCTCCCGCGCGAAGCTCGCGAAAGCAGCGCTGATCTCGTGGCTGTTCTCGACGTTGATGACCTGTATTTGCAGCCCCATGGCGCGGGCAGCCACGCCCAGGTCGCGCAGCGTCGACTCAGTCGTCGCTCCGGCGGTGGGCTGCAGGAGCACGGCGATACGGGCGGCCCCCGGCACCAGCTCGCGCAACAGCTCGAGCCGCTTCGCCCCCAACTCGCCGGTAAAAAAATTCACTCCTGTCGCATTGCCGCCCGGCCGGGCGAGGCTGGCGACAAGACCCACCCTGACCGGGTCGTCGCCCATATTGAAGACGATGGGAATCGTTGGGGTTGCGGCCTTGGACGCCAACGCCGCGGGAGATGCCAGCGCGGCGATGACAGCAACCCGCCGCTGAACGAGCTCGGCGGCCAGCGCCGGAAGCCGGCTGGGCTGGTTGTCGGCCCATAGATACTCGATAGCGACGTTCTCACCCTCGACATGGCCGTTCTCTTTGAGGCCCTGGCGAAAGGCGCGCAGAGGCTCCGCGAGCCCATCGGGCGATTGGACATTGAGGAACCCGATCACCGGCATCGCCGGCTGCTGCGCATGGGCCGCCAGCGGCCACGCGGCGGCCGCACCGCCGAGCGCCAGGATGAAATCGCGCCGCGTCATTCGATCACCTCGTCGGCGCGGGCGAGCAGCGGCGGCGGCACGTCGAGGCCGAGCGCCTTGGCGGCCTTCAAGTTGATGAGAAGCTCGTACTTGGTCGGCGCCTGTACCGGCAGGTCGGCCGCCTTCTCGCCCTTGAGGATACGATCCACGTAGCCGGCGGCTTGCCGGTATTGCTCAATTTCATCGGGGCCGTAGGAGATCAGCCCGCCGGCGGCCACGAAGTAGCGGTACGGGTACACTGCGGGCAATCGGTGTTGCGCCGCCTGCGCGATGATCTGCTCGCGATGGCGGACTGTCGGCGCCCCCGGCAGCACAATGAGCCCAACATTCGATCCGCGGGCAAAGGAGGTCACGGCACGCTCCAACTCGGTAGCGTCGTTCACGCCTATAGGCGTCAGCTCGACCCGCAATGACGACGCCACCGGCTGGATCGCGCCCAACATGCCGAGCCCCGCCGGCACCATGGGATCGAGCAGGACCGCCGCTCGCGTCACGCCCGGCGCGATCTGCTTGAGCAGCTCGATCCATTTCGCGCTGAGGCCGAACTCGAACAGCGTAAAGCCGGTCGCGTTGCCGCCCGGCCGGGCCAAGCTCGCAACATAGCCGGCGCCGACGGCGTCGGTCACCTGCACGAACACGATCGGCACCGTTCGGGTCGCATTCAACAGCGGCCAAACGACGGACGCGCCCACCGCCAGAATGACGTCAGGCCGCAGCTCGACCAGTTCCGCTGCATATTTGGAATAGCGCGCGGTGTCCCCTGCGCCCCAGCGGAAGTCGATTTGTAGGTTGCGCCCAACTCTCCATCCCAAGTCTGCCAGTCCCTGCAGGAACGCCGCATTGCGGGCTTGGGCCAGGGCGTCATCGGCGGCCAGCCCCACGAGCACGCCGATGCGCCGCATGCGCTCGCGCTGCTGCGCACGCGCCGCCAGCGGCCAAAGCGCCGACGGCGCTATCGCTGCGCCTGCGAGAAACGAAACGAACTCCCGTCGCCGCATGGTTCACATCCAGGGCGGGAAAGGTGGGAAAGCTTCTATGAAAGAGACTACCACACGGGCTGGCCAACCTGTGTGACCAAAGTCACCGCTACACGGCGTTTCCTGCCCGGCGTAGGATGGTCGCATCGCAAGGGTTGAGCGGGGAGAACCATCGTGAAGCTGGTGTTGTTCGAGGCCAAGGGCCAAGGCGGCGTCCTGCCGGGCCTGATGACCGAGCGCGGCGTGGTGAGCATCGCGCCGGCGGTGAAGTCCGGCCATACGCCGCAGCTCACCATGCAGGGCATCATCGACGACTTCGGGACATTGCGGCCGGCGCTGGCGCGTCTCGCCGCCGCTGGAGAGGCGATCCCGCTCGACGCGGTGCGCCTGCGCCCGCCGTTGCCGCGGCCGGGCAAGATCCTCGCCTGCATCGCCAACTACTGGGAGCACGCCCAGCGCGAGGCGCGCCCGCTCAACATGTTCATGAAGAACCCCGACGCCGTGGTCGGGCCCGGCGACACCATCGTGCTGCCGGAATTCACCGTGCCGTGGATCTTCATGCACGAGGCGGAGCTGGCCTTGGTGATCAAGGGGCCGGCCAAGATGGTGAAGGCCGCCGACTGGCGCCGCGCCGTCTTCGGCTACACCTCGATGATCGACGTGTCGGCGCGCGAGCAGGGCCGCCGCACCTGGCCGGCGACGCCGCTGACCAGCTGGCTCGGCAAGAGCTTCGACACCTTCGCGCCGATCGGGCCCTGCATCACCACCGCCGACGAGATCGACGATCCCAACGACCTCGTCGTCCGCTTCTGGAACGACGGGCAACTGCGCCACAACTACAACACCGACGACATGGAGCACCGCGTGCCGGCGCTGGTCGAGTTCGCCACCACCGTCATGACCATGAACTCGGGCGACCTGATCGCCTGCGGCACCAATCACGAGGGCCTGGGCGCGCTGCAGGACGGCGAGACGGTCGAGATCGAGATCGACAAGATCGGCCGCATGAAGCTCGGCGTCGCCGATCCGCTCAAGCGGCAATGGGAGCGCGGCATCTATATGGGCGCCGACTCGACCAATCCGGAGGCGGTGCGGCGCCATCGGCCCAAGGGCGCCTGACCCGATCCGCTCGCGTGCGACGGAGCATTCTCAGGACGCGCATTCGGCTGAAAGGGAAGTGCGCTATGCGTTGGAGCGGTATTTCGGCCCGAGAACGCGCCGCGTCGATGATGGCTCGAAAGCCAGATAGAGGGCGATCGCGATCGGGATGACGGCGCCGATCACGACCACGCAATCGAACCAGATCGGATCGAGCAGCATGTGTGTCCCCCGCGCCCCGCACACACGATGCTGACCAATCGGTTAAAAGACCGTTTCCACCATTGCGGGGAAACGCGCGGTGCGCGGCCGGCGCGTCGGCGAGGCCCGCCTTCAAGAAGCCCCGGGACATCGCGCGCCGGCGCCTGCGGCCATGTCCCGGTTCGTCTGAAATCTACTCGTTATTTCAATAATTTACAGCAAACCACCGCGCCCGGAGCTCGGCCAAACGGGGTGTGCGATTTCGCACAGGCGGCGGGCGGCGGCGTGGTTACAAACAGTTAGCAAATGCAGGAGACTCACATGTGCAAATGGCTCGCAGGCATCCCGTTGGCGCTGCCGATCGCGGGGATTCTGGCAGCCGCCAGCGTGCAAGCGGTGGTCCTGTCCGTTGTGGGCATGCTCGCCGCGGCGTCCGCCCAAGCCGACCAGCGTCGCGCGCCGCAATCGCACTACGGCGTGTCGTCGACGCCATCCGGCGCCGGCCAGGAGCGCCCGCTGCTGTGATGCGCAACGGCATTGGGATCGTGGAGACCCCGGTGACGAAAGAGGCCGCGACGCTCGGATCGCGCGCCTTCGCCGGGGTCATCGTGGCCGCCCTGCTGATGGGCGTGGCGGTCGCCGCGTGGTCGAAATTCACCACGGTCTCGACGCGTGCCGTGCCGGTCGAGGATCGCATTCCGGCCGGGACCAGGCTTGGCGGCGGACTCTACGAGCAGCCGCTGCAGTTCTAGGAGACCTTCAGCTCCGCGACGTGATTTTGGCGTGCCGCGGCTATCCCTCCCCGCGGCCTCCCCCGACCCTCTCCCCGCAACGCCCCCGTCAAGAGCGGGGAGAGGGTGCCCCCCGGGGACGCCGCATGGCGGCGCGGCGGATGCTATATTGCCGGCGCCATCTCCCACCGGCGCACCGCACATGACCGCATCGGATCCGAAGGTCGTTCTCGCCGCGCTTTGGCGCGCCGGCGGCCAGGAGGAGGCGGCGCTCGACGCCGTCGAACTCACCGGCGCCGAGCCGGCGCTGCCCTCCTCGTTCGCGGTCGGCGTCGCGGCCCAGACCGCGCTCGCGGCCGCCGCGCTGGCCGCCGCCGAGCTGTGGCACCTGCGCACCGGCCGGCGCCAGCGCGTGCGCGTCGACATGCGCGACGCGGCGATCGAGTTTCGCAGCGAACGTTATTTGCGCGTCGAAGGCGAACGCGTCTGGGACGCCTGGGACAAGATCGCCGGCCTCTACCGCTGCGGCGACGGCCGCTGGGTGCGCCTGCACACCAATCTGCCGCATCACCGCGCCGGGATGCTCAAGCTGCTCGGCTGCGACTACGACCGCGACGCGGTGCAGCGTGCGCTCGCTCGCTGGCAGGCGGAGCGCCTGGAGACTGCCGCCGCCGAGGCCGGCCTGGTCGCCACCGCCTCGCGGTCGTTCGCCGAATGGGACGCGCACCCGCAGGGACGCGCGGTCGCCGGCCTGCCGCTGTTTCGCATCGAGCGCATCGGCGACGCGCCGCCCATACCGTTGCCGGCCGGCGATCGTCCGCTCGCCGGCGTCAAGGTCCTGGACCTCACCCGCGACATCGCCGGCCCGGTCTGCGGGCGCACGCTCGCGGCGCACGGCGCCGACGTGCTGCTGGTCACCGCGCCGCACCTGCCGCAGATGCAGGCGCTCATCATCGACAACGGACGCGGCAAGCTCTCGACCTCGATCGATCTGCGCGACGCGCCCGGCCGCGAGACGCTCGCCGGCCTGCTGCGGGACGCCGACATTTTCGTGCAGGGCTATCGGCCGGGCGCCATCGCCGCCCACGGCTTCGGCCCGGCGGAGGCCGCGCGCCTGCGGCCCGGCATCGTCTACGTCTCGCTCTGCGCCTACGGCGATGACGGGCCGTGGGCGCCGCGCCGCGGCTTCGATTCGCTGGTGCAGAACGCCAACGGGCTGAACGTGGCGGAGGCGGAGGCGGCCGGTGCGAGCGAGCCGAAACCGCTGCCCGGGCAGGCGCTCGATCACGCCACCGGCCACCTGATGGCGTTCGCCGCCATGTCGGCGCTGGCGCGCCGCGCGCGCGAGGGCGGCAGCTGGCACGTGCGCATCTCGCTCGCGCAGACTGGCCAATGGCTGCGCGGGCTCGGACGCATCGACGGCCTCGCCTGTCCCGATCCCGGCTTCGAGGACGTGCGCGACCGCCTCGATGACGTCGCGTCCGGCTTCGGCAAGCTCACCGCGGTGCGCCACGCCGCCGCCATGAGCGAGACGCCGCCCGGCTGGGCACGCCCGTCGGTGCCGCTCGGCACGCACCCGCCGGCGTGGCCTGACTGAGGTAGCGAATAGCGAGTGGCGAAATAGCGAATAGTGATTGGCAGGCTCCTCGCCATTCGCTACTCGCTATTCGCTATCCCCCAGCCGCGCCCTGCGTGTTGACGTACAGCGAATAGACCGAATGGCACGCCGCCATGAACAGGCGGTTGCGGTAGCGGCCGCCGAAGCAGACATTGGCGGCGCGTTCCGGCAGCGCGATGAAGCCGATCGGCTTGCCGTCGGGATTGAACACCTTGACGCCGTCGAGCGTCGGGCTCATGCCCCAGCCGCACCACAGGTTGCCGTCGACGTCGACCCGGAAGCCGTCCGGCGTCTCCTCCCTCTCGCAATTGATCAGGGCGCGGCCGTTGGCGAGCTTGGCGCCGCCGTCGACCACGTCGAAGACGAAGATCTTGCGTCCCGCCGGATCGCTCTCGATCACGTAGAGCTTCGACTCGTCCGGCGAGAAGGCGAGACCATTCGGCCGCTTGACGAGGCCGCTGGTCGCCACGCCGGCGCGCCCGCTCTTGGGATCGAGCCGGTAGACGTCGAACGGCAATTCCGACTTGGCTTGCACGCCCAGATAATTGCCGGCGATGCCCGAGGGCGGATCGGTGAACCAGACCGTGTCGTCGGACTTGACCACCACGTCGTTGGTGCCGTTGAGCGGCTTGCCGTCGAACTTGTCCATCAGCACCGTGATGGTGCCGTCGTACTCGGTGCGGGTGATGCGCCGGCCGCTGTGCTCGCAGGTGATCAGCCGGCCCTGGCGGTCGCGGGTGTTGCCGTTGGCGTGGTTCGAGGGCTTGCGGAAGATGCTCACCCGCCCGCTCTCCTCGTCCCAGCGCATGATGCGGTTGTTGGGGATGTCGCTCCACAGCAGGCAGCGCGTGTCGCCGAAATAGACCGCGCCCTCGTTGAACAGGCAGCCGCCGGCAATGCGTTCGACGCCCGCCAGCGCCAGGCGATATCTGTTGAAGCTCGGATCGAGGCTCTGGATCGCCGGATCCGGATAGCGCTCGCTCGGCTCCCATTTCGCCAGCGCCGGCTGCGCCAGCACGGCCGCAGTGGCGGCGCCGGCGGCGGCGAGCACGTCGCGTTTGGTGATGTCCATGGGCGTCCTCCCCATTGTCGGCGACGGCCGCAAGGGCCGTGCATCGACGGGGAGTAAAGCGCTTTCCGGCGCGGCCGGGAACCGGTCGGCGGCGCAAGGCAGGTGTGCCTAGAGCATTTTCCGGAAAAAGCCTGCCCCGGACTTGATCCGGGGTGGGTACCGGTTTTCCGCAGAAAATGCGACCACGTAAAGGAATCTAGAGCGCGCTTCCGATTCAATCCAATCGGAACGCGCTCTAGCTCGGCGCCGCCCCTTCGGGGACGCGGCGCGGGAACAGCAGGCGCTGGTAGAGCCAGCCGATGCCGATCAGCACCAGGCCGAGCCCGATGAACGAGAGCGCCCGCCAGATGCCCTGCACGCCGGCGAGGTCGTGCAGGAACACCTTGACGATGTCGAGAATGACCACCGCCGCCGAGGCGAGCCGCGCCGGCTGCGATTGCAGCGCGATGCCGGCCAGCAGCAAGGCGACCCCGAACGCGAGCCACACCGCCGAATAGGTGTAGTCCTCCGCGTCCGACATCGAGGGCGCGGTCAGCACCGGTCCCTGGAACAGGGTGCGGACCTCGAGCGTGAGATAGGCGAGCGCCAGCACGATCGCGGTGACCGCGGCGGTGATGTAGACCGGCGGCGGCCGGGTGTTGCGGATGATGCGCGCCAAAATCGCCATCAGCACGGCCGGAATGCCGTAGCCGAGCAGGATGTGGTTGGCGAACAGGCCGCCGACCGGATCGCCGGTGCGCATCGGGTTCTGCCGCCAGAACAACCCGAACACGATGGCCGCGAAGGCGAGCGCGCCGAAGATGCGCGCGGCGTAGTCGTGGACGATGCTGCCGGTGCGGGCGCGGATGTGCTCGAAGCCGATCGTCATGGCGAGCCAGATCGACACCTGCAGCCCGAGCTCGCCGAGCCCGGTGCGCGGCCGGTAGATGTCGCCGTCGTTCATCAGGTGGCGGATCTCGAACAGGGCGGTGAGCGCGGTGAACAGGATGGCGGCCGAGTCGACCGCGCGCGCGGCAAAATCGTCGGCGCGCTTGCGCAGGATGTGGCCGGCGACCCAGAACGACAGCGCCGGCACGCCATAGCCCCATAACAGCCAGTTGACGATCGGCATCGAGCCGATGTCGCCGCGCACGATGCGCGGATTGAGGCCGACCCGCACCAGCAGCACGATGACGATGACGGCGCAGAGCGTGCGCAGCATCGGCAGCGGCCGCCGGTCGGCGATCCAGGCGATGCCCGGCACCATCAGCGCCAGCGCCACCGTGAGCCAGCCCTTCTCCAGCGCGAAGGTGAGCGTGAGCGCCAGCGCGGCCACCGCGCCGGTCGCGAACAGCGCGCTGGCGGCGGCGACGCCCGGCCGCGGCGGCTCGCGCCGCATCAGCCGATCGGTCGCCACCGCGAACGCCGCCGCCAGCGCCAGCGCCAGTCCGGCGAACGCGATCGAGCGCTCGAATGCGGCGATGCGGTAATAGAGCGCGATCAGGATCACGACCGGCGTCGCCACCGCGCAGATCGCCCACACGATCGAGAACTGCGGCTCGTCGGAGCGGCCCTGCGTCCAATAGCCGGCGACGCCGAACAGCGCCGCGCTGGCGGCGGTGAAGATCAGGTGCTCGGTACGGCCGACCATGACCAGGATCGGCGGCGCCAGCGACAACGGACCGTTGGGCGCGGCCAGCAGGTCGAAGCGGAAGTCGAGCGCCCAATGCACCACCACCAGCACGGTGAGCGCGGCGGCGACCGGCACCGCCGCCAGCGCGGCTTCGGTGCGCCAGGCGATCGCCACCGCGGCGGCGGCGAGCACGACCAGGGTGGTGAGCGCCAGCCCGGCATGCTCGGTGGCGTAGACCAGCATGAAGGCGCCAACCAGGTAGCCGGTGAGCACGCCGGAGCTCACCGGCTCGATGCGGCCGCGCTCGGCGGGCGGTCCGTAGAACAGCCCGGCGACGATGAAGACCGCCGCCAGCGCGAAGCCGACGATGACGTAGAAGGCGTGCGCCGGCGGCGAGCCGGGGCTGGCATCGCCGATGCCGACGAACATCCACAGGATCGAGAAGGCGGCGGCGGTGATCGCCAGCCAGCCCCACATCCGGAAGCGCGCCAGCGAGTAGGCCGCCGCGGTGACCACCGCGAGGTAGACGTAGAGCGCCCAGTAGTTCGGCTGCGCGGTGGAGACCAGGAGCGGCGTCACATAGGCGCCGACCAGGCCGAGCCCGCCGAGCGCCGGCCCGTGCACCAGCGCGGCGGCGAGCGTCGCCAGCGCCACCACGCCGAGCAGCAGGAAGGCGAGCGCCGGCGAGAGGAAGTCGTAGAGCGCGTAGGCGGCCCAGACGTCCGCGTAGGCGACGGTGGTGCCGGCGGCGGTGAGAATGCTCGGGATGTGCGCCCGCGGCATCTCGGCGAGACCGGCGATGATCTCGCGCCGGCGCGCCAGTTCGCCGAGCCCGACCAGCACGAGCGCCAGCACCGCGCCGGCGATTACCCGCAGGCCGGGCCCGAACAGGCCCTGCTCGATCGAGTAGCGCACCAGCAGGACGCCACCCATCGCCAGGGCGAGCCCGCCGAGCCAGACCGCCCAGCGCGTGCCGAGCTGCTCCTCCAGACTGGGCGCCGCCGCGGCGGCCGGTGCTGGCAGGACCGCCGGTACCGGCG
>JBEVIH010000189.1:0-4458 GCA_040510815.1 Xanthobacteraceae bacterium | reverse complement strand
AGATTGCCGATGAAGGCGCGGATCAGGCCGCGCTCGTCGATGCCCTTGTGGGCGTGGAAGCGCTTGTCCTCGGCCGCGATGAACGCCTGCTGCACGTGCTCGGGGATGTCGGCGAGCGCGACCCAGACGCGGCGCTGGTTCTCCTCGAACACGTCGGCGAAGCGGGCGCCCTTGCCGTCGAGCACCACGCTGGCGCCGGGGAGCTTGAGTCCCCGGAGCTTGTCATGGTCCGGGAGGTCGGCGGCCGCCTTGTTGTAGAAATCGATCACCTCGCCGAGGTCGACCGCGGGCTTGGCGACCTTCTCGTTCTTGCAGAACTGCCGGTAGGCGATGTGCAGGTCGGCAAAATTGATGCCGCGGAACGCCTTGATCTCGCCGCTCAGCGCTTGCGGGTCGTCCAATGCGGTGGCGATCAACTCGTCGAGGTTGACGTCCTCGATGTCGAAGGCCTTGCGCATATGGGTGCAGCCGGCCTGCAACAGCCGGGCGACCTGCTGCTGGTCGCGCGTGCGGTCGAACTCGGTCTTGACCGCGTCCGGCGCGGTGGTGACCTGACTGAGCGCCAGGGCGGTCGCAAAAATCTTGACGAGGAGGGTTTCCATCGAGTGGGGAGGGTCCGGCCGCGAGGGTTGGAGATACGCGCTTGAGGCGACCGCTATACGACAAGAACTCTCTACAGATGCGGTTCCCACGGCGGCGAAATTTATTCAAATGTGGCCGCCGCCGATGTCGACCAGCCGTCATTGATTAATGCCCGATTTCCTATCTTCGCGCTATCAGGGATCACCGCCGCGCGGTTTCAGGGAATCACCGGAGCCGGTTTCGGGGCGCTGCGGGGCGCGGTCTCAGGGAATCACCGGAGCCGGTTTCGGAGCGCCGCGGGGCGCGACGCATCACCACCTCGCGCAGGGCGAAATCCTAGCGATGCTCCATCGCGGCGCGCACACGGGCGACGGTATCGCCCGGCGTCCGCGAGACCTGCTCCACCAGGGCGGCGACCTGCTCGCCGGTGAGCGGATCGACGTCGATCTTGAGCTTGTCGGCCTCCGCCAGATAGGCGGGATCCTTCATGGTGGCATCGAACGCGCGCCGCAACGCCTGCACGCGGTCCGCCGGCACGTTCGGCGGCAGGAAGAACGGCCGGCCATATTCGAGCCGCGCCAGCGCCAGCAGCATCGCCTGCCGGTCGCCGTCGTTCTTGGCGAGGTCGAGCGCCATCGGCACGTCGGCGAGGTCGGGATGCGGCTTGAGCGCCCATTGCGCCAGCATCTTGATCTTTTTCTCCGTCACCCAGTTCAGGTTGATCGCCTTGAGCGTCGACCAGTTCGCCAACGTGCCATGCACCTCGCCGCGCTCCATCGCCAGGTGGATCTTGGGCGTGCTCTCGTAGCCGGTGATCACCTTGAACTTGAAGCCGAACAGCGAGTTGGCGAGCATCGGATAGTCGTACTGGGTCGATCCCGGCGCCTGCGCGCCCATCACGACCTCGGTCCTCGCGACGTCGGTGAGGCCCTGCACCGGAGTGGCGTGCCACACATACATCGCCTGCGTTTCGCGGTTGGTGCTGCCGAGCCAGTTGATCTTCACCGGATCGAAACGGGCGCCGCCGGGCTGCAGCAGCGGCGTGGTCGGCATGCCGTTGAAGGAAGCGCCGATCACCGTGCCGTCGAACGGGCCGGCATTGTAAAGCGCGTTGGTCATCGTCAGGCTGCCGGCGCCGGGCTGGTTCTGCACGATGACGGTCGGGTTGCCCGGGATATGGCCGGCCAGGTGGCGCGCGAGCAGGCGGGCATTGATGTCGTAGCCCGAGCCGACGCCGATGCCGACCATGAGGCGGATGGTCTTGCCCTTGTAGAAGGCGGCGATGTCCTCCTGCGCGAGCGCCGGCGCACTGGTGAGAAGCGGCGCACTGGTGAGAAGCAACGTGACGAGGGCTGGCAAAGCCTTGTTCATTGACGCCGTACTCCTAAAGCTGTCCCGCCAACGCCGCCGCCGTGTCCTTGCCGGGCACGACCGGGACGATCTCGAAGCTCATCAGATCGGACCACTCGGCGGCCCATCTCTGAAGAAGCGTAATGTCGTCGCATTCCATCAGCTGGAAGCAACGGTTGAGGTCCGCTTGCACCCAGCTGTTCACGAAGCTGAGGCCGTTGGGCATCAGCCGCCCCTTGTCCCGCAATCGCCGATAGATCGATTTCGCATCTTGGTTGCGGAAGCTCTCGATTACCATGAACAACATGACGAGCCCTTTGATTTCATGCGCGGCCGTCAAAATGCCGCAGCACATGCGCTAGGCCGCCGCGCGCTCCTCGCCCGGCTCGAGCGGCAGGCGCACCGGCTGCTTGCGCCGGGCGGACAGATCGAGCGCCGTGGTCAGCATCAGCCGGTTGTGCGCTTCGGCGGCGGTCGCCGCCTGCGTCGGCAGGCCGAGCGCGATCCGGTTGAGCCAGGAATCGGTCTCCTCCCGCATCGGCCCGCGCAACTCGCCGAGCGCCATGTCGCCGGGCGGATAGCTGCCCATGAAATCGACCAGGCGGCTCTTGTCGGGCGCATAGCCTTCGTCCTGCGGCTTCGACACCGCCAGCACCATGTCGCGATGGGTGTCGTCGATGGTGAGCACGCCCTCGGTGCCGTTGATGCCGACTTCGAGGCTGTAGACCGCGCCCGGCCAGGTCACCGGCAGCGCCCAGGAGATGTTGAGGTGATAGACGCTGCCGTCCGCGAACATGATCATGCCGGCGGTGGCGTCGATGCCCTTGTAGGTAGGCCCGAGCACCTTGTCGATCGAGCGCGCGTAGCATTCGACCGGGGTCTTCGCCTCCATGTACCACATCACGATGTCGAGCGCGTGGGTGCCGGAGATCACCATCGGCGAGATAGTCGCCGGATCGTCGGTGCGCTTGTAATTGTCGATCGCGACCAGGCGGTTCATGAACGCGCGCGAGGTCACCAACGTCACGTCGCCGAGCGCGCCGGTGCGCACCTTCTCCTTGGCGGCGAGCCATTTGCGGCGGAAGCGCTGGGTATAGCCGACCACCGCGTCGAGCTTGGCGTCGGTGATCGCCTTGAGGACGCGCGCCGACTCGCCGAGATCGGTCGCCAGCGGCTTCTCGATCAGCATCGGGACGCCGCGCTCGACTGCCGCCATGATCGGGTCGACGTGCAGGTGCTCGTCGGTGGCGATGATGGCGCAGGTCACCTCCGGGCGCCGGAGCAGCTCGCGGTGGTCCGGCGTGACGAAGTCGGCGCCGATCTTCTCGGCGACGTAGAGGCCGCGGTTGTGGTTCTTCTCGGCGATGCCGATCCATTGCACCGCCGGGTGGCGGGCGGCGACCTCGCCGCGAAACAGCCCGACCCGGCCGGCGCCGACGATGGCGAGACCGATCCCGTTGGGCTTCTTTCTCATCGCTTGCCTCCCGCCATTTCGGCGACCCTGGACAGCGCCTCGTTCGACAGCGGCAGATCGACCGGCGCGTTGCGCTCGGCGGAGAGGTCGGCCGCCGTGTAGGTCTCCATCACCAGGCGCGCGCTCTCGGGAGTCACCATCACCGGGCGGTCCAGGATGCACGCCTCGAGGAAATGGATGGTCTCGGGCCCCATCTGGCCGGCGAACACGTGGTCGACCTGCTCGCCCGGCATGGTCGACATCGGAAACCGGGTGCCCTCGGACACGGTGTTGAGCCAGTTGTCGCGGTGGGTGTCGTCGAGGATCAGCGCGCCTTCGGTGCCGGTGATCTCGACCCAGGTGGAGCAATAGTTGGGATAGCTCGGCGGCAGGTTCCAGCCGCCACCGATGGTCACCAGCATGCCGTTGTCCATGGTGACGATCGTCCACATGATGTCGTAGGAGCCGTTGAGCGACTCCATGTAGCCATAGGCGCCCTGCGAGTAGACCCGCACCGGCTTGGCCGGCTCGAGCAGCCAAAACACGAAATCGAGATCGTGGGTGGATTCCATCACCACCGGCGACAGCTTCACGCGCTTGGCGATCTTGGTGCCGAGCCCGCGGTTGATGTGGCGGCTGACCATCACCGACACCACCTTGCCGAGGGTGCCGTCGGTGATCTTCTTCTTGGCGAAGGCGAACTTGGTGTTGAAGCGCTGCGAATAGCCGATCGTGAACTTGAGGCCGCCGCGCCGCGCCAAGGTGATCAGCTCGTCCGCTTCCCACAGCTCGATCGAGATCGGCTTTTCGAGCAGCACGTGCTTGCCGGCTTTGAGGCAGTCGCGGGTGATCGGATAGTGGTTCTGCTCCGGCGTGGTGCAGACATAGACCACCGAGATGTTCGGGTTGCGCACGATGTCCTGGTAGTCGAGCGTCGCGGTCGCCGGCCTGGTGAGCGCCTTGACCTCGGCCAGGCGGTCGGGGCGGATCTCGCAGATGTGCAGCTTGTCCACCAGCGCCGAGCGCGACAGCGTCTCGGCGCGGATGCCGCCGCACCAGCCGGTGCCGATCAC
>JBEVIH010000188.1:0-7339 GCA_040510815.1 Xanthobacteraceae bacterium | reverse complement strand
TCATGCTCGATTGCAAAGAACGTCGTGCCAGGGAGACGCGACATGGCGACCGAGGCGATCGATACCGGCACCGGCTATACGCGCAAGCCCGCGACCCACAATGCCGCCTTGACCGAAGTCGGGCGCGGCAAGCCCATGGGAGAATTGCTGCGCCGCTACTGGCATCCGATCGGGCTCGTCGCCGATGCCGGGGCGACGCCCAAGCCCATCCGCGTCCTGGGCGAAGACCTCATTCTGTTCCGTGACGGGCGCGGCCAAGCGGGGCTGGTGGAGGCGCGCTGCTGCCATCGCGGCACCACCCTCTATTACGGTCGCGTCGAGGAGCGCGGGATTCGCTGCTGCTATCACGGCTGGCTGTTCGACACCCAGGGACGCTGCCTAGAGCAGCCGTGCGAGCCCGAAGGTGGGCTCAAACGCGATCGGGTGCGCCAGCCCTGGTATCCGGTGCAGGAGTGCTACGGACTGATCTTTGCCTATATGGGCCCACCGGAGAAGAAGCCCGTGCTGCCGCGCTACGACTGCCTGGAAATGCTCGAGCCGGGCGAGTTTATCGAAGCCGACGATAGCAGCATCGGCTCGGGCGGCGGTACGATCGTGCCCTGCAACTGGCTTCAGCATTACGAAAACGTACCGGACGCGTTCCACGTCCCGATTCTGCATGGCGCGTTCAGCGGCGTGCAATTCGTCGCCCAGATGGGCATCGTGCCGAAGGTGAAGTGGGAATATTCGTCGACCGGTGTCAAGACGATCTCCGCGCGCATGCTGGAGGACGGACGCGTCCACTACCGGGTCACCGAGGCAGCGCTGCCCACGCTGCGTGTCGTGCCCAATCCCCGAGTCGAGCGTTATGTCGGCGTCGAATCTCTCGGTTGGACCCTGCCGATCGACGACACCCATTTCCGCATCTACGTGGCAGGCAAGGTGAGGACCAAGGGCGAGCTCGGCGCCAAGCGCTCCCGCATGAACGGCAAGCTCTGGGCGGACCTGACGCCGGAGGAGCATCAGCAATTCCCCGGCGACTGGGAGGCGCAGGTCGGGCAGGGCCCCATCACCCTGCATTCCGAAGAGCACCTCGCGACCAGCGACCAGGGGGTCGTGATGCTGCGCCGTCTGCTGCAACGCCAGCTCGATACCGTCGCGGCGGGCGGCGATCCCGTCGGCGTGAGCTTCGATCCCGCAGCGTCGCCGGTGGCGTTCGAAGCCGGCAACTACATCCTCGACCGAAGCGACGAGAAGGCCGTCGAGCTGCTGAGCGCGTGACACGACCGACGACGGGACAACCGTCGCGCATCGACCAAGGGAGGAACGAGCAATGGCACCCTGGCTTCGCCGCGCGGCCATCGTATTTGGCGCTGGCGCGGTTGCGATGATGCTCGTGGCCGGCGCGGCCTTCGCGCAATTGCAGGATCGAGGCAAGGTCACCGAGCTCTACGCAGCCGCGAAGAAAGAAGGTCAGGTCATCATCTGGGGGACGCAACGGCGCGAGGTGGACTGGATTCCGGCGGCCTTTGGAAAATTGTTTTCCGGTATCGACGTGCAGTTCCTCGGCGACAACGATATCGCCGTGAAAGCGATTGCCGAGGCGCGGGCCGGACGCCACCAGGTCGATGTGTATCAGAGCTCGCTGACGGGGATATTGCCGGTGGTGCAGCGCGATCTGCTGACCAACGTCGATTGGTCGGCGTTCGGCATCGACGTCCGCAACATCGCCTTCGACGGCAGGATGGCCTACACCAGCAACATCGTCTACACGGCCGCCTACAACAACAAGCTGGCGAAGGATGCCGACGCCCCCAAGAACTGGATCGACGTTCTCGATGAACGCTACAAGGGAAAGGGTGTGTCCAGCACGTTTCTGCTGCCGCGACTGATCGGCGGGTTGGGTCTGGCCTGGGGCGAGGACAAGGCACTGCAATTCGCCCGCGACATCGTTGCCAAAGCGAACCTCCTGCTCACGCGGGCGCCGCGCGAATCGCTGTTGCAATCGGGCGAGCGCGTTTATGCGTTCGGGGAAATCGATTCCCTCATTCGGGCCGTGGCCGCCGAGGGCCTTCCGGTCAGTCAGGTGATGCCGGAGCCGGTCGTGGTCGGCCAGTTCGGTGCGACCGTCATGAAGAATGCGCCGCATCCGAACGCCGCCCGCCTGCTCGCGGGTTTTCTCGCCAGCGCCGAGGGCAAAGCTGCCCGCCTGCAGGCGACGTCCCAGGCGGACTATGGGCCAACGTCCGACAACGCGTTCGCCAAGGCGCTGCATTCCGGCAGGATGCAGGTGGTGTGGGATAGGCCGGACAACATGGTTGCGCGCGAGGCGCTGTTCGGCCGGGCGGCCGCCATCTTGACCGGACAATCGCGCTGATCGGGCCCGGGTGATCGGAAAGGAGTGATCAGCACAAGGACCGCGTCCTGCCGACCCACACAGAGCTGCGCCGCATCCGCAATACGGATCGATACGAGCACATGCGAAAGCTCGACAATCTCGACGTCACCGCCAAGCTGGTGCTTGCCGTCGGCGCCGGTGCTGCGATCTACCTGATCGCTGTACCGCTGGCGATGCTGCTGTTTGCCGCCTTCCGCGGACCGGGCGACTACCTTCCCTTCGAGCCCGGTGCGGGCTGGACGCTCCAGCATATGCGCGCGCTGTTTACCGATCCCGTCATCTACACTCGCATCCTGCCCGACACCTTCATCTTTGTCGCGGGTACGGTGGCGGTCGTGTTCGCCATCGGCTTCGGCTTGGCATGGCTCATCGAGCGTACCGATCTTCCGGGCCGCGAAATCTGGTTCGCGCTTATCCTCTTTCCGTTGCTGGTGCCGACACCGGTTCTCGCCATTGCCTGGATCTTCCTGATGGGGCCGAACGCAGGCTGGCTCAATCTCGCGATCCGGGCGACGCTCGGCCTGGACGGTTCCGGACCGATCGATATTTTCAGCATGGGCGGCCTGATCCTGTGCCAGGCCTTGGCCTCGGCGCCGTTCGTGTTTCTGCTGCTGAGCGCGACGCTGCGCACCATGGATCCGGCGCTGGAAGAAGCGAGCGGCACCTCCGGCGCGTCGGCATCGACCACTTTTTGCAGGGTCACGCTCCCGGTTCTGCTGCCGGGCGTGCTGGCACCGCTGATCCTAATCACCTTGATTACTGCCGAGCAGTTCGAGCTGCCGCTGATCGTCGGCCTGCCGGCGAAGATCAACGTGTTCAGCTATCGCATCTATTTCGAGCTCAACCCGCTCTCGGGTCTGCCCAATTACGGCGCTGCCGCGGCGCTCTCGCTGCCGTTCGTGGTGCTCGGGATCCTGCTGCTCCTCCTCTACAACCGTCTGATCAAGCGCGCCGACAGCTTCGTCACCATGACGGGCAGGGGCTACCGGCAGCGGCGTCTCCCGCTCGGCGCCTGGCGCATCCCCGCGCTCGCTCTCGCGACGCTCTATGTCGCTCTCGCCGCCGTCCTTCCCGCCGCCGTGCTGTTGTGGACGAGCCTTTTCGGCTACGCACTGCCGCTCTCCGCGACGGCGGCCGATTTCAGTCTGGAGGCCTATCGCCAGCTTTTTGCCAATCGCGCGTTCTGGCTGGGACTGCGAAATACCTTCCTGGTCGCGCTCGCGTCCGCCCTGATCGTGACCGCGATCGGGGCGCTGCTCGGCTGGATCATCTCACGGTCGCAGCTCAGGTTTCGACACGTGCTCGACTTCGTGTCGGTGCTGTCGGTGGGAATCCCGGCTGTGATCGCGGCCCTCGGGGTGATGCTGCTCTATCTGTCGCTGCCGATCGGTCTCTATGGGTCGGTTGGGATTCTGATCATCGCCTATTCCTATCGCTTCGCCACCACCACGCGGCTCGCACGCGCGGGCTTTTTGCAGATCCACAGGGAGCTCGAAGAGGCTTCCGCCGCCTCGGGTGCGCGCTGGATCGCGACGCTGCGGCGTGTGCTGATCCCCCTCATGCTGCCGGCGCTTTCCGCCGGGTTCATTCTCCTCTTCATCGTCGGCGTGCGCGAGTTCACGATGCCGCTCGTACTCTACAGCCAGGACAACGTGGTTCTGTCGGTGCTGCTGTGGCAGTTGTTCCAATCCGGTCAGCCGGCGCTGTCTGCCGCACTTGCGTCGATCATCGTCGCGGTAGTGCTGCCGGTCATCTTCGTTGCGCGCCGAACGCTGGCGCGCCGCACGCTCGCGGAATGACAATGCTGACGGTGAAGGGCCTCGCGAAATCTTTCCCCGCCGTCGAAGGCGCGGTCAGGGCCGTCGACGGCGTGACCTTTTGCGTCGCGCCGGGGCAGTGCTACGCGCTGCTTGGCCCGAGCGGTTGCGGCAAGACCACGATCCTGCGCTGTGTCGCAGGCCTCGAGCGGGCCGATGCGGGGTCGATTGCGATCGGCGGACGCCTGGTTTCAGATGAGGACAGCTTCGTCCCCGTGCACGAGCGCCCGATCGGGATGGTGTTTCAGTCCTATGCGATCTGGCCGCATCTCGACGTGTTCGACAATGTCGCCTATCCGCTCGAAGTGGAGCGGCCGCGCATCGCGCGTGCGGAGATCGAGAAGCGCGTCGCCGAGGTGCTCGCGCTGGTCGGTCTGCAAACCTTGGCGCGCCGCCCGGCGACGCGGCTCTCGGGCGGGCAACAACAGCGCGTTGCGCTGGCGCGCGCGATCGTGCGGCGGCCAAGCCTGCTTTTGCTGGACGAGCCGTTGTCCAATCTTGACGCGCGGCTGCGCGACAGCATGCGGCGCGAGCTGTCCACGCTCATCCGGCAGATCGGGGTGACCGCCTTGTTCGTCACCCACGACCAGGTCGAGGCCCTCTCCCTCGCCGACCGGGTCGCGGTCATGGATCAAGGCCGCATCGTGCAGGAAGGGGCGCCGGCCGACATCTATGAGCGGCCGAAAAGCCTGTTCGTCGCGCGATTCCTCGGCGCGGCGAATGTGCTTGCGGGCCGCGTCGAAGAGCGCGACTGCCAGGGTCGGGTCCGGATTGCGCTCGATGGCGGCGGGCATCGCCTGACGCTCATCGCGGAGCACCGGCCGGGTGCAAGGGTCGACGTGGTGCTGCGGCCGGAAGACCTCATGCTCAGTGCGCTGGCACCCGCGGACGAACGCAACGCCATTGCGGGCCGGATCGTTGCCCTGGCGTTCCAGGGCAGCAGCGTCGAGTACGAGGTGGATGTCGGCGGTGGCGCGGTGTTGCGGGTGCTCGCCCGCCCGCAAGCCGACCTCAGGCCGGGAACGCCGGTATGGATCGGCATCGATGCGCGCCGGGTCGCGATCTTCGGTCGTGCGGAAGGGGCAGTGGCGGCGCACGAACTCTGATCCATTGCGGACGAACGCAAGCACTGGCGCAACCAGCGACGCGCCATGCGCGGCAAGAGAAAACGTTTGAGCCCGTCGCCGACCTCCCCTACGCTTTTACGATCGGCGGGCCGGGACGGCGGGCAGACGATGGCATTTGTCAGGCACACGATCGACATCAACGGCTGCAAGCTCAGCTTCGCGCGCGCCGGCACGGGACAGCCGTTGCTCTATTTGCACGGCACCGACGGGCTCGCGGAATGGCCCGCCATTCTCGATGCCCTGGTGGAACGCTTCGACGTGATCGTGCCAGATCATCCCGGCTTCGGCGGGTCCGAGGTGCCGGCGTGGATCGATGACGTCTCCGACGTCGCCTATTGTTATCTCGACGCCATCGAGGCGCTCGGGCTCGCCGGCGTGCACGTGGTCGGACAATCGCTCGGCGGCTGGATCGCGCTCGAAATGGCGGTGCGCTCGACCCATCGCCTGCGCAGCCTGACCTTGATCTCGGCCGCCGGCATCCACGTCAAAGGCGTGCCCAAGGCCGATATTTTCATGATCGACCCGGAGGAGCAGGCGCGCCTGGCCTACGCCGATCCGAAGAAGGGCGCGGAAGCCGCCGAACGCGCCGGTGCCGACAAATATCATGACCTCGCCATTCTCAACCGCATCGCCAGCGCCCGTTTCGGCTGGCAGCCGCGTTTCTTCAATCCAAGGTTGGAGCGCTGGCTGCATCGGGTGAACATTCCGACCCAGATCATCTGGGGCGAGGATGATCGCATCATCCCTCCGGCTTATGCCGAGGCCTTCCACCGGCTGATCCCGGGATCGACGCTGACCATGATCCCCGATGCCGGCCACCTGCCGCACGTGGAACGGACGCCTGCGGTCACCCAGGCAATGCAGGCCTTTTTGCGCAATTGACCGGGCCCCGCTATGAAGGTGATGGGCTTTCACCTGGTGCCTCGCGGCTTTGAATTGCCGAGGGTCGCGGTCGAGTAAGCTCTGCTGCCGCGTCGGCGCGTGACGTCCCAACCATAAGACGGTGACCAGCCGCAGATATCGGGAGAACGCCATGAGATGCCCGGTCTCGATGCTGCGCGCGGTGGTGGCGGTCGGCGTGAGCGTGGTCGCCGTATCCGTCCAGGCCGCCGAACCAGCCCTGATCGATGCTGCCAAGAAGGAAGGCGAGGTGATCTGGTACACGACCCAGATCATCGCCCAACTCGTGCGTCCCGTGAGCGTCGCCTTCGAGAAGAAGTACGGCATCAAGGTGCGCTCGACGCGCGCCAATTCGACCGAACTTTCGGTCAAGATCATCAACGAAAGCCGGGCAGGCAGGCCGCAATCGGACGTGTTCGACGGAACCTCGACGGTTGTGCCGCTCAAGAAAGAAGGCTTCGTGCTGCAATGGCTGCCGGATCCGGCCAAGTCCTATCCGGCGGCGTACAAGGACCCGGAGGGTTATTGGGTCGCGAATAACCTGTTCTTCCTGACGCCGGGCTTCAATACCGCCCTCGTTCCCAAAGGAACGGAGCCGCGCAGCTACCAGGCGCTGCTCGATCCGAAATGGCGCGGCAAGATCGCCTGGAGCACGTCGCCCACGAGCTCGGGCGGCCCGGGCTTCATCGGCACCGTGCTGACCGAGATGGGGACCGAGAGCGGAATGCTCTATCTGCGAGAGCTCTCCAAGCAGAGGATCGCCAATATCGGCAGCGCCGCGCGCGAGGTACTCGACCAGGTCATCGCCGGCGAATATCCGCTGGCGCTGCAAATCTTCAATCATCATACCGTGATCAGCGGCAAGAAGGGCGCTCCGGTCGACTGGATCAAGATGGAGCCGGTGACCGGCACGCTGTCGGTGATCTCCGTGCACAAGAACGCGCCGCATCCCAATGCGGCGAAGCTGCTTGTCGACTTCATCACGTCGCCCGAAGGCCAGAACATCTTCCGCGATGCCGAGTACCTGCCGGCCGATCCGGCGGTGCCGGCCTTGACCCCGTCGCTCAAGCCCGACGAAGGCCGGTTCCGCACGCATTTCTTCACGCCCGAGCAGACCG
>JBEVIH010000187.1:0-5308 GCA_040510815.1 Xanthobacteraceae bacterium | reverse complement strand
AAAAAGAACGTGCATCCCGGCAAGATCGTCTCGACCTCGCAGGAAGTCGAAGTGCAGATCCTCGAAGTCGATCCGGTCAAGCGGCGCATTTCGCTCGGCCTCAAGCAGACCATGCGCAACCCGTGGGAGACGTTCGTCGAGAAGTATCCGCCCGGATCGGAGATCGAAGGCGAGGTCAAGAACAAGACCGAGTTCGGCCTCTTCCTCGGCCTCGACGGCGACGTCGACGGCATGGTGCATCTCTCCGACCTCGACTGGAAGCGTCCGGGCGAGCAGGTGATCGAGGAGTACAAGAAGGGCGACAAGGTGCGGGCGCAGGTGCTCGACGTCGACGTCGAAAAGGAGCGGATCTCGCTCGGCATCAAGCAGCTCGAAGGCGATCCGTTCGCCGCCGAGGGCGCCGGCGACCTCAAGAAGGGCGGCGTCGTCACCTGCGAGGTGACCGAGGTGAAGGAGGCCGGCCTCGACGTGAAGATCGTCGGCACCGACCTCGCCACCTTCATCAAACGCTCCGAGCTCGCGCGCGACCGCGGCGAGCAGCGGCCGGAGCGCTTCGCCATCGGCCAGAAGGTCGACGCGCGCGTGACGCAATTCGACCGGCGCGCCCGCAAGGTGCAGGTGTCGATCAAGGCGCTCGAAGTGGCGGAGGAGAAAGAGGCGATCGCCCAGTATGGCTCGTCTGACTCCGGCGCCACGCTCGGCGACATCCTCGGCACCGCGCTCAAGCGCGCCGGCGAGAAAACCGACAAGAAGGAAGAGAGGGAAGAGAAGGAAGAGAAGGAAGAAAAGGAACCAGAATAGGCTCGAGCGAGACGCCCGCCTGCCGGAGCCTCGGAAAAATCCTGGCGCCAGCGGGGCGTCATCCGGATCTGCGTTCGAGCCGCGTTGCGCGCGTTTCTGTTCCGTTTGCCACGATTGCGGCCGGGCCATTGACCATTGCAATGCCCGGCGGCACTGTCCCGCCCCGATTCATCGAGGAGCATCGCCATGTCGCTCGATGCCGACACCATCGTCGACCGCCGCCGGATGCGGCGCAAGCTCACCTTCTGGCGCGTCTTTGCGATCCTGATCGCGATCTGCGCCGTGGTCGCGGCCGGCGCCGCGTTGCGGGTGCCAGGGACCGGGGTGTTGACCGGACAGGCGGGCGCAGCAATCGCGCGCGTCACCTTCACCGGGCTCATTCGCAGCGATCAGCAGCGGGTCGAGGCGTTGGAACGGCTCGGAAAATCGCGGGCACAAGCGGTGATCGTGCACATCAACAGCCCGGGCGGCACCACCTCGGGCTCCGAGCAGCTCTATGAGTCGCTGATGCGGCTCAAGGAGAAGAAGCCGATCGTGGTGGTGATCGACGGGCTGGCGGCCTCCGGCGCCTACATCGCGGCACTGGGCGCCGACCACATCGTGGCGCAGGAGACCTCGCTGGTCGGCTCGATCGGCGTGCTGTTCCAGTATCCGAACGTCGCCGATCTGCTGAAGACGCTCGGCATCAAGGTCGAGGAGATCAAGTCCTCACCGCTCAAGGCGTCGCCCAACGGCTTCGAGCCGACGTCGCCGGAGGCGCGCGCGGCGATCGAGTCGATCGTGTTGGATTCGTACGCTTGGTTCCGCGGCCTGGTGAAGGCGCGCCGACAGCTCGACGACGCCGGCATCGAGCGGGTCGCGGACGGACGCGTGTTTACCGGGCGCCAGGCGGTCGGGCTCAAGCTCGTCGACCAGCTCGGCGACGAGAAGACGGCGCTCGCCTGGCTCGCCAAGGAGAAGAACATCGATCCGAACACGCCGGTGCGCGACTTCCGGCTGCGCGACCGGCTCAGCGACTTGCCGTTCCTGCATACCGCGGCGGTGGTGGTGCTCGAAGCGGTGGGCCTGGGCGCGTTTGCCCGGCACGTCGAGGAGTGGGGCGCGCTGCAGGCGGTGGAGCGTCTCAGCCTTGACGGTCTTCTGGCCCTTTGGCACCCTCCGGTTGCGAACTAGAGCAGCGACGATAGAGTCATCCCGCTCTAGACACGGAACGGCCTTCCATCCGCGAGGCCAGGGGACGGCGGCACCGATGATCAAATCCGAGCTTGTCCAGCGCATCTCCGCGCAGAATCCGCATCTCTATCAGCGCGACGTGGAGAATATCGTCAACGCCATCCTGGGCGAGATCATCGCCGCGATGGCGCGCGGCGACCGCGTCGAGCTGCGCGGCTTCGGGGCGTTCTCGGTCAAGCACCGGCCGGCTCGCACCGGACGCAATCCGCGCACCGGCGCGCATGTGTCGGTCGACAAGAAGTCGGTGCCGTTTTTCAAGACCGGCAAGGAAATGCGCGAGCGGCTCAACCGCCCCAGCGCTTGAGGCTATGATCCGCAAGACCGTCATGGCGCTGATCCTGGTGCCGCTGGCGATCGTCCTGATCACGTTCGCGGTGGCCAATCGGCAGACCGTGGTGGTCTCGCTCGATCCGTTCGATCAGGCACACCCGGCGCTGGCGGTGGCGTTGCCGTTGTTCGTGCTGGTTCTCGTCCTTCTCATCGGCGGCGTCATCGTGGGCGGGGTCGCCGCCTGGCTCAAGCAGGCCAAATGGCGCCGCGCGGCGCGGCTCGCCGAAGCGGAGGCGCGCGAATTGCGCGCCGAGGTCGACCGCCTCAAGCAGCGCACGGCGCCGGCCCAGCTCCCGGCCGAGCCGATGCCGGCCGGGTACGCGCCGCAGCTCACCATCCCGCCGCCGGCGGGGTGAGGCTGTCGCAAATTGTCTTGCACAATCAAAAGCTTGGAAAGGCGAGACAAACCGTCGGCATCGCGGTAGAACCGCGGCGGAGAGGGACCTGCGGCGATGCCCGTTGTGATCAAAATCTGCGGCCTGAAGACGCCCGAGGCGCTCGACGTCGCGCTCGACGCGGGCGCCGACATGGTCGGCTTCGTGTTCTTCCCGCCGTCGCCGCGCAATCTCGGCTACGAGGCCGCCCGCGCGCTCGGCGCGCGGGTGCGCGGGCGGGCGCAGAAAGTGGCGCTCTCGGTCGACGCCGACGACGCGACGCTCAAGGCAATGATTGAGGCGCTGGCGCCCGACCTGCTGCAGCTGCACGGCCAGGAGACGCCGGAGCGCGTGGTCGCGGTGCGGGCGCGCTTCGGCCTGCCGGTCATGAAGGCGCTGCCGATCGCCGAGCGCGCCGACCTCTCGCCGATCCGGCTCTACGACAAGGTCGCCGACCGGCTCATCTTCGACGCCCGTGCGCCGCGCGAGGCGACGCGGCCGGGCGGGCTCGGCAAGCCGTTCGATTGGCGGCTGCTCGAGAACCTCGGTGCGGGCGTGCCGTTCATGCTGTCCGGTGGGCTCGACGCCGCCAACGTGGCGGAGGCGCTGCGCATCACCGCGGCGCCGGGCGTCGACGTGTCGTCCGGCGTCGAGCGCGCGCCGGGCGAGAAGGATCTGGAAAAAATCCGCGGCTTCATTCGCGCGGCGCGCGTGGCCGCCGCGAGCGAAGGCGCTCAGAAAGTCGCGAGTCGCGCATGACCATCCAGCAGCCCAATTCGTTCCGCACCGGGCCCGACGAGCGCGGACATTTCGGCCTCTATGGCGGCCGCTTCGTCGCCGAGACGCTGATGCCGCTGATCCTCGACCTGGAGAAGGCCTATGCGGCCGCCAGGGTCGATCCGGACTTCAAGAAGGAGATGGACGGCCATCTCACCCATTATGTCGGGCGTCCGAGCCCGCTCTATTTCGCCGAGCGCATGACCGAGCATTGTGCGGGCGCGAAGATCTACTTCAAGCGCGACGAGCTCAACCATACCGGCGCCCACAAGGTGAACAACGTGCTCGGCCAGATCATGCTGGCGCGCCGCATGGACAAGCCGCGAGTGATCGCCGAGACCGGCGCCGGCCAGCACGGGGTCGCGACCGCGACGCTGTGTGCGCGCTTCGGGCTCAAATGCGTGGTCTATATGGGCTCGGTCGATGTCGAGCGGCAGAAGCCCAACGTCTTCCGCATGAAGATGCTGGGCGCCGAGGTGCGCCCGGTCGAGTCCGGCTCGAAGACGCTGAAGGACGCGATGAACGAGGCGTTGCGCGACTGGGTGACCAACGTCACCGACACGTTCTACTGCATCGGCACCGTCGCCGGCCCGCACCCCTATCCGATGATGGTGCGCGACTTCCAGTCGGTGATCGGCCGCGAGACCCGCGAGCAGATGCAGGCAGCCGAGGGCAGGCTGCCGGACTCGCTCGTTGCCTGCATCGGCGGCGGCTCGAACGCCATGGGGCTGTTCCATCCATTCCTCGACGAGACCCAGATCGAGATCTACGGGGTCGAGGCGGCCGGCCACGGGCTCTCGACCGGCCAGCACGCGGCCTCGATCGCGGGCGGCAAGCCCGGCGTTCTGCACGGCAACCGCACCTATCTGCTGATGAACGACGACGGCCAGATCAACGAGGCGCACTCGATCTCGGCCGGCCTCGACTATCCGGGCATCGGGCCGGAGCATTCCTGGCTCAACGATCTGGGCCGCGTCACCTATCTGTCGGCGACCGACCAGGAGGCGCTCGACGCCTTCCAGCTCTGCTGCCGGCTCGAAGGCATCATCCCGGCGCTCGAGCCCGCGCACGCGCTCGCCAAGGTGCTCGAGCTGGCGCCCAGGAAGCCGAAAGACCACCTGATGGTGATGAACATGTGCGGCCGCGGCGACAAGGACATCTTCACGGTCGCGGACCATCTGGGGGCGCGCCTGTGATCAGCAGGCAGAAGGTCGTCGGCTGGATCCTGATCATCGTGTCCACGGCCTTCATCCTCTATTTCCTGCGGGTGCGGCTGCTTGGGTCCGGTCCGGCGCTGGAGAAGAAGGAATGGGTGCACTTCATCGGCTCGGTCCTGATATTGATGGTCGGCACCATCAATGTCCGGATGGCCGCGATGCGCGAGCGACGACGCAAAGGACTGTCCGATTGACGATCGCGCAAAGCGGACCACCGAACTCATGACCACGCGTATCGATCGCCGCTTTGCCGCGTTGAAGAAGGACGGCCGCGCCGCGCTGGTGACCTTCCTCACCGCCGGCGATCCCGACCCTGAGACCTCGCTCGCCATCCTGCGCGCGCTGCCGGCCGCGGGCGCCGACGTGATCGAGCTCGGCATGCCGTTCACCGATCCGATGGCGGATGGGCCGGCGATCCAGGCCGCCGGCCTGCGGGCGCTCAAGGCCGGCCAGACGCTCAAGAAGACGCTCGATCTGGTGCATGCCTTTCGTACCGGCGACGACGCGACGCCGATCGTGCTGATGGGCTACTACAATCCGATCTACATCTACGGCGTCGACCGCTTCCTCACCGAC
>JBEVIH010000186.1:0-9155 GCA_040510815.1 Xanthobacteraceae bacterium | reverse complement strand
CGCCCGGCGCGGCGAGCTCGTCGCCGGTCGAGAGCACCGCGACCCTGGGCCTGCGCACCACCATGACCTCGGCGATGCCGCAGGCCGCCAGCATGCCGATCTCGCGCGAGCCGATGCGGGTGCCGCGGCGGAGCACCACCTCGCCGCGCGCGATGTCGGAGCCCGCATAGGAGACGAACTGCCCCGCGGCGACCGCGCGGCGCACGTCGATCGCTGGCGCGCCGTTCTCGTCGACCAAATCGGTGTGCTCGATCATCACCACCGCGTCGGCGCCGCGCGGCACCACCCCGCCCGTGGCGATCGTGGTGGCGGCGCCGGGCGCCACTTCGAGCGCGGGCGGATGTCCGCAGACGATCACTTCGCCGTTGAGACGCAGCCGCCGCGGCGCGGTGTCGCTCGCGCCCGCGGTGTCGGCGGCGCGCAGCGCGAAGCCGTCCACATTGGCGCGATCGAACGGCGGCACGTCGATCGGCGCGCTGACGTCGCGGGCGAGCACGCGGCCAAGCGCATCGGCGAGCGCGACGCTCTCGCCGGCGAGCGGCGAGCGACCGACGTGCCGCGCAAAACGCGCACGCGCCTCCTCGGCCGACACCACCTCGAGGAATTGCTCCTGCCGCGCCGCGCGGCGGATCGCGGCGATGAGATCGTGCTCGGCCGATTTCGGTTCGAAACGCACAGTCATGGCCAGGGTCTTATCACGACCTCGGCGCCCGACGGACATCCTTCGCTGTCGGCCGGCACCAGGATCCAGCCGTCGGCCTGTGCGAGCGCCGAAAGCGGCACATAGCCCGAGGCTATGGGGTCCGCCGCGCCTTCGCGCATGCGCACCGGGACCACCTCGGCGAGCCCGAGCGTCGAAGCGACCTTGCGGGCGAGGCTGGCTTTGGTCGTGGGCCGCTCGTCGGCGACGCCGCAAAGCCGCGACAACAGGAGCCGCCCGATCACCAGCCAGACCGTCAGCGCCGCGTCGAGCCGGCCGGGCAGGAGCAGGACGGGCCGCGGCCCAACCAGCCCGAAGGCCGCGGTCTCGCCGGGGGCGAGCGCGATCCCATGCACCTCGAGGCGGCCGATGCGTTCGAGCGTGCGCACGGCCGCATCGTGCCGTCCGCTGCCGGTGCCGCCGATGGCGACGATGGCGTCGGCGGCGTCATCCTTGAGCGCAGGTCCAAGCTCCGTATCGTCGCGCAAGACACGACCGCCCGCCGCCGCGATCTCGGTGTCGATCAGGGCGACGGCCGCATCGATCACGGCGTCGCCCGCGGCGCGGGCGCGCACCAGGCGCACGCGCGGTTCGCAAACGTGGAGCCGCGTCACCCCGGCGGCGGCGAGCGCCGCGGCCTGGACGCGCGTCAGGCGGCGGCCTTCCCGCGCGAACGTCGTCTGGCGATTGGCGTCCGCCCCTGCCGCCAGCACCCCGTCACCGGCGGCGACCGGCGCGATGATTTCGCTGCGACTGCCGCGCGACACCACCACGTCCAGCGGCGCGACCGCGTCGGCGCCCGCCGGCATCGGCTCCCCCACGTCGATCCGGGTCGCGGTGGCGAGCGGTGCCGGCGCATAGGAGCTGGCATCGGTGGTCAGCTCGGCACGCACCGCCCAGCCGTCGCGCAGCGCCAGCGGCACGCGCGGATTGACGACCGCGTTGACGTCGCCGGCAAGGACGCGGCCGATCGCGGCGCCGGTTTCGACCTCGCGCGGCGCCACCGGCTTGACCAGCGCGTCGAGGCGCGCCAGCACGTCGGCAAGCGGCGTCAGCCGGGCAATGCGCTGCGGGATTTCCGTTCCATCGGCCATGACGGGCCAAGTATATAGTGTCACGCCCCACAAAGGCGGAATGAGCGGATCGCAACGCAATGGCAGAAAAAACCCTCAATCTGCGCGGGCTCAAATGCCCCCTGCCGGCGCTGCGCGCGCGCAAGGCGCTGACCGGCCTCAAGACCGGCGACCTGCTGATTGCGGAATGCACCGACCCGCTCACCGCCATCGACATTCCCAACCTGCTCAACCAGACCGGCGACAAGCTCGAATCGAGTTCGCGCGACGGCGACGTTCTGGTGTTCCGGATCAGGAAAAATTGACATCGGATCTGTAGGGTGGGCAAAGGCGCACGCGCGTCACGACCGCCCTGTCTACGAGTGCCGACCGCGTGCGCCGTGCCCACGCGTACCATTCATCCTGGTCGACGCTGACGCGTGGGCATGGCACTACCATGTTCGCGTGGCAATGCCGTCATTGTGGACCGTGCCTTTGCCCACCCTACAGTTCACGGTAGATTCAAATCCGGAATTCTTCGCGCTTGCGGCCCTCGGAGACGTTGAGAAAAAGCTCGTCGAGCGGGATGCGGCGCCGGATCAGGCCCTGCTCGTGCGAATAGGCGACCAGCCGCTCAAAGTTCCTGGCGTTGCGCTCGCCCAGGCCGTATGCCCACGGATCCTTGCCGAGAATGCGCTCCTGCTCCTCCCATTCCTCCCGGTACCAAGCGAGCGGCACGATGCGCGGGTTCTCCATCCGCCTCATCGCGATCGCCTTGGCCTCCTCGAACGCCTTGTACATGTTGACCGCCACCCAAGGATATTTCTCGACGATCTCCTGCTTGATGCCGACCACGTGCATGATCGGAAAGATGCCGGTGCGGCGGTAGAACGCGATCTCCTCCTGCTTGTAGTCGGCAAAAAGCCGGCCGACGCGCGGATCGCCGGCGAGCAGCGGCTTGATCAGGTCGGGCGAGAGCAGCGCGTCGATCTCGCCCGCGACCAGCATGTCCTCGAGCGACGCATCCTGCGGCACCTGCGTGATCTTGAGATCGGGCGGCGGCGTGAAGTCGACGTCCTCGTCGAGCTCGCTGAGCCAGTTGATCGATCGATGCGGCACGCCGTAATCGTGCTCGAGGATACCGCGCATCCACAGCCCGGCGGTGAACAGGTAGCCCTTGGAGCCGACCTTGCGGCCGATCAGGTCGGTCGGCTTGGCGATGCCCTTGCCGGTATTGACGAAGATGAAGCCGTGGCGGAAGCGGCGGTGCGGAAACACCGGGATGGCGCGGAACGGCAGGTCCTGGTCGCGCGCCGCCACGTAGCCCGAGCCCGACACTTCGGCGATGTCGAACTCGCGGTTGCGCAGGAACCGCCAGTGCCGCGGCGACGGGCCCATGTCGGTGAGGACGGTGAGCTCGATCCCCTCCGGCTCGACCGCGCCCTCCTTGAGCGCGCGCATGATCTCGTAGTCGCCGCACGCGAAGGTGAGCGGAATTCTCCGCGGCATCTTTAGCCCTTCGCGCTGTTGGTGAGGTGGATGACCTCGAGCGCGTTATTGTCGGGGTCGTGGAAATAGGCGCTGCGGCCGGTGAACACGCCATCGTGGCGCTCGTCCTCGCGGAACACGTCGACGCCCTTGGCCTTGAGCTCGGCGACGGTGGCGTCGTAGGCATCGCCGTCGACCAGGAAGGCGTGATGGATGATGTCCGAGAAGCGGCCGCGGTTGGCCTCGCGGCCGAGCACCACGTAATCGTCGCCGGACTTGAGGAACACGAAATGCGGATTGTCCTTGGGCGCCTGGGCGATGAATTCGAGCCCGAGCACGTCGGTGTAGAAGGCGCGACTGCGTGCCAGGTCACTGACCGGGATGGTGATATGCAGGATGCCTTTGGTCTTGATCATGGGCGGCTCCTCGCGCGGCGCTCGACGGCCGTGACGGCTCGGCTTTTCGTCAATAGCTTGGAGAATCTTCGCGGCGCGATCAACACGCGCGGGGGCGGCGACGGTTGACAATTGGCGGTTGAGCCCATTTCTGAACACCGTTGCGAGACAGTTTGCAGGCCACGAATGTCGAGGATGTCATGAGCATGGTGACTCGCCGCACGCTTCTGGTTGCAGCGGGCTTTGCCCCCGCGATCGCCGCTTCCCGGGTGGCGGCACAAGCCTGGCCGGCGCGCCCGGTGACCTTGATCATCCCGTTCCCGGCCGGCGGAGCGATGGATCTGCTCGGGCGCGGCGTCGCCCAGGAGCTCGGCGACAAGCTCGGCGCGCAATTCGTGGTCGACAACCGCGCCGGCGCAGCGGGCAATATCGGCGCCATGGCGGCCGCCAAGGCGCCGCCCGACGGCTACACGATCCTGATGGCCGGCGCCGGCTCGCTGGCGCTGAACAAGTTCATGTTCGCCAGCATGCCGTACGACCCGGAGACCGAGCTCATCCCGATCGTCCTGGTCTCCAAGCTGCCGCACATTTTCGTCGTCAACCCGAAGGTCGAGGCGCGGACGCTCAAAGAGCTGGTCGAGTACAGCAAGGCCAATCCGGGCAAGCTCAACGCCGGCGTGCCGGGCATCGGCACCACCGCCCACGTCACGCTCGCCGCGTTCATGAAGGAGGCGGGCGCCCAGCTGACCGTGGTGCCGTACCGCGCCGAGCCGCAGATGCTCACCGATCTGGTCGGCGGCCAGCTCGATGTCGCCTGCACGCTTACCACCAGCCCGGGGCCGCACGTGCTGGCCGGCCGGCTGCGCGCGCTCGCGGTGACCAGCTTGAGCCGCACCCAGCAGCTGCCCGACGTGCCGACCGCGCAGGAGGCGGGCTTCCCGGGCTTCGAGGCGATCGCCTGGTTCGCGCTGGCGGCGCCCGCCGGCACGCCGCCGCAGATCGTCGAGAAGATCAACGCCGCCGTGAACGTGTTCCTGCGCAGTGACAAGGGCCGAGAGGATTTGCGCAAGCTCGATTCGCTGCCGGCCGGCGGCACGCCGGAGGACACCAGGGCCTTCATCGCCGGCGAGAGCCGCAAATGGGGGCCGATCATCAAGGCGGCGGGGATTCAGATGTGACCGCGGTTGTCATGCCCGCGCTTAGGGCATCCAGTAATCGCCAGACGACGCGATTGCGGCTCCGCGCTTCCGACACCCAAGGCCGTGTTTACTGGATCGCCCGCTTTCGCGGGCGATGACACCGAGAAAAATTACGGCGTGTTCAACTGCCGCAGCCGATCGATCACCGCCGGCGGGCTGCGGTAGGCTCGCTCCATCACCTCCTGGATTTGCGCACCGCTGCGCGGCGCATTGAGCCCGAGCCCGATCCGCTCGCCCTCGGCCAGGAACGCGGGGTCCGCCATAGTGGCTACAAAGGCCGCGCGCAGCGCCGCCACCCGCTCGGCCGGAACATTGGGCGGGGCGAGGAACGGCCGCCCGAGCGCGAGCGGCGCGAACGCCGCCTCCATCACCAGCCGGTCCTCCGCATGGCTCACGAGGTCGGGCGCGAACGGCACGCCGCCGAGCTCGGCGTGCTTCTCGGGTCCGTACTGCACGATCGCCTTTGCGGTCTTGTCCCGCAGCCAGCTCGGCCGCGTCGAGGTGAGCGCGCTCATGAAAGCGCTCGGATGGCCGTCGAGCTCGCGCCGCTCCATGGCGAGCAGAACGTCGTTCTGGCCCGGATAGCCGTTGACGGCTTTCATCCGGGTGCCGAGCGTCGCGTTCAACAGCCGGGTGAAGAAGGCCGGGGTCGAGTTGGCGCCGGAGACGCCGACCGCGACCTCCCGCTGGCGAAGGTCCTCGATGGACTGCACCGGCACCGCGTGCCAGAGCAGCACCATCGCGGTCTCGACGCTGGGCGAGCCGAGCCAGTTGAATTTCACCGGGTCGTAGCGCGCCTCCCGGGTGCCGAACAGCGGCTCGAACGGGGTGTTGTTCTGCACCAGGCCGATGACGCTGCCGTCCTTGTCGGCATTGGTGTAGAGAAAATTGCTCGCCGTCATGCCGCCGGCGCCGGGCATGTTGCGCACGACGAAGACCGGGTGGCCCGGCAGATGCCTGCCGATGTGGCGGGCGACCGCGCGCGCCAGCGTGTCGTAGCCGCCGCCCGCGCTCGACGACACCACGACCGTGACGCTCCGGCCCTTGTAGAAGTCGGCAACCGCGTCGGCCTGCGCCGGCGAGCCGCCCGCGCAGATCAGCGCGCACAGCGCGAGCAGGCGTCGGCGACCGGTCTTGCACATTGAAGATCATCTCCGGGACACGCGCGACCGCCGCGGCTATAGTCGTGGTGAGACACAATCATAGCACCGGAGCGCACCATGTTCAGGCTGCGAGCCGCGTTGATCGGGCTCTGCGCCGCGGCGACCGTGGCCGCGCCGGGCGCCGCCGACGAGCCGTTCTACAAAGGCAAGCGGCTCACCGTGCTGATCAACTTCGCCGCCGGCGGCCCGACCGACATCGAGGGCCGCCTGCTCGCCAAGCACCTTGGCAAGCACGTCGACGGCCACCCCAGCATCGTCGTGCAGAACATGGATGGCGCCGGCGGCATGGCCGGCGCCGGCTATCTCGGGGAGGTGGCGCCCAAGGACGGCACCGTAATGGGCTACTTCACCGGCTCCGCCTGGCGCTTCGCCAACAATCCGGAACGCTTCCGTGTCGACTTTCGCAGCTACGAGTTCGTCGCTTATCAGCCCGGCACTGCCGTCATCTACGTCCGTACCGACGTGGCGCCCGGCATGAAGACCGCGACCGACATCATCAAGGCGAAGGGCGTGGTGGCGGGCGGCCTCGGTGCCGAGAATTCGAAGGACCTGCTGCTGCGGCTTGGCCTCGACATGCTCGGCGTGCCGCACAAATACGTGACCTCCTATCGGGGCAGCCAGGCGGCGCGGCTCGCGCTGCAGCAGAACGAGATCAACCTCTATTCGGAATCGCCGCCGAGCTATCGCGCGGTGGTCGAGCCGAGCCTGGTGCGCGACGGACTGGTGATCCCGCTCTGGTACGAGGCGGTTCCGGACGGCGAGAGCTTCAACCCGCCGCGGCAGATGGAAGGGCTCGCGATCCTGCCGTTCCACGAGCTGCACCGGAAGCTCAAGGGCGCGCTGCCGTCCGGCCAGTTCTGGGAGACCTATCGGGCCGTCCATACCATCAACGGCGCCATGCAGCGCCAGGTGGTGCTGCCGCCGGGCGCGCCGCAGGCCGCGGTGGCGGCGCTGCGCGCGGCGGTCGGGCGCGTCAACGACGACAAGGAGCACGCCGAGGAGGCGCTCAAGACGATGGGGTTCGTGCCGGAATTCGTGGCGGGGCCCGACACTAACAAGGAGGTGCGCCAGGCGATCGCGATCTCGCCCGAGCTGCGCGCCTTCATCGCCGACTACGTCAGGCGGGCGAACAAATAGCCGCAGGCATCCGGGCCGCGCCTCACATCGTCAGCACGATCTTGCCGAAATGCCCGTTCGCCCGCATATGCGCCTGCGCCTGCGGCGCCTCGTCGAGCGGGAAACGGCGGTCGATCGGCAGCTTGAGCTTGCCCGCCGTCACCGCGTCCCAGAGGTCGGCGCGCATGCGGCGGCCGATCTCCCGCACCTCGTCGAGCGTGCGGGTGCGGAACGTCACCCCGATATAGTCGATGCGGCGCAGCGCATGCAGGTCGAAGTCGAATTCGGCCTTGGTGCCGGCGAGCCGGCCGACATTGACGATGCGGCCGAGCAGCGCCATCGCCTTCATGGTCTGCGCCACCACCGGGCCCGAGAGCATGTCGACCACCAGATCGACGCCCTTGCCGTCGGTCGCCTTGAGCACCTGGTCGGGCCAGGCCGGATCGCGGGTATCGATCACGAGATCGGCGCCGAACTCCTTGAGCCGCCCGCGCCGCGCATCGTTGGTTGAGGAGCCGATCACCGGCTTAGCGCCCTTGAGCTTGGCGATCTGCAGCCCCATCAGCCCGACGCCCGAGCTGGCGCCCTGGATCATCACGCTCTCGCCGGTCTTGAGGTGGCCGGCGGTGATGAGCGCGTTGTGCAAGGTGCTGAGCGCGACCGGCAAGGTCGCCGCCTGCTCGAAGCTCATGCCGTCCGGCATCGGATGCACGCGGCCCCAGTCGCTGACCGCGTATTCGGCATAGCCGCCGTTGCCGGAGCACATCACGCGGTCGCCGGGCTTGAAGCCGCCCTGCACCTCGGCGCCGATCTCCACCACCTCGCCGGCCCAGTCGATGCCGACCGCCGCGCCGACCCCGCCGTGGCTGCCATGGGGGAGACCGCGCGCGGTGGTGAGATCGGCGCGATTGAGGCTCGCGGCCCGCACCTTGACCAGCACCTCGTTGGGCTTCGGCCGCGGTTGCGGGATGTCACGCACCACCAGCCCGTTCTCGCTCGCAACGCCAGCCTTCATCACTCTCTCCTGGTTATTGGTCATCCTTCACGTAGCGAATAGCGAGTAGCGGTTGGCAAGCGCCAGTTCCCCTATTCGCTCTTCGCCATTCGCTATTCGCGCTCGTCAATCCACCGAAACGTTCGCCGCCTTGGCGATGTCCGCCCATTTGCGGGTCTCGCCGGCGAGGAAGGTCGCAAAATCCTGCGGCGAGCCGATCCGCGCCTGCGATCCGAACTTGGTCAAGAGCTCGCTCATGTCGGCGGCCTTGAGCGTCTCGTTGATCACGCCGTTGAGCTTGCCGACGACGGGCGCCGGCGTGCCGGCCGGCGCCACGATGCCGGTCAACAGGGTGGCGGTGAAGCCCGCCACGCCGGCCTCCACCATGGTCGGCACGTCAGGAAGCTCGGGCACGCGCCGCGCGCTGGTGACGCCGAGCGCGCGCAGCTTGCCGTCGCGGATCAGCGGCAGCAGCACCACCGGGCTCTCAAATAAAAAATCGTTCTGCTGGCCGAGCAATCCGGTGATCGATTCCGCACCGCCCCGATAGGGCACGCCGAGAAAATCGATCTTGGCCAGCGAGCGGAACATCTCGCCGGTCAGATGGGTGACGTTGCCGGCGCCGGCGTGGCCGAAATTGAGCTTGCCGGGATTGGCTTTGGCATAGGCGATGAATTCCTGCACCGTCTTGGCCGGGAACGACGGGTGCACCACCAGGATCGTGTAGCTGTCGGAAACGCTGGCGATCGGGGCGAAATTCTTCGCCGGATCGTAGCCGGGGTTCTTGGACACCGCCGGGATCACCGCCAAGGTCGAGGTATTGCCGTAGAACAAGGTGTAGCCGTCCGGCTCGGCGGCCGCCAAAGCCCGGGCGCCGAGCGCGCCGCCGGCGCCCGGCCGGTTGTCGATGATTACGTTCTGGCCGACCGCCTGCTGGATCTTCTGCGCCAGCAGCCGCGCCAGCACGTCGGTCTGGCCGCCAGCCGGCGCCGGCACGATCATCTTGATCAGCTTGTCGGGATAGCTCCCCTGCGCGTGCGCGGGTCCG